>JAGXOS010000168.1 GCA_023659775.1 Methanomicrobia archaeon LH_S14 | reverse complement strand
CGAAATTTCAATAAGTGGTAGGTAGTTGATATAGTTATTTCGTGACGCCCCCTAAAGAAAGGAAGTGCAATGACAAAGATAAAGAGCATAAGGAGAAGGAGAAAGAGGAAGAAGAATTAGATGAATTGGAGAGTACAGCACTGCTACTTTTCGGATGCGATTAAAACGTGAAACACCTTCTTATCTTCGTGAACTAATGGCAAATGAAAAGAGGATTTTACTGACTCTGAGTAGAGAGGAAGACCATTCGCGGAACTGAAGAATAAAAGGTAAAAAGGTTTAACACAGTTTTTTTGCACGGTAATCTCCAATCGCAGCCTTTAGCGTATCCGTAGCAAGTGCAGCGCAATGGATGTTGTCCTCTGGTAAACCGCCTAAAATAGCTAAAATATGCTCGGCGGTGAGTTTCGAAGCCTCTTCTACCGTTTTTCCCTTTGCGAACTCAGTAACCACGCTTCCACAAGCGATTGACGCACCACAACCGTCAGTTATGAATTTGCTATCGGTGATTTTATCGCCTCCGACTTCGAGATGTATCTGCACGGTATCGCCGCAGGGACCTGTTACTCTGGCAGCACCACCGGGATTTTTCAACTCACCAACGTTTTTTGGGTTGTATGCCTCCTCAAGTGTCTTCTCAGTGTATATCTCCCTTGCCTCTTCCACTATCTCCTCTTCTATGTTTTTGACCAATTCATCGAAATCGGAATTCACATTTACATTTTTGTCTGCCATCTCTTCTTTATCTGCTCTAACTGGTCGCCAAGCATCTTCGCCTGTGCTTCAAGCATAGAAATCTCCTGCTCCTTCGGCATTACCGGCATGCCCATTGGTGTTGGTGCAACAGGCGCACCTGCCGGTGCTTGCTGCTGTAGCCCGGAACCGAATTGCGGCATCTGTCCTGTTTGTGTGAGATACTGTGCCGCAGGTGGCAAACCCGTCGGACTTCTTCCTACCCAGCCCGGAGAGTATCCAAACCTCATCCAGCCTGGCAAACCAGTTAGATAATACATGTTTCTCCATCTATTTCCACCTCTCCCATACGCCATTTATATCATCCCCTAAATATTTTCTTTGGTAAAGGTTTTTTATGGTCTTGTCATTTTCGACCCACATTTTGGGCAAGTTTGTTCATAGCATGGTATCCCCGCTTGATGTGACATTGTCTATCCGCAATTTGGGCATCGGCAATCCCCGCCTGGTCCCAATCCGCTGCCACCCATTCTTCCTCTTCCTCCGCCGCTCATTTTATCTTATCCACCTCCCGTAAGAATACGGATACGGGTAGCCATAAGATGGCACCAGGGGGTATGCTCCAGGAGCTGGGGCTATTGCACCATACATTCCCGTCCACCACCATCTGGGAAGCCATGGGAAGTTCCTGCAGAATGGATAAGGGTTGCCCATTCCCATGCCTCTTCCGGGTCCAAAGCCAGACCAAAAACCTCTTCCAAATCCTGTTCCTCTTCCTCTTGGCATTTTTATTCACCTCCTTTTAAGTTCTTCTATCCTTTTCTTCACTTCCTCCAAATCTTTCTCCAATCTACTTGCCATGTTCGATAACTGCTCGAGTTCTTCTTCTTTTGTTCGAGGCGCTATTGGTGCCTGCGGCGCTTGTGCTTGTGGCTGTGGTTGTGGGGGGTTCTAGCGTAAGTGGCCTTATGACTATGAAAGACCACTTACGCTAGAAC
>JAGXOS010000167.1 GCA_023659775.1 Methanomicrobia archaeon LH_S14 | reverse complement strand
TCTGTTCTATGACCCTGCCGATAAAAAAGTGTAATTTATGCCGGTGCTGAGTATACATACTTTAGAAAGAGAAATCAAAACAAAGATACGTGTATTGAAATTTATTGAGAAATTCGAGAATGAACAAGTGGAACCATGAAATTGTAAGCAGAAGAGGGCGTTCCGATTGAACGCCGAGAAGGAGCTACCTACCGTTTCTGGTAAGAAGGTTATTAAAGTAGATGCATGGTACGAAACAAAGAGAGGGAATAAAAAATGTCAAATCGAAAATACAGATTTAAGGTTGAAGGTATAGTGCCGCCAAGGAATGTAAGAAGAAAAAGTAAATCAATGTGGAATAATCCGACCGAGGTGCGTCGTCTCATGAAACTTCGAAAAGAAGCTTGTGATGAATTAAACGGTTCGTTACCTCTCTCTGAGGACATCGCATTATCTATAAAAATTCATTTGCCATGGAATTACAACAAACCCGGTGATTTGGATAACTTCATTAAGGGTATCTGCGATGGGTTGATGAAATGCCCCAATCATCCTAAATTGAAATTGGATGAAACTTTTGAGAAACCTGAACATGCGAAGATACATCCAAAGACCTTTGCTATGATCGAAGATGATGAAAAGATTATCAAAATAACTGCAACAAAAGCTATTGAAGATATTGAAGATATTGAAGAGCCTTTTTATGAAATAACAGTCGAGGGGAAATAATCTCAATTCATTAGCATAAGATGGCGTTCCGATTGAAGGACAAGGAGGAGCTGGAGTTACCCTGAGTTTCTGACAAAAAGGTTATCAATGTAGCAAAATTTATATAAACACAGGCTTTTTATGTTAAATGCAAGGTATGTGTAGAACTAAACAATAGAGAGGTAATTATAAAATGCAGAATACCAGACTTATCGCCGATTTATTATCAGGTCAAAAGTTTACTTATAGAACATTAAAACCTAGTAACCTTGATAATGTCGCAAATACTCCTGGAGTGTACGTGATTTATATTATAGATGAATCGATTCCTGAGTTGTTACAAGAAACGCAGGCAGATTCTATCTTGAGGAATCTAGAAGGGAATAAATTTGCTCCACTTTATGTAGGACGTTCTAAAAACCTTCAACAAAGATTATATCTAAATCATCTTATGGGAATACGTAATTCTGCGCCAGTAAAATATGGAATAAGTAGGGAGAAAAAGATAACGCCCAAAGAAGCGAAGGAATTTATGCGTAATCATTGTCGTTTTAAATATTTAGTTGTCCGAGACGTTTTAACTCGTTGCATACTTGAAGCTCACTTGATAGGTCTATTTGCACCACCTTTCAATATAACTGAGGAACATTAACTTCAGAGATAATTCGAAGGAAGTGTTCAGGAGAGTTATTGGACACCACACGCTCACAGATAGGGATGGATTCGTAGTAACCCTTTTCTTTTTTAATGTGTGATATATTTATGCAATAAAGCGAGATATGAGATTATTGAGGATGAAGAGCCATATTATGGAGAAGTGCCAGAGTTAGAAGGTGTTTGGGCAACTGGCAAAACGCTGGAAGAATGCCGTAAGAATCTGGCTGAGGTTATTGATGGTTGGATTATAGTAAGACTGAGAAAGGGTTTACCCCTAAGAAGATTTTTTGAATTTATTTACCGCAGAGCTCACGAAGAGCGCTGAGATGAGATAAATGTTTTTCCTGACCCTCTGTGTTCTCTGCGGGCTCAGCGGTAAAC
>JAGXOS010000166.1 GCA_023659775.1 Methanomicrobia archaeon LH_S14 | reverse complement strand
ATTAGATATACATAAGACTATATAAAGGTAGCTAAACTGTAACAGTTACAAAGGCATTATGATGAGCAATTTCGAGATCTCTCGCACATATCTACGTCCTAAATCAATTGGTGGCATATCAGGATACAATAAATATCTCTCCATGAGTTAGTGCAAGATGGGGTAATAATTCTAATAGCGATTTCAGTTCATTAGTATTTTCATTATAAAAGTACGGTCGTCTATATGCATCCCCTTAGAAACAGGCACTTCTTCTATATCGAATATGACTCTCCACTCATTTGGGAAATTGAGTGTGGCTGCTAGGGCGTCCATTGAGTTAAGAATATTTTTGTACTCTTCAATTGATTTAGGCGTACTATATTCCGATATATATTCTTGTGCCTGCGTGTCAAGGTCGTTAAATACGTGAACTTCAAAAGGAAGAGGTTCATAGATTCTCCGTCTTCGTATTCTTTTTGCAACATCTTTTGTGAAAGGATTCCCCCTATCTCCTTCAAAAGCTCTTAACAGATCCTCATCAGTCATCGCTGATAATTCTTCTATCGCATATTTGTCCGAGATTTCATACATTGCTTCAGCAGAACGATGTGTTTTATGATAATATTCCTTTCTATAAGCAAGATCCCTCCCTGTTAATAAAGCTTCCACTGCTTCCTTAGCATTCGTTGATAATTTTGCACCCCATGTCCCGCTCGGCATACCTTTCTCAATTAAGTCCTCGGCTATTGTGTAACTATATAAAATTTCCCATACATCTACACTCCCTGTTCCAACGGCTGTATGCAGCGCATCTCTTCGAAGATAATCCATTCTATCTACATCAAACTCGCTAGCGACTATTTGAGATAGAAAAAGGTACTTCTTATCGGAAGGGGGAGGGGACCCTGTAGCTATGGCTGCTACATTTTTTGGGAGGAGAAGTTCAGCGTTTGGTATCTTTTGTAGTTTTCTATGCAGGTCACTCAAAAAGGGGGGTATGTGATTATATGCCCCTACACCTTTAGAAATTAGTGTTGCGGTCTGTTTCTCATGCTTCCACTCGCTAAAGTCACAATTTCTTTTACAAAAGATTTCAAAGACATGACCCCATGGACCATGCCCGACATCGTGAAAAAGCGCAGCTAATTGGAGTGATAGTTCTGTTGCTTGGTTCAAATCCGGCCATTCTTCATAATCCTTTTGCTTTCTAAATAATACCTGATGCACTTCAGTCGCTAAATGATAAACACCAACAGAATGCTCAAAACGCGTGTGCGTTGCTCATAAGAAAACTAAATAAGCCGTTGAGAGTTGCTTTATGTATCGAAGCCATTGCATGCAGGGAAGATTCATGGCATAACGAATTACTGGTGGAATATGAATATAGCCATAAAGGGGATCATAATATAAACCCCAACCACGCCTCGGGGTAGAGAGTACCCTGAGTGATTATTCCGCTCTTGCATGTATTTAACCCACTATTTCTTGATTAACGCGTTATTTCTTGATAAATAGCATCAAAAAGTTGTTTCCTACTCCATCCAGACATGCTTCTGAGTAGACTTGTCGCCTTGTCTATATTCGTCTTAAGTATACGGAAAAGGTTCGAACCTAAATGGGTAGTGGAATCTTATTATCTCACGCGCGCTGATAAGAAACGCATAGGAATCTACGTCACGCTCCTCGATCTCGAAATTTATTTTATCTGCGCTGTCGAACATCACAAGTAAATTGCCGGAATCAGAGAGTCTGCAGA
>JAGXOS010000165.1 GCA_023659775.1 Methanomicrobia archaeon LH_S14 | reverse complement strand
ACGTGTAACTGAGATCTCGCACGGTTATCGCAGACGAACTAAAAGGACTTGGGAAAGAGACGGAAATATTCAATCCGTACAGAGAATCAACGTTTACACACCTGTTGAATTACGACCTAGTTATCGCACCCGTTCACCTGAATCCGAACTTTGAAATCGTAAAGCAAGCATTGAAGAATAACATACCTTTTATGAGTCATCACGAAGCTGTAAAAGAGATTGCTGCCATGAAAAACATTTTTGCCGATATAAAAGTAGTAGAAGTAACAGGGACGGTTGGGAAAACCGCAGTCTGCGAGCTGATATGCCAGTTGTTGAAAAACAAATTTAAGTTTAAAGTTCTTTCGCATACCAGTTCCGTTACAAGATTCAAATCGGCAGAGGAGGAGGTGCAATTTCCACGAATCGGCGGCGCACCTGCAAACGTGTTGAAAGTGATGGGCATAGCGAGGGAAAAGAATTTGAAGCCCGATATAGCGGTGTTTGAAATATCGCTTGGGTTAACGGGAATAGGTGATGTAGGAGTGATAACGAGCTTGGAAGCAGATTACAGGATTGCAGGAGGCACAAAAGATGCTTCTGCGGTAAAAAAGGATTCATTAAAGAACTACGAAGGGAAGAACGAGAGTATCGTAGTTCATCCGGGTTTATTAATATCCGATGGAAACGTAGGAGCGAATACCTTTGGTGACAAAGCTAAAAACCTGTGGATAGATGGAAGGGAGAACAAAGTTGTTTTTAGCAGGCTGAGAACCATAACTGGTGATTTTATAAGCGGCGAAATAGCGTTCAAACCTTTTGATTTGTTTAGTGGGGAATATTACCGGAATTCCCTGGAAGCGGCTTGTTGCGCCGTTTTGAGCCTTGGCATTCCACCAGAGGCGGTCAATACTGAAGATATTTCGGCTATAAAGGGCAGGATGAAATTAGAGAAGCTAAAAGGGCGGTTTTTGATTGACAATTCCAACTCGGGCACAAAATTGACGTTTCTCGATGAGATAACGGAGATGGCAAGGCGGTTTTCAGAAAAGATGATTTTGATTGTTGGAGAGGAGTCACAATACGTGTGTGAGGGTGTGAGCGTGGAAGAACTGAAACAAGTGGTTGCTCGTGCAAGTGATTTTGTTGAGATAATAATTGTGGGTGAGGAGTTCAAGGACAAAATAGAAGGTGAGAACGTGTTTTTTTCTGATGGTTTGGATGCAGGTTTGGAAAAAGCCATTAACGATTCAGAAGAAGGTTTTGTGATTATTTCTAATGTGAAGACATGGCGGTGAATGCCTGAAAGAAAATACTATAGCTATTTATATTCCAATAGCCTTGTAAGTAATAGGAGCAAAAAAATGGAGAACCGTTTTACTGCTGTCTTTCAAAAGACAGATAAGTCGAATATTATCTCTATCAATTCCGTAAATCCTCTTAGATTCTTTGATAATGCTTTTTTAGTGTCTCAGCCGCTTCCCATTCCCTAAAGTCTTCCTCCACCGCCCATGAGTATGGATCACGCTTATCGGGTAACTCGTCACGCGCATATCTTTTCTTGAACTCTTCAAAAATCATCTCCCATTTCTCTTCAAATGCTTCAATCTTTTTTATAGCTTCTTCTAATCTGCGTTCAAGAAAGTCTTTTATAACTATTCTACTCCTGGCTCATTCGTTGCTTCTACTAATATGTGAGAAATCCTTGGTGGTAAGACTATTATTCCCATATCGGACTTTTTCGTTACGGTTACCACGTTCATCC
>JAGXOS010000164.1 GCA_023659775.1 Methanomicrobia archaeon LH_S14 | reverse complement strand
GTTTTGTTCCTGTTTATTATTTTATTCATGTTTTCTTACCGCTTTTCATAAGCGATGAAATTATAAAATACCCAGCAATAACACATCCAATTATGGTTGTGGTTGTTATAATCATTCTCCACATTGGACCTCTTATTTGTCCAGTCGCAAGAGAATATATTTGCGAAATCAATACCAAACAAATCATAACAAATACAATTAGATTTACTGTCTTCCGATTCCCGGTTTGTTGTTTTTAATACTGACCCTGGTTATCCCTTATCCTCTGTATACTTACTAATCAAGTGCCCAACTCCAGCACCGATTAGCGCTCCGAAAATTATTGGCAAGGATAAAAAGAAATAAAATACGATAGCTGATTCCAAAGAGGGCGTTGGAGATACAAAATGTCGTGTAAAAAAACGTACATACGTCACGTTTATAAGAGGGAGAATAAGTATGCCCCTATTATTGCTCCGATTACTGCACCGAATTTAATAAGAAATCGCGGCACGACAACGTATTTATCCGGTATCGCGGAAGAGACTGGACTTTCTCACTCCAGTGTTGCACGAGTAATCGAGCCGCTTTTAAAAATGAATATCGTAATTCAACCGTTTTAACTACAAACTCGCAATGGTCATCACCGCATGCCACGCATTTCACTTCTTCTGCATCCATCGCTTGATTTGTCAATGCTTCTCCTATCCCAGCGCAATACCCACGGATAAAATGGCAGACTGGAACATCGGACTTCCCATATTCTTTCGCAATGAACGAATTTTCAACTTTGATTATCAGCTCCCTCTCCGCTTTAGCCTCGCTTCCATTCTTCCTCAATTCGCTTTACCGATACCAGCACCGCTTTCTTTCCCGCTTCGTAGAATATCACTGCCGCACCATCACCCAATATCTTCTCCGCCTCTTTTTGTAAAAATCCTCCATAGAAAATACACTAACACGAGAACCAAAATTAAAATTACAACTGCGATGATGATGTAAGGCAAGAATTTAACTATCAGCCATAATATGCCTAAAAGAATGAGAATGATAAGCAATAGAAATACCAATGCCGGTATCCCGCTCAGAAACCATGAGAATCGCATTCTCTCACCACTTGCACCATTTCCTCTGCTATTTTCGACAACCGAAGCCATGTATTCGCCGCTGCTCTCATCTTCACTATATCATCACCGCTTATACATACGCTTAGTTTATTCCCTTTGAGAGCGACATCAACAAAAAAGCGTCTGTCTTTATCTTTGTCCTCTATTTTTGTCTTATTCTCTTTCTCTTCCTTTACGGCTTCATACACCGTTTTTATTATCTCTCCCTCATCCTCAAGCACAAATTCAGCTTTGATTCCCATTCTATTCTGCTTTTACTTTTTTCACCACTTCTTCCGGTCGCTCTTTTCTCAATGCCCTATAGCCACAATATGGGCATCTTACCCCATGATATTCCGTGGTTATCTCTACAATCCTTTTGCACCTTAAGCAGTAATATCCCATACTCTATTTTTCACCTCACTCCTCTACTTCCACATTGGCTTCTGTTTCTATATCTGTTCCCATTTCTGTTCCTACTCCTCTTTCCCCCATCTTCTTTATCACCCTCTGTGCTGTTATGGCTATCGGAGTTTGTGGGATATAGGTCCCCCCGGTGAAGGTGAAGCCACATTTTGAGCACTTCCATATACCTGTGCCTATCCTTGCCACTGGCTTCTTTTCACATTTCGGGCACTTGTGTACGGCTCTTGTCTTCTCTTCTATCTCG
>JAGXOS010000163.1 GCA_023659775.1 Methanomicrobia archaeon LH_S14 | reverse complement strand
ATATAGATTGGTTTGAGGAATGGGCTGCGGATGAGGTAGTAAAGTTAGAACCTCCCTATTTCAACTGGTTCGTAGGAAATAAAACGAATTTATCCTATAACTGCCTTGACCGGCATCTTGAGGAGCACAGGAATAAGGCAGCAATTATTTGGGAGCCTGAGCCCGTGGATGAAGCCCAAAAGGTCTTGACTTACATGGATTTATATAGAGAAGCGAACAAGTTTGCAAACGTTTTAAAAGGTCTTGGAGTAAAGAAAGGGAGTCCTGTAACTATCTGGATGCCGATGATTCCTGAGACTGCAATAGTTGCTCTGGCATGTCAGCGGATAGGAGCATGGCACTCCATCGTTTACACTGCTTTTGCACCTCATGCGGTGCGAGAGAGGATGGAAGATGCAGGGTCAAAAATTCTTATTACCGTGGATGGTTTCTACCGAAGAGGAAAACTGATAGAGTTAAAAAAGCGTGAATGCAGAGAATTGTGTGGTCGTGAGGAGAGTGAAGAAAGATATTCCTATGAAGGAAGGCAGAGACCACTACTTTGATGAATTGATGAAAGGAGCCGAAGCTTATTGCGAACCAGAAACAATCACATCAAAAGACTGTTCTTTCCTGCTTTACACTTCCGGAACGACTGGTAAACCGAAAGCTGTTATGCACTCCTGCGGTGCATACGGTGTTGGAGTAGCATTGACAATGAAACTCGTCTTCGACTTACATCCGGAGGACTTATTCTGGTCAACGGCAGATATAGGCTGGATAACGGGGCATTCTTATGGTCTCTACGGTCCTTTACTCGTGGGAGCGACGGTATTATGGTATGAAGGTGCCCCTGACTATCCAAATCCGAGCAGATGGTGGGAAATAATAGAGAAATACGGAGTGACTATATTCTACACCGCTCCTACAGCAATAAGAGCGTTAAGAGCAGTGGGAGATAAATGGGTCGAAGGACATGACTTCTCCTCCCTGAGACTTTTAGCATCAGTCGGCGAACCAATTGATCCTGATACGTGGAAATGGTTCTTCGAGAAAATAGGAGAGCGCCGCTGCCCTCTGGTGGATACGTACTGGCAAACCGAGACCGGCGGAATACTTTTATCTTCGATTCCCGGTATAGGTCCGTTCGTTCCGGGCGTAGCAGGTCCTGTACTTCCGGGTGTGCATTACGACATCCTGGATGAGATTGGAGAGCCAGTGAAAGAAGGGGAATCAGGATATCTCGTTGTAAAACCACCTTATGCGCCTTCTATGCTCCGAGGAATGTATAAGAAGCCGGAGAAATATGTGGAAGAGTACTGGACTGAATACGGCACGGAAATATATTTTGCAGGCGATGGCGGAATAAAAACCGGTCTGGAAATAGGAGGTCAGCCTCTGATAAAGATTACCGGCAGGATTGACGACGTCATGGAGGTTGCAGGACACAGGTTAGGCACTGCTGAGCTCGAGGATGCGGTAAACGACCTGGGTGAGGTGGTGGAAGTTGCAGCGGTAGGAAAACCGGATGCGATAAAAGGAGAAGTGCCTGCTCTTTTCGTGGTTCTGAAAAAAGCTGTCGAAGTGCCCAAAGAAGAGATGGACAGGAAAATAGTGAAAGCGGTGAGGGAGAAAGTAGGTCCGGTAGCAACTCCGGAAATCGCTTATTACGTCTCTGACGTGCCAAAGACGGAGAGTGGAAAAATAATAAGACGGTTTCTAAAGGGTCTTGTTCGGGACGAAGCGCTTGGGGATATGACCACAGCACAGAACCCAGAATGTCTAAAGGAGCTTGCGGAGGCTACAAAATATCGGGG
>JAGXOS010000162.1 GCA_023659775.1 Methanomicrobia archaeon LH_S14 | reverse complement strand
GTGTCAAACGATACCGTAACGACACCTCGCGTCATTACATCCCTTACCCTCTTCTCTTTTGATAAATCCATTTTAATTCCTCACCCCACACTTAACAGAGTTATTTACCCCTATTTTTTCTCCTCTTTCAGTTTTTCTTTTATATACTCTGCAGCGACATCTTTGAGTCCCCATCCCAATGCGATTCCCATAGCGATTGCAATGCCCGCTGCAAGTCCCCATGCTAACGGAACGAGGAATGTGTATATGATTGCCGTCTCAATAAGTAGTTGGTCCAAAGCTAATATGATCACCACTAAAGAGAATATCGCTTTCAACACCGGTGCTATTATATCAGCGTATGCAACTTCACGGGTTGTTAACTGCTCTTCTACCCACTTCATGATCACGTTGACCAGTATCAGACCTACCACCAGCACTATGATGCCTGCGATCAGATGCGGAATGTATAATCCAATCTGATGCATGAACGCTGTCAATTCCTCTATCTCCAACACGTTTACGGCTGCGACGATGAAGATAACGTATATAAACCACCTAACCAGTGCATCAAAGAATCCCACTGTGGTCATGCCTGATTTCTTGATTGTATCACCTATAATAGTCTTGTCAACCGCCTCGTCTACACCAACCTTATCAAGCACTTTGGATATGATTTTCCCCGCAATACGCCCTACGAACAACCCTATTAGCAGGATTATTATCGCTACAATTATCTTAGGTAGCCATCCGACCATTGTTCCGACAGCATCAGCAAAACTTGCTTGTATTTTTTCCATCATCTTTTTTTTATTTTCACCTCCTTTTTGTTTATTATGGCACTTATGTCATTGCACCCTACCCAGCACTCAACAAGAGCCATTACAAATAAGAAATATATAAACAGCTATATATAAGCTTTTCCATTTTGGGGGTGTTTCCTCCTGAATTTGATCTCCCCCTTTACTTGCCTTTCTTAATCCATATTAAAGGGGAAAAAAAAAGGAAGTGAAGAAGAGGAAAAAATTAGTATTCTTCTTCCATCCCGGGATAACCGCCTCCTGGAGGCATTGGCGGTTTCTTCGCCGTAGTCGCAGCAATTACATCGTCTATCCTCAGAATCATCGTCGCTGATTCTGTTGCCGAGCTAATAGCCTATGTCTTTATCCTTAGCGGCTCAATGACACTCGCTTTCAACATGTCTGCCGGTTCTCCTTTGAACACGTCCAGACCCGCATATTTATTTCCTGCTTCATGCGCAGACCGAAGTGCAACGAGCATATCTATGGGGTCTAAGCCCGCATTCTCGGCAAGTGCCCTTGGAATGACCTCAATTGCCTCGGCGAAAGCCTGTATTGCCAGTTGTTCTCTCCCGCCTACGGTTGCAGCGTAATCACGCAGCCTCATCGCCAGTTCTATCTCTGTGGCTCCTCCTCCGGCTACGTACTTACCATCCTCGACTGCACAAGCCGTCACTCTTAATGCGTCATTCATTCCTCGTTCTAACTCGTCCACTACGTGCTCCGTCCCTCCTCGCAGTAATATGGACACGGCTTTCGGATTCGTGCAATTCTCTACGAATATCATCTCCTCGCCGCCTATCTTCCTTTCTTCAACTACTCCGGCAGCTCCAAGGTCTTCTGGTCTGATTTCCTCCAGAGTCGTTAATACCTTCCCACCTGTTGCCCTCGCCAGCTTCTTCATATCGCTCTCTTTTACTCGTCTCACAGCCATTATCCCTTCTTTTGCAAGATAATGCTGTACCAGATCATCTATCCCTTTCTGACAGAAAAGCACGTTTGCACCGCTATCTTTCACCTTGC
>JAGXOS010000161.1 GCA_023659775.1 Methanomicrobia archaeon LH_S14 | reverse complement strand
TCATCGTATCATATAGCGACCTCACGAGTTCATCGGCCACCTTCCATTCCGCCCCTGTCTGGGTGAACCCACTCACGACATTTTTATCAAACCATTCAATATCGTGAGGAAGACCCTCCATCTTTAGGTATATATTCACCGCTGCGTTCATCTGTCTATCTATTATCAATCCACAGTTCTTACACTCAAACTTCTCTCCTTTCAGGTCTTTGTTCACACACCCACACCTGGAGCAGTCTTTTGAGGTATGATATGGGTCGACTAAATCCACTGTGCTTTTATATCCGGTGAAATTAACTATTTTCTTCCAGTCTGTATATCCAAGTTCGCGATTCCATTTCTTCCATCTTTTATACATTCCCGTCTTATCCAAATCCTCAAATCCGTGTTTACATCCCAAAATGGAAATAGCATTTGTCAAATGGTGAATAAAAAGCGAGGTTCTGTTCCGCTCCCTCTTTGAATATTTCTTCTTTAACTCCTTTCCTCTATGTAATCTCTTTGATGCTATCTTGTTAATCCGTCTCCTTTTGTTGTCATAAGCGATATGAATAGTAAAGAGTTTCCTTAAGCTTGCCCGTAC
This sequence comes from Methanomicrobia archaeon LH_S14, assembly GCA_023659775.1. Classification (GTDB taxonomy): domain Archaea; phylum Halobacteriota; class Syntropharchaeia; order Alkanophagales; family Methanospirareceae; genus JAGXOS01. The sequence continues at coordinate 1,222 of JAGXOS010000161.1, read as the reverse complement.
CCATCCCAAATCGGGTGAGAAACCATCAAGACTATATTTATTTGAGTCCCACCCGATTTTGTGTTTCCCGTTCTCCCTCTTCTCCACTTCTATTGGTAAATGGATATGTGTGTTCGTTAATATTGGTTCTCCAATCCTACCATTTAGTTTGAAGTAGCGTTTCGAGAGATTAATGAAAACAAACTCCCGTGGCTTTATCGTTATCCTTAACCGTTCCCCTTCAACCTTCATCAGCGTTTGTTTCACTCGGACAAACGGTCTTTTCACTACCGGGCATCTCCTCTTCCTTTTACCCCTGTTATAATTCTTCTTCCAACTACCCATGATGGAGTAAGCGGTCTTCAGCGCGGAATCTACCCAATGAGCAGCATAACTCCAATCTTTTAGATATTTATCCCGCAGTTCCCGTTTAAATGCGTTATCCTTCCGGTAGTTCGGAAACAGACGCTTCTGTTTCTTATCGGGTATCTGCCACTCCTTCCACGTGATAGAGCTCCAAATATCACTGATTATAGCGTTAAGAACGGTAAGATAAGCGTATAGAAACGCTTTCAGATCCAAATTATGTCTGAGAGAGAATGTTTTTAACATTCTTTATCACCTCCTTCTGTTTATGAGATCGCATACCATAGAGCTTACCTGAAAAATGTGCAATTATCGTTATCATATCCTTTACCATCTCTTCCTGCGGTGATGTATAAACATCTTCATTTATCACTTCTATTTCCGTTCCAAAAGCTAAACAAAACTCTTTAAGGGTTTCAAATCCAAATCGTGTAAGTCTATCTGGATAAGAAATAACAATTTTTGAGATCTCTCTCTGCATCACCATTTTTAATAGTTTTTTAAAATTTCTCCTCTTCTCATTTAGTCCAGACCCTATATCTATCAGGATACTATCTACAGCCTTACGTTTAATTATCTCTAACTGCCGTTCCAAATCATCCTTCTGCGACTGTGAGGAAACCCGTGCATATCCAATAACCGCTCTTTTCGGGGTTTCAATACCCTGTATTCGTAGAATCTCACTTTCTGGGATGCGTCTTCTTCCACCCGGAGTTCTGACTACCCGTATCTTCCCTTCTTTATCCCATGTCTGTATCGCTTTTGTCTGAACCCCCAGCATCTGCTTCGCTTCCTTCAAGGTGTAAAGTCTTTCCATTAATTATTAGATATACATAAGACTATATAAAGGTAGCTAAACTGTAACAGTTACAAAGGC
>JAGXOS010000160.1 GCA_023659775.1 Methanomicrobia archaeon LH_S14 | reverse complement strand
GGATAAGGGCTTTCTTTTGCAAATGCAAGCGCTTCTTCTACTTCCTCTTCTATACTCGCATAAATTTTGTTCTTATCTGATTTTGAAATGAAACCCTGCTCTAACAAGAATTCTTCCAGCGCTTTAATAGGACATCTATCCATCCAACACTCCAACTCCTCTTTACTCCTGAGCCCTTTATCTATATCGAAGTTCGGACCTACATGCCCCCGCCATCTGTATGTCATACATTCTATAAAAGCCGGACCCTTCCCACTACGAGCATCTGCTATTGCTTTTTTTGCTGCCTTAAAAATAGCTGTCACATCATTCCCGTCAACACGTACCGAAGACATATTAAACGTTTCAGCTATCTTGTTTGTAAATGTCCGTATTTGCAATACATGCCGATATGGGCATATGCGTAGAATAGAGATTATTTTCACATACAAAAATTACCGGTAGTTTCTTAAGCGCAGCAAAGTTAAGAGATTCGTAAAACGTTCCTTCATTAGCAGCACCGTCACCAAAGAAAGCTATTGAGACACTATCCTTTTTTGCAAGGAAAAGGCTAACGCCGCTCCCACCGCTAAAGGTATCGTTCCCGCAACGATAACACTACTACCAGGTAATCCCATATCAGGCGATGTAAGGTGCATGGAACCACCTCTACCTTTTGAGCAGCCTGTTGCCCTGCCATATCATATAATTCCGCCATCAGTGCCTTTATATCACCACCTTTAGCAATATAATGCCCGTGAGAGCGATGCGTGCTGAAGACGTAATCATCCCTCTTGAGGGCTGAACATACTCCTGTTGCGACCGCTTCTTCTCCAATATATAAATGGCATGGACAAATAATCTCATTTTTGGAAACAAGTTCTGCCACTCTTTCTTCAAACTTACGAATCTTTAACATTGTTACATACATCGCCTGTACTGTAATGTCTTTGCGGGAATATCCATAGCTATCTGCGTATTGATTTGATTGTGCCGTTTTCATTCAATTTTAATCCTCTCCTCGAATCCATAGTTCTTATACCATCGAATAAATTCTTTCAGCCCTTCTTCGAGGCTGTATTTAGGTTCTCACCCTAATAAATCCTTTGCTTTCGTTGCGTCTGCAATTAACCTTTTGCCCTCACCAATTCTTGGCTCTACAAGAACCGGCTTTATATTATCCTTTTTACCACACAATTCAATTATCTTATTGGCTAAATCAATTATACTTACTTCTTTGCCAGTTCCAAAATTAATCGGCTCGTTTATCGGCTCGCTGTGATTTAAAACTAAATCGTAAGCTCTAACAGCATCCTTTATATAAGTGTAATCTCTTGTTTGTAGACCATCTCCATATATAATAGGTGGCACGTCACTCAGGACTCTCCTGGTAAAGTTTGAATATATGCATAACACATCCTATCGACAGCGATTTTGCTCGCGCCATAAGGATGCGGAGCGTTCAGGGGATGGTTTTCATCTACCGGAACGTGTAGTGCAGAGCCATAGACCTCGCTTGTAGATGCATGAATTACTTTCTTAGCATCATATAGCCTTGCCACTTCCTGGACATTTTGGGTTCCCATCACATTCACATCATAAGTAAGTAAGTTTTGGCTCGATATAGGACCTGTCCACATGAATCTAATCTGTGCTACCAGGTGAAATACTACATCAACATCCCGCATTATCTTTTTTATGAGTCTCCTGATTTTAAACGGTGCGAACAATAAAAACACAATTTCATTTTTTTAACTCCTTATCATAACTAAAAAAAAGACTCTTTATTATGCGCCATCCCGTGATTTAGCAAATCACTAACTTTTTTGAAAACGTCATCTTCTGAGAGGTCAATTAAGTTAAAATTAA
>JAGXOS010000015.1 GCA_023659775.1 Methanomicrobia archaeon LH_S14 | reverse complement strand
GAACTTCTCGCGGATCAAAAAATATCATACTATGAAGTAGATAATCAGACATGTATAGTTCTCGACGCAACGGCTGGGAAATATGGGTATCCCGGATATGATGCAAATCCTGAAGGAGAAAAGACAGCCATAGATCCAATAACAAAAGACTATTTTTATCTCAAATAAAATTTTGCATTTTTCATTTGCACTTTGCTTTTTACATTTAATCACTCAAAATCCACAGGATTTTGAGTAATTACACCTCACCTTTCCACTTCAGTGCTCTCAAATAAATAAGAACCTACGCATACCATTCCAATAGAAAATGCAGAAGCCACAATAAAATCGAGCAATACAGAAAATTCTGAAGCCCCTGCACCGAGCAAAACACCTCTTAAACCATCCACGCCATACGTTAACGGATTAGCATAACAAACAGGGATAATCCAGGAGGGTAATGCTTTTACCGGGAACAAAGCACCGGAGAGTAAAAATATAGGGAACATAACGAAGTTTACTATCAATGAAAACCCTTGCATATCTCGCATCCGCGAAGCGAAGATCAAGCCCAACCCGATAAAAGTAAATGAAATCAAACACATGAACATTACCGCAAGGATAACAGGAATCATACCTGTGATTTTAAAGCCCAGCAAAGGCAAAGTGCTCAGCGCTAAGATTAAAATCCCTTGCATTACGGAAACGGTACTGCCTCCTGCTATTCTTCCCAGGACGATAGAAAGTCTCGATACCGGTGCCACCATCACCTCCTTAAGAAATCCAAACTCCTTGTCCCAGAGAACGGAAATGCCCGCGAACATCGAACTGAAAAGCATGGTCATCCCTATTATCCCGGGTGTGAGAAACTCGATATAATTCATATCCTCCGGTATTCCCGGTATAACTGCGTGCTCAAAACCCAATCCGAGAAATGCGAGGAAGAATACAGGCATCCCTAACGCACCAACAACTCTGCTCTTTGCCCTCCACATCCCTTTCATCTCTCTGAGCCACAGCACGTAGATCGCCTGAAAACTTAGTGCCATTTTTCCTGCTCAGCTTTTCGCTCTCTCCATGAGAGCGAGAACTTTTTCATAAAGTGCCACATTCATCCTGAAACCTGAGGAGTTCAGCTTTTTCAAGAGTTCGACCTGCTTAACAGTGCTCAATGCGATAACGACCGTGGAATCGAGGACAAGACGTGAAGTTGACGCGATCATTTTAATTCCCGCAAAGCTTCAACGTTCTCCTCAAGCTCTTCTGGATGAATTTGGACGATTAAATTCTTTTCCCTTGCAATGGCAAACCAATCTGCAAGGTCAAGCCCTGCAAATCTTGCCGCCTGCTTCACACTTGCCTTTCCTGAAACGTAAAGCTCAGTTGCTTTTCTGATACGAAGTTCATGGATACCTTCTTTGAGTGCAAGACGCAAAGCTTCCTCTTTATTCACGCCAAGCAGCGACGCAAGTTTATCCACTTCCCTCTCCTCTGTTTCTGATACCATGTTTTATCTCTATATTTTATGAGTAGATATTTATACAGAAACACAAAGTTTCTTAGTTAATGATAAGCTATAAATGGATATATTAGAAAAAATAAAATCCGCGATAGTAAAAGGGAAGATTAACATGACAGATCATGCAGATGAGGAACTTGCAAACGATGAGCTTTTAGACGAAGATTTGTTTTATTCTGTCTTACACGGGGAGATAATTGAAGAATAAGGAGAAAATGATGTGGCAATTTTGAGAGTTAAAGCAGGTGTATGTGAGAAGTGCGGTGAACGGTTTTATACGAAAGAAGTTCACAAAAAGATAGAAGAAATCAGGTCAGAGCTTAAACAGAAGACCACAGAGTTGTATAAGCCAGTTGGTCGTACTTACGTTTATGAAGGGGCTGTTGAGTAAGAGAAGGATTTAGAAGCTCTTCACCAACAACTCTGCTCTTTGCCCTCCACATCCCTTTCATATCCCTGAGCCACAGCATGTAGATTGCCTGAAAACTTATTGCCATTTTTTTCATCTAATCGTAGTAGTAGCGATGTTTGTAGGGTGTGTTGAAAAGCACCCCATCAGCGCCAACGGTGCCGACACCGACTCCAGAAACGGTAACACCAAAAACAGAATTATCGTTGGGTGAATCTGCAATACTTGATGATATTTCGTTTACAGTAGTTAGATTTGAAGAGAGTCATGAGTATGAGTGTAATAAAACACTTAATAAAACCTTTTATTCAGCAGAGGGAGCAAAATTTCTTTGGGTATATATTAAAGCAAAGAATGTTGGCGAAGTAGCCCTAGAGGTTCCAGATAGATTTGATATAAAAATGTTATATAAAGGAAGGTGAGGAAATTAATTCTCAGGCTGGGGGATCTACGTTCTATGGTGAGCCTATCGGGAGAAAGATGTATCATGGTTATGGGAAAATATATCCTAACATTACAGAAGGAGGTTGGATATTGTTTGAAGTGCCAGAAGGAATTGATCTCTCACAAGATAAAATACGTGTTGACTTCCCTACAAATCATAAAAAAACTGTGACATGGAGTTTCTGAGAGGATTAAGATGACCGAAGAAATTGATGCTGGTAAGCATTTTGATTTCATTACGAGCGTGATGAAAGAAAACGAAATTTTTCTCCTTAGGAAGACAGAAGAGGCTTATGATGAAGTTGTATCTCTCATAAATGATGCTATAGACTATATTGGATTTTCTGTTAAAGGAGAAAAGAGCAAAGAAAATTATCTTAGATACTCAAGGGTCTTTTTCATACATCACATACTCATGCCATCCAGTTATGCAATTCAAACGGATTTACTGACTGGTAATTTACCCGTCTGTTTTATGGAACTTAGAGTGATGCTGGAATCACTGGTAAAGTGCTATCTCGCGGACTTGAAATATCCAGATGAAAGTTCCTTTCAGAAAAAACTTGAATTGTTGGAAAAAGAGACAAAAATGAAGAATGGTACAAAAATATCAAAAAGGGAACACGATTTCATAGAGGAGTTTCATAGATAGGGAGCTTGGCTTAAATAAGAGGTCCATTAAACTATGGGGCAAACTCTCTCAAGATTGGATTCACACAAGAGGAATTGTGGATAGGATTACAAAGGAAATAACTGAAAAGTCAGCTGCGCCTTCATGGACTTTTATAATTCCTATAAAATATATAGAGAGTGATTTAGATACTATTGATGAATTGCATAAGCGAATATCTCAATTTAGGAGTCTATTAAAGGCTGTAATAGAGAACTATCAGTAGGAATGAGATTTTTAGGAGTGAATATCAAAAAGGGATAATAAAATGGTAAATAGAGCCCATACACCAAATGGATACCGTGGGGATTCCCATACTTTATTGATTCTACTTATTCCCTTATCCTCCGCCCCGTAAAATGCAAGAAGACATCCTCCAGGCTCGGCTTCCTCAAATTCACCGATTTTATCTCTATTCCTGCCAGCTTCGCAACCTCCATTATCGCTGGAATTCTCAAGTCGCCTCTTTCCATCTTCAACGTAACAAAGCCCTCATGCGCAATGAAGTCGGTAACAAAATCCAGCTTTTTGAAAACCTCCACCTCGTAACTCCCCGTGTTCATTTCCAAACTCACTAAATCCGAACCTATCAAATCCTTCAGATTCTTCGGTGTCTCAAGAGCAATTATCTTCCCCCGGTCCATAATCCCTACACGTTCACAAAGATAATCCGCTTCTTCCATGTGATGCGTGGTCAATACAATCGTCACTCCTTCGCTATCGTTCAACTCACGTATGTAATCCCATATTCTTCTCCTCGTCTGCGTATCCAATCCCAGAGTGGGTTCGTCTAAGAATAGGACTTTTGGGCTGTGAATAAAACCCCTTGCAAGCTCTAAACTACGTTTCATACCTCCTGAATACTTATCTACCACTACGTCCGCTTTGTCTTCCAGTTCAACGAGCTTTAAAACCTCTTCTAACCTCCGTTCTCTTTCTTCCCTTCCTATTCCGTATATCCTGGCATGGAAATCCAGATTCTCCCTTCCTGTTAATCTCCAGTCCAGAGAGGGTTCTTGAAATACAATCCCTATGCTCTTCCTCACGCTGTCCTTATCCTTACCGACATCAAACCCTGCTACCTTTGCCGTTCCTGAAGTCGGCTTCAGCAGAGTGGTCAATATTTTTATCGCAGTTGTCTTTCCTGCACCGTTGGGACCGAGCAAAGCAAACATCTCGCCGCTTTCCACACTAAAAGAAATGTGGTCCACGGCAGCAAAGCCATTGCCTCGATACCTCTTCATTAAGTCCTTTACTTCTATTGCCCACATTAAATAATATATTGTACTTGTTAGCAGAAATAAAAAACCACGAGATTCCACAAGATAGACACAAGATAGACACAAGATAGACACAAGACCAGAAATCAGAGAATAGAAAACAGAATTCTGAGCTCTGACTTCATGTATCTTCACAATTTCCCGTGAAATAAACCCTTTCAGGGTTTGCGGGGACGTGGGCAGAGCCCACGATGTGTAATCTTGTGGTTATAAAGGGAACTTTGTTTGGCACTCCTAACAAAATTTTCGGCAAAATCTGTATAAGAAGCAGCATGCAGATGAGCAAAAGAAGCAAGACAGTTCTTTGAAACAATGCCGTCCATTCCATCTTTTATACCTTCCCCTCTCAGCATTTTATAAGCAAAAACAACGTTTGCCGGATCTTCGAGTATTATTTCAGAATGATGGAATTCATGCCCCTTAAACCTGTTTCCTTTTTTACCTAAGATGCAATCCTTACAAAATTCTCCTTCTACATAGTTTACGACTCTCTTTTCTCCAAATCTCACCAATCCTTTTATCACACCACACATCCCAAAATTGCCGCCCTTATGAGGTTCTGCTCCACGACCCGGCAAGCCCTGTAAGGGCTTGTATTCGAGTTGTTCCATCAAATACATCAACCCACCGCATTCCGCATAGATAACCCCATATCCATCGTAAAAGTCTTTTACTGCATCGAGCATTTGCGTGTTCGAGAAAAGCTCCTTTCCATAAATCTCGGGAAAGCCACCACCAATATAAACTGCATCCACTCCTCTCGGAAGCTTTTTATCTCTTATCGGACTGAAATACACGAGTTCCGCACCTTCCAAAGCGAGTAAATCCAGTGTATCCTGATAGTAAAAATTGAAAGCCTCGTCAAAAGCCACTGCAATCCTGACTTTAACCCCTTCATTTCTACCCCTCTTCGTATGAAAAATCCGTGTCTCCGGCGTTTTCAGAGCATATGCAGAATTTGCAATGTCAAAAAACGTTTTCATATCCACATTCTCCTCCACCGACGTTTTTATCTTATCCAAAACGCTGTCAAAATCCTGCCGTCTATTTTTACATTCCGGTGCGGTAATCAAGCCGAGATGCCGCATAGAGATTCCCAGGTCGCTTTTACGAGGAATCTTACCAATAACTTTTACTCCACTATACTTCTCCACTGCCTTCTCCGCCTTCTCTCCATGCCTTTCGCTTCCAATATTGTTTAAAATAACACTGGCAATCTGTACTTCCGGGTCAAAACTTTTATAGCCGTTAACCACCGCGGCAACACTTCTCGTGATGCTCCCCGCGTCAACCACAAGTATGACAGGACAACTCAAAATCTTTGCTATCTCCGCAGTGCTTCCTACGTCATCAGAATAATTCAACCCTTCGTAAAGCCCCCTAACTCCTTCTATTACTGCAATATCCGCTCCATCGCAGCCTCTTATAAATATCTCCCTTACTACATCAGGGGACATCAAAAACCCGTCCAGATTCCTTGATGGTCTGCCGGAAACCAATGTATGAAACCCGGGGTCTATATAATCAAGTCCAACCTTGAAACCCTGAACCTCAAGCCCTCGGGCTCGCAAAGCGCCCAATAGTCCTATACACACAGTAGTCTTACCTGCCGAGCTTCTGTCTCCTGCAATCACCACCCGTGGGATGTTTATATTCATAATCCTATAATCTCCAAATATGTCTATGAAATAAAACGCTCATAATTAAAATTAATAACCCAAAATCTTCTCTTTCAGTCTCTTTATATGCTCAACCGCTTCTGCCTCTCCACCTACATCTAACGGAGCTTTACTCTCCATATCTGCTTTTATCAACGCCTGCTCATAAGGAATGATTTCCAGCAGAGGTATGTTCATTTCCTCTAATTCAGTTTCTATCTTTTTTACCATCTCTGAATCCGTAACTTTATTTATCACTGCCGCTATGTTGTTTATACCAATATCCTCACCAAGCTTCTTTATTCTGCCGACAGTCTCCACTGACCTCATCCCCGGCTCTACCACAGTAAGCATCAAATCAACTCCTTTTGCGGTTCCTCTACCTAAATGCTCTATTCCCGCTTCCATGTCCATTATAACCGTATTTTCCTTGAATAACACGTGTCGCAGCAAAGAGCGAAGAAAAGCATTCTCTGGACAGGTACATCCAGTCCCTCCTTTTTCTATCGTCCCCATCACCAACAGTGTTACATCATCCGGTCCTTTTGCTCCATATCTCGTGATTATATCATCCACTTTGGGATTTAATTTGTAGATCCCAGCCCCGGCATAAGCGTTAGTCCGTTCAAAAATCAAGTCTTTTAGTTCTGATATGGGTGCAGGGTTCTCTTTTATGCCCAATGCGAATTTCAAGTTCATTGCAGGGTCGGCATCGACTGCGATTACGCTATGCCCCGCTCTCGCAAAGAGACGAGCAAGCGTGCCTGCAATGGTTGTTTTACCTACACCGCCTTTCCCCGCAATTGCTATTTTTATCTTTTCCCTCGCTTCCACTTCTCTAACCTCCGAGATACCGCCTCTTCGTTTGCAAGTTATATACTTCTTTATTAGGAAAAGGATTTGAGAAATAGAGGAAGTGCCAAAAGCAGAAGACATTAAGAAGGTGCTGGTAATAGGCTCGGGTCCGATACAGATAGGTCAGGCTGCCGAGTTCGATTTCTCGGGTTCGCAAGCTTGCAGGGCTTTAAGAGAAGAAGGCGTGGAAGTGGTGCTTGTAAATTCCAATCCAGCAACGATAATGACCGATTTTGAGATGGCTGATGTTATATACATAGAGCCACTGGTGGCGGACGTGGTAGCGAAGATAGTGGAAAAAGAACGTCCTGATGGTATATTGGCGGGTTTGGGTGGACAAACAGCATTGAACATGACGGCAGAATTAGCAGAACACGATGTATTATCAAAATACGATGTAAAAGTTCTTGGCACTCCTTTAGAAGCTATATACAATGCCGAAGACCGAGAGAGATTCAAACAAACGATGGAGCGCATAAACGAGCCGATACCAGGGGGCGTTGCGGTAAATTCCGCGGGAGAAGCAGAGAAAGTTGTGGCGGAACTTGGTCTACCACTCATCATCAGACCTTCTTACACTTTGGGAGGCACGGGAGGTGGAATAGCGAGGACGATGGAGGAGTTAAGAGAGATAGTATCTTACGGGCTACAGGTTTCGAGGATTCATCAGGTCTTAGAGGAAGAGAGCGTGCTTGGGTGGAAGGAGATAGAGTATGAGGTGATGCGTGATGCGAAGGATACGTGCATCACGATATGTAACATGGAAAATCTCGATGCAATGGGCATTCACACCGGGGAATCAATAGTGGTTACGCCTTCTCAGACATTATCTGATGAAGACCATCAGATGTTGAGGTCTGCAGCAATAAAAATAATACGCGCGTTAAAGGTGGAAGGCGGCTGTAATATACAATTTGCATTGAAAGAAGGCACGTACAGGGTAATAGAAGTAAATCCACGTGTGTCAAGGTCGTCTGCGCTCGCGTCAAAAGCAACAGGGTATCCAATCGCAAGGGTAGCGGCGAAGATAGCAATAAGTCTTCATCTGGATGAGATAAGGAATGACGTGACGAAAGAGACGCCTGCTTCCTTCGAGCCTGCAATAGATTATGTGGTGGTGAAGATACCGAGATGGCCTTTTGATAAGTTCCCGACCGCTGATAGGACATTAACGACTTCAATGAAGAGCACAGGCGAAGTAATGGCAATAGGAAGGACTTTTGAAGAAGCGTTACAAAAAGCTCTTCGCTCCTTAGACATAGACAAGGACTTTGGAACCGGCTATGAGAGATGGTCAGAAGCGGAATTGAAGCATCTGTTAGAAACTCCAACGGATGACCGGATTTTTGCAATATACGAGGCGTTGAAGAAAGGTATTAGTGTAGAGGAGATAGCTGAGCTTAGCAACGTGGACCAGTTCTTCATAAAGAAGATAGAGAAGATAATGCGGTTGGAGGCGAGATTAAATGAGAATCTTGGCGGTAATTTGAGAAAAGCGAAGAGGATGGGGTTCACCGATGAGCGAGTTGCATCGCTAACCGGAAGAACCCGGGAGGAGATAAGCGACCTCAGAAGAAAAGAAGGTATTATACCTACTTATAAGATGGTGGACACGTGTGCAGCGGAATTCGAGGCGAAAACGCCGTATTTCTATTCTTCTTATGAGGAGGAGTGTGAATTGAAGCCTTCAGCACGAAAGAAGGTGTTGATTATTGGTGCAGGTCCTATCAGGATTGGGCAGGGAATCGAGTTTGATTATTGCACCGTGCATGCGGTCAAGGCACTGAAGGAAGAAGGAATAGAAGCGCACATAATAAATAACAACCCGGAGACTGTATCCACAGACTATGATACCTCGGATAAGCTCTTCTTCGAGCCTTTGACGCTTGAAGACGTGATGAACGTGATAGAGAAGGAGAAATATGATGGTGTGATGGTGCAGTTTGGTGGTCAGACCTCGGTTAACTTAGCAGTTCCACTGAAAAAAGAACTGGAAAGGTTGGGGGCAAAAACGGTAATCCTCGGAACAGACCCGGAGAACATAGATATTGCCGAAGATAGAGAAAGATTCAGCAAATTCATTCTTCATCTGGGTATTCCACAGGCTGATAGCGGATATGCGACTTCGGTGGAAGTAGCGAAGGAAGTAGCATCGAGGATAGGATTTCCCGTGCTTGTTCGTCCCTCTTACGTCTTAGGCGGAAGAGCAATGGAAATAGTGCATGACGAAGAAGAACTGGTCAGATACATGCACGAGGCGGTTCGTGTATCGAAAGATAAGCCAGTGCTAATAGACAAATTCCTGGAAAAAGCCACTGAGATAGATGTGGATGCGGTGTGCGATGGCGAAGATGTTCTGATTGGAGCGATAATGGAGCATATAGAGGAAGCAGGTATTCATTCTGGCGATTCTGCTTGCGTTATTCCACCACAATCATTATCTAAGGATATTATAGTGGCAATAAGGGAGTATGTGAAGAGAATAGCACTCGGTTTGCAAATAAAGGGTTTGCTTAACATTCAGATGGCGGTTAAAGATGATGTGGTTTACGTGCTGGAGGTGAATCCAAGGTCTAGTAGAACAATCCCGTATGTTGCGAAGGCAACGGGAATACCACTTGCAAAGCTCGCGGCTAAGGTGATGTTGGGGTATAAATTAAGTGATTTGAGTGTTAAGGAAGGAGAACTGGATCATGTAGCAGTAAAGGAGGTTGTATTGCCCTTCTCGAAATTAAAGGGTGTTGATACTATTTTAGGACCTGAGATGAAGAGCACGGGCGAAGTGATGGGAATAGATTACGAATTCGATAAGGCGTTTTTTAAGTCTGAACTTGCGGCAGATAATCCCTTGCCATTGGATATTGGCAGCACGGTCTTTGTTTCGGTATGTGAAGAGGACAAAGAGGCGATAGTGGAAGTTGCACGGAAGCTAAAAGAAACGGGACTGTCAATCGTCGGCACAGAAGGCACTGCGGAATATCTAAAGCAGCGAGGGATTGCCGCTAAGAAACTAAAGAAGTTGCACGAGGGGTCTCCAAACGTGATAGAAATGATGCATTCGCAAGAAATAAAATTGGTGATAAACACGCCTACGGATAAACAGTCTTACAAGGATGGATACCAGATAAGAAGGGCTTGTATAGACCTCGGGATTCCATATATAACCACGATGCAAGCTGCGAAGGCGGCTGCATCTGCAATATTGAAGATGAAAGAAAGTGGAGGGGAGATTGAAGTAAAGTCAATAAATGAGTATTTCGGATGACTCTTTTACACTTTGCATTTTTCATTGTCCGTTTATATCCTTCAGGTTGAAAAGAAGTACTTTCTCGGGGTTGAGTCCCGGTGTGAATCCAGCCTTTGAAAACAGAGCGAAGTACTCTTTTCTCTCTTCAGTGTTCCACTTAACGAGTTTGGATTTTTCCTTTAATGCATCGTAGACATTAATGCCAACCCTCTTATTTTGCCACTTACACTCCGCGAATAAAATCTCTTTCGTAGTTTCATTCAAAGCCACGAGGTCTATTTCATTATCCCGATGCCACCATGAGCCTATTTTCGTGAACCTAAACGGAAGCCCATCTTGTCTGTTCAATTCCACCAGAAATTCCTTACACACGTCTTCAAATGAAAAACTCACATATTGATCGATAAAAGGGTGGATATCCTCATCATAAGCACGTTCAACATCCTCCTCTATCTTGCTCACATTCGGCAGGACGAACCGAAACCAGAAGCGGAAGAAAGGATCGGCTATCTTGTAGAGGTTTTTTTTTGACCTTTCAGGGGTCTTTTCGGTAATTGGCAATTCCCTTTTGATTATGTGCAATTTGCCTAATATGTCCAGATACCTCGTTAACGTATTCTTATTCAAGCCACTGGCGTTCATTATATCTCCAAACTTGGAATTGCCATAACTGATTGCTTTCAGGATGGTGAAATAGACCTTTGGCTCTCTCAATTCCTCCCTTAGTAGAAATTCGGGTTCCTCATACAAGATTTCACCCTTTGTGAGGATTCTTTCCTTTATATTTGTTGATACGTCACGGCCATCATCAAATTGCTGCAGATAAAAAGGAATGCCACCAAGAACGGAGTAAGTTCGTATTCGCTCTTCTACCGAATATTGTGGAAAGAAAGACCTGAGGTCTTTAAAGCTCAATGCCTCCACCTTCCACTGCCCCGTTCTCCTGCCGTATAATGGCGATTTATAGCCTAACACCTCATTTTCCATCATCCCGATAGACGAGCCCGTAAGAATAAAGAAGATATTTGATTTGGCCAGGTAGAGGTCCCATATTCTCTGGAATAAAGACACTATGGTTTTATCCGCGTCTATGAGATACGGGAATTCGTCTATAACGACAATCAGCCTTTTATTAATCCCCGCTATGTATTTGAAGATTATCTCAAAGTCGGGTTTCAAGTCCCTGATTGTCTCATCCCCAAGCGCTTCATAAACGCTCGCTACGAATTGCCCTAATTGTTCATTAATGGCTATTTTCGATGAAAGGAAATAGACATGCTCTTTCCCTTTGAAAAATTCTTTCGTCAGTTCAGTTTTCCCAACTCGACGCCGGCCATATATGATTATAAGTTGCGCACTCTCCTCCTCGTATTTCCTCTTCAGAAATCCTAACTCATCATTGCGATCAATAAATTTTGTAATCATGATTATAATAATCTAATTTATACATTATAAATCCCTTTATGTCAGTAACCACAGATTACACAGATTTTCACGAGAGATTGTGCGGATACAAAATGCAAGCCAAACATGTGTCCTGTATCTTGCATCATGAATCTTGGCTTTATCTTCTTGTGTCTATCTTGTGAAATCTCGTGGTTTTTTATTGTTTACGGGGTATCATTATGATAACATCCCGGCAATCGAAAAGTTGGAATGGGGCATGAAAGCAATTCTCGCACTTGAAGACGGAACAGTAGTAGAGGGAGAAGGTTGGGGAGCGGAAGGAACCGCATTAGGCGAACTCGTGTTTGCAACTTCGTTCACCGGCTATGAAGAAGCTCTAACCGACCCTTCGTATAAAGGGCAGATATTAATGCTCACTTACCCGCTCATCGGGAATTACGGTGTGAGCGGTGCCAAATTCCAATCAGAAGGAATAAAAGTGGAAGGCTTCGTGGTAAGAGAAAAATGCGATTATCCATCGCATTACAAAAGCAAGCGAAGTATAGAGCAATTCTTAAAAGAAGAGAACGTGCCTGCAATATGCGAAATAGATACGAGGATGTTGACGATAAAGACGAGGCGATACGGCACGATGAAAGCATGTTTGAGAGTTGGAGGCACGGAAGAGAAGGAAAAAGTTTTAGAACTTGCGATAACTCAGCCCGATATATCCGAGCTTGATTTGATAGAGCAGGTTACGTGCAAGAAGCCGTACAGGATAAAAGGAAAAGAAGGAGGGAAAAGAATAGCGGTAATTGATCTGGGTGTGAAGAGGAACATATTAAATAACTTAGCAAAAAGGGATTTAGACATTTTCGTATTCCCGGCAAACGCCGAGGAATCGGAGATAAGGAATTCGGAACCTGATGCTTTGCTGCTTTCAAACGGACCTG
This sequence comes from Methanomicrobia archaeon LH_S14, assembly GCA_023659775.1. Lineage (GTDB taxonomy): Archaea > Halobacteriota > Syntropharchaeia > Alkanophagales > Methanospirareceae > JAGXOS01. The sequence continues at coordinate 9,898 of JAGXOS010000015.1, read as the reverse complement.
GCGACCCAAAGAGAGGGAAAAATGCAATGCGCGTGGTAAAAAATTTCGCAGGAGAAATCCCTATCTTCGGTATTTGTCTCGGTCTGCAGATAATAGCGCTTGCTCTGGGTTGCGACACGTATAAACTAAAATTCGGGCATCGAGGTGCGAATCAGCCCGTGAAGGACCTTAAAAGCGGGCGTGTGTACATAACGTCGCAGAATCATGGTTTCGCAGTTGATAAGGACTCAATGGACGGCGTAGTAGAACTAACGCAGATAAATGCGAATGATAATACGGTAGAAGGCTTCGAGAACTCTTATCTGGGTATAAAATGCGTGCAATATCATCCAGAGGCGAGTCCGGGTCCGTGGGATACGGAGAAGATGTTCTTTGATGAACTTGTAAATTATACGAGATCGGGAAGCCTGCAACGACAATGAGAATAGGCATAATTGCAATACAGGGTGATGTGGAGGAGCATGTCATCGCATTAGAGAAGACCTTAGCAGAGAGGAGAGAAAAAGGAGAGGTAGTGAAGATAAAGCATCGAGGAATAGCCGAGTCCTGTGATGCCATTGTTATACCGGGAGGGGAGAGTACAACAATAGGCAGGCTAATGGAGCGAGAAGGCATCTTTCCGGAGATAACAGAAGCGGTAGGAGAAGAAAAGCCGATATTGGGCACCTGTGCAGGAATGGTATTGCTTGCGAAAGAAGGCGATGAAGAAGTTGCAAAGACAGGACAGCCACTGCTCGGGTTAATGGATGTAAAAGTAAAGAGGAACGCATTTGGCAGACAAAGGGAATCTTTTGAGGTGTTGTTAAAGATGAGTGTTTTTGATGAGCCTTTTCATGCGGTATTCATTAGAGCACCTTCTATAACTCATGCACCGGATTTGGTAGAAGTGTTAGCCACGCTAAATGGGCATATTGTAGCCGCAAAGCAAAGAAACATGCTTGCACTTTCTTTTCATCCAGAACTTACCGAAGACCGAAGAATTCATCATTATTTCCTCGACTTATTATAGCATGCTCAATAAAGAGTGAAAAATCCTAAATCTTAAGTTCAATTGATGATTACCAAAAATATATTTATTTCTTTGGTAAAGCTTTCTTTTTAAAAGAAAGGTTTATGATTGCAATAATAGACTACGGAATGGGCAATCTGTTCAGCATTTACAACGGGCTGAAAAAAGTGTATAATCGCCCGATGCTAATTATTGATGACAACATCGCAAGTCTGAGAACCGCAGATGGCGTTATTGTTCCGGGGGTGGGTGCATTTGACGACGGCATACGGAACTTAAAGCCTTTTTCAGAGGAGCTGCTCAATATAGTGGAATCAGGCGTGCCAGTGCTTGGAATATGCATTGGTATGCAGATTTTGTTTGAAGAGAGTGAAGAGGGGAAAGAAAAAGGATGGGACTTGATACCGGGAAAAGTAATTCGTTTACCTGCAAATGTGCGAGTCCCACACATGGGCTGGAACAATTTGCATCTGCATAGACATTCAGAACTGCTGGATGGGATTACCGAAGCCGAATATTTCTACTTCGTGCATTCTTATTATTGCGTGCCTCGAGATGAAGCGAGTGTTGTAGCATCGGTAGAATATGGAGCGCATTTAGCAGTGGTTGTGAACAAAAATAATATATATGGAGTGCAGTTTCATCCTGAGAAGTCATCAAAGAAGGGATTGCAAATTTTAAGTAATTTTGTACGTATGTGCAAATGTTAGGCGCCATGGCTCAATGCAAAATGCAAATTTAAAAATGAGAAGTTTACGATATTTTCAAATCGGAAAGTTTTTATATTGTGTATATCATGTATAATTGAAGATAAAGAAAGAATATTAAAAATGGGATTATTCGAGCGAAGCAAAAGGATACTTGAAATCAAAAGAGAAAAAAGGAAGAAGCAGCGTGGAGAGGGTAAAGTAGATACCAAATCAGAAGAATTAAGAGAAGGCAGTATCGGAACGATAGATGGATTAGATTTCACCGTGCTTGGAAGGCTGGTATATGACTGGGGAGGCGGGCGCTGGGAAGAGTTCTATTTAGAGTTCTCAGACACGGAAGAGCACAAATGGTTATCAAAGGAGGGGACAACACTTGAATTACTTGACGAAGTCGAATCCGCGGACGCACCGGACCCCGATAAATTAAAGGAAGGAAGTGTATTTGACTTTCAAGGAGGAAAAGTGAAGGTGAACGAAGTGGGAAAAGCACGAATAGTCCTGGTTGAAGGGTCTTTCCCCTGGGATATTGCCGTTGGAACGCAGGTAACGTATGCAGATTGCGAGTTCGAGCGAAGAGGAGAAATCCTCAGTATAGAAAAGCCCGCAGGGGCAAGGGTAGAAGTATATAGGGGAAATGAAATACCGAGGAGGAGTTTGGAAATTTTTTGAGGTGATGAAAAATGGGATTGATTGATAGGTTCTCAAATGTGGCTAAAGCGAAGATGGGAAAAGTAATAGAGCGATTTGAAGACCCGGCGGAGCAGCTTGACTATGCAAACGAGAAACTACGTGAAGAGAAGAAGAAGGTGGATGTCGCAGTGCGCGATTCGATAGCGGCGAAGAACCTGAAAAAGCGTGAATTAAACGAAGCGCAGAAGAAAGTGGTATCAGTGCACAACAAAGCTCTGGAATACAGAAAGAGGGCTTTGGCATTGGAGGAGAAACTGCCGGAATTAGAGGGCGAGAAAAGAGATAAAGCAGAAATGCAGGTGGAACAACTGAACAGTGCAGCAACACAACTGGTAGAGGAGGAGACCAGGACAAAAGAAAGAATACCGATGCTTCAGCAGTCCGTTGCGGAGATGGAGAAGAAAGTGAGGATGCTTAAGGACAAACAGGTGGATTTAACGGCGAAGATACAGCGATTTGCAGATAAGCGAGCAGATTTAAAATCCGATTATGCGATGGCGAAGGCATCGAAAAGGGTTAATGAGGCGCTCTCTGGAGTAGATGGCGAGGCCAGCGACGTTGATTTAACGGTGCAGCGTATGACGGAGAAGATAAGGATGGAAGAGGCAAGAGCGGAAGCATCGGCGGAACTCGGCACCGCCGCAGGAACTGCAGACATGGGAATAAGCGAAATCGAGAAAGAGCTGAAAGTCTCAGAGTCGCTTTCCTCACTCGACGAGGATCTAAAAAAGAAGTGATTGCCATGACACACACATACTTATTGATAAGCATTTCCGGTGGTGGGACGTGGGCATTCCCGGAGGAGAACAAAGAAGAGGTATTGGACAAGATAAACGAGCCGGACAATGAACTCGCAACTCTTAATGAAAGGGGCGAGCTTACAGAAGAGAAATTCAATGACCTTTACCCGCGGATATTTGAATTGACAAGGTCGAGGGGACTGCTCGTGGGTGAGGACATCGAGATGGACGAGGTGCTGGACGAAGAGGAAGCGTTTCCAAAGCCGGATTTGATACTTCCGCCTGAGGATTTGAGCTACGAGGAGGCAATTTTGGTGTTCAAGGGTGAGGGGTTGATTCCGGGGTGAAGAGAAGAGAAATGGCAAGGATTCAAGCTATTATAGGACTGATAAAGGATTGCAGCGTGGAAAAGCTGGAAAATGTTGAGTTAATGGAGGAAACGATAGAGAAAGCGGCGAAGCTGATGAATTTGACGTTACTGAAAACCGTCAGCCATAAGTTCTCGCCTCAGGGACTGACAGCGATTGCATTGCTTGCCGAGAGCCATATTGCCGTTCATACGTATCCGGAGGAGAATTCGATATTCGTGGAGGTGATGTCATGTGGGCGTGGGGATGCGAAAAAGGTTCTGGAGCTCATGGAAGATATCCTGGGTGGTAAAGCGGAGATTGTAATGGATAAAATAATAGGAGGTGAATAAAATGGTAAATGAAATGATAGTAACGGCGTGGGTAGCACTCTTATGGCTGGTAATAGGGATAGGTCTCAGCATGCTGTTGGTGAAAGTTTACGATATTCTCGTGTTTCGAAAATTCGATTTGCAGGAAGCGATAGAAGGAAGGAATAGTGCGGTTGCGATATTTTTCAGTTTGATGTTGCTCGGAATAAGTCTGGTGGTTGCGGCAACGATTATGTCACCGGGAACTGGTTCGCTGGTTCATGACATAACATTAACAATTGGCTGGAGCATAGGGATTTCGCTCGTTGCTACACTCCTTTTCTTCGTGTTTGATATATTATTAGTGCCGAAGATAAAACTGCAAGAGGCGATAAGTAACGGGAACATCGCATCTGGTATCCTTTCAGGTGTTTTATACGTCGCGGTTTCGGTGGTGGCAATGGCGGTAATAATAACGTGAATAAAAAACCACGAGATTTCACAAGATTCACACAACACTTTTTCTTTTTTACAAAAAGAAAACCTGTGCTAAAAGAAAAACAAAAAAAAGTTCTTTTGGTAAAGCTTTTCTTTTTAAGAAAAGGTTTCTCGTGAAAATCTGTGTAATCTTGTGGTTATAAAAAGAGCTGAACATCCAAATACAAAAGAAGAAATGGTAGCTAAAGAGGATATAGGCATAATAGCAGCTATGGTTGTTATAGTGATACTCATTGTGGCTTCGATTCCGTTCGTTATAGGACCGCTTTTAGCACCTCCGAAATACACAGAAGACCAGCAAATAGCTCTTTCTTTAGTTTCGTACCTTGGCTATCACACGCTTGGCGACGATTCTATAGACCATTATTCTACACAGAGAGTGCATGAAAATGGCGTTGCCGGGATAATGTACAGATATGGAAGAGAGGCGAAGGATATTGATAAAACTGTGCACGAGAAGTTAGAGGAGGTAGGTTTTGTCACAACTGCGATAGAAAGCGAGAAAAGCGGTGCATGGGGGCCGTACTGGGATTATTCGTGGTTCTCGGCTGCGAATGGTGATATAGTTGCTTATGTTACGACTTATTCTGATGGTCGCAGCAAATATGTTTGTATAGCAGCGGGTTCAGACGATTATGAAGAGGAGGTATTCAAGATTCGTGCGGAAGGAAATGACTTCGTATCGTTGAGGAGTGATGTCAGGTATAAATCAGGAGAAACCGCAGAGATTGAGCACGTTGCACCTCTTGCGGGGACGATGTATGCGATAAAGTATCCCCAACACAAATTGAGTGGACCGAGAGATGCGGCGGTGAACATAGAGGCGAGGAAGTCGTACGACGAGGTGCTTGCGTTGAAAGAGAAAGTGGCGACGAACGAAACGTTCCAGCGAGAGTTCTTCAACGTTACTGCTGATAATGAGACGGTTACGGTTAATGATACTCGTGTAGTCAGAGAGAGAACCAGGTATTATCCCTGGGGTTTCTTTTGGGTCTGTGGTGGTGGATATGGATACTACTCGCCTTACAGGTACGATCGTCCCGGCTCAGGTCCTATTGTCAGACCACGAGGCACAGGATATACTATCCGGGGTGGAGGAGGTCCAGGGAGGGCGAAATGAGCAGGTTACGGGGCTTTTTAAATAAAAAACGATGTTTTTGCCCTGATGCCAACGGGCGGGGGTAAATCTTTGTGTTATCAATTACCAGCCCTTCTTTTGGACGGTGTGACGATTGTTGTCTCACCGCTTATTGCTTTAATGAAAGACCAGGTCGATGGGTTAAAAGCAAATGGAATTGTTGGAGAACAGAATCAGCATTCTTTATGTGGCTCCCGAAAGAATAATGCTACCCGACTTCTTGCTATTCTTACAGCGTTTGAATATCAGTTTGATTGCCGTTGATGAAGCCCATTGTATCTCTGAATGGGGGCATGATTTTAGACCGGAATACCGTCAGTTGAAATTGCTTAAAGAGCATTTCCCTCAAACTCCTTTAATTGCACTGACCGCAACCGCTATTCCCGAGGTACAAAAGGATATTATAACACAGTTAAGGCTAACCAATTCAAAGATATATAAAGCGAGTTTAAACCGGGAAAATCTATTCTATCAGGTTAAACCAAAAGATAATGCCTATCACCAATTGCTCCAGTATTTAAATTTAAATTACGATTTACCTAAAAATCTTGAGAGTTATTATCAAGAGACAGGAAGGGCAGGCAGAGACGGACTTAGAAGCGATTGCATTCTCTTTTTCGGTCACGGCGATAAGCGAAAAATAGAGTTCTTCATCGAGCAAAAGGGAGATGAAACGGAAAAGCGAGTTGCATATAAAAAATTGCAGGAGATGGTTAATTTCTGTGAATGTAGAACGTGTCGCAGGAAAATTTTGTTGGATTATTTCGGTGAAGCGTATAATGAAAATGAAACGAATTGCGGGAATTGCGATAATTGCCTGGAGCCGAAGGAAACGATTGATGGAACATTTATCGCTCAAAAGATCATACTGTGCGTTTCTCAGGTTAGGGAAAGGTTCGGAATGAGTTATATCGCTGATGTTTTGTGCGGCTCAAAGAGTCAAAAAATAATTTGCAATCTGGACGATACTTTAACAACTTATGGTACTGGCAAAGAATACGCAAAAAAACAGTGGCAGGCTTTTATCAGGGAACTCGTTCAACTCGGTTATCTGAAATCGGAAGGTGACAAATACCCAATCGTAAAACTGACACAGAGGAGTCGCGATATTTTATCCAAAAAAGAAAGGGTTTTGTTGACCAAGCCGGCAGAAGAAGTTCAGATAGCGCAAAAATATTTCGATGTGGGCTTCAATCACGGTTTATTTGAAATTTTGAGAAGTTTGAGGAAGGAACTCGCTGATGCAGAGGGTATGCCACCGTATATCATCTTTCACGATTCGAGTTTGAAGGTGATGGCAACCCATTTCCCGCGAAGTCTATCAGATTTTCGGAAGATTAACGGCGTTGGTGAAAGCAAATTAGAGAAATACGGGGAATTATTCGTAAAAGAAATTGATAAATTCGTTGATATTTATAGGCAAGAGCATATCATAGGGGCGATGTCAATTCTGGGTATCGAGAGATTAGCACCTATAAAAGAAAAGCCGGGTGACGATTATTCTTATGAAGAAATACGCCTGGTAAGGGCCTCTAAAATGAGCAATCGTAAAATATCTTAGAGTTGTTTAAGTGGATGGAAAAATCTCTGTCTAATTAAAAACGTATCTGCATATTAAACTGGTAAGGATATAAATGTGTGCAATTTAGCATGAAGAAGCTATTACCACCAGATAATCCCCCTCCTCCAACGTAATATCTGCCGTGAAGTCGAAAATAAACCTTCCCCTTTTGTATAACGCTATCACCTTTTCATTCTCACTCAGCGACACATCCGCCAACCTCGTTTTCTCGCCCACTTTTATCTGTTTCAGGTCAAATCCTTTAACCGATGTCGTAGCATCCATAATGAAATTCACAACCACTGGCTCAGTAACCGCATGAGCAAGCAATCTCCCGCTTATCTCCGCATAAGATATTATATGGTCAATCCCCGCCCCACGCATCATCTCCACGTGCTCCCGCGCCTCGCATGTCGCAACGATTTTTATTTTGGGATTCAGTCTCCGGGTTGCGAGAGCAATCATTATCGTCTCAGAATCGTTCTCCAGAGGTATCATCATCGTCCTTGCATCTTTGATCCCGCATCTATTCAACGTCTCGCTCTTTGTCGGGTCTCCGCTAATATGCGGTATCTCCCGCGCATTCAGCTCTGCTTGATTCAATTCGCTACCCACCACTAAAAACTCCTCATTTTCGTTCCGTAGCTCTTTTATCGCCTCTTCTGCTTTGGTATTCCAGCCCACAATAATGGTATGCTTCTTCATCTTCACCGCCCCCGACCCAAATAATTTTTTTAATTGACTCTTAGTAGAAAAGGATACAAGTTGTTCAATTACATACGCAATAGTTCCTATTCCCCCTAATGCCACCAGCACAAATGTAATCCGTCCACCCATTGTTTTTGGCGTGAAATCACCATAGCCCACGGTTGTAATCGTCACGATTACCCAATAAACAGCGTCCCATATCTCTTCTACTCCTTCACTACCTCTTTCAAAATGGTAAAATGCTATGGAGCCGAATATGAGTACGAAAAGGAGTAGGGATAGAATCCTGAATTTATCTACGTGTCGCCTTAAAGCTCTTATCCTGTTTATCAGCCGTAGTAGTAGCATCTTAATACTCCTTAATTATTACCGGTTTATCAATCGTATTTATAAGATGCGTATTCTCCATATCTTTTATAAGCCACGGAGGAAGTGCGAAGAGCGAAAAATGCGTCTCTTCGCTGTACGTGTTTGTTTCGACATCCGCGATAACATCCGCAATCTCATCGTCACTTATTTGCAGTGGGTCATAACGTTTGGATGCGATTGCAAATCCCCACTGACCAAAACTCGGTATATATTGCACATACATTCGAACAATCGGGAATTTTGACTGTTCCAACGTATTTGCAATTATCACGTATCCGTCAGCTTCTAACGCCCAATCTGCCTGCGTAGCCTGCGTAGCCATTATCCCCTCTTCATCCAGCAAAGAATAAACGTCATTATAGAACTCCAGCGAGTAAAAAGTTGCGAGAATATCATTGTTTGGGTCTGGCAGGTCTAAAATAACGAGGTCGAACTTTTTACTGTCCATAAGCGCTTCTTCAATATATTTCCTTCCGTCCATCGCCACATACTTATATCTATGGTCTTTCCATGAATCGTTGTGTATGCTTACCAAATATTTCTTTGATATTTCTATTACTTCGGGGTCTAAATCCACGAGTGTTATGTTTCCTATTTTATCATCAGAGAATCTCGTTAACACTTCTAAGACGCCGAGGTCGCCACCACCAATGATGAGGACATCGAGATTATGTTTATGTGCGTTATTCAGTAAAGTAACTGCGGCGGGTAATACCAGCGCCTCCGAATATGGCTCATCATCACTCTCGGATATTTGCACTCTACCATCCAGGAACAAAACACGTCCAAGAATATCGTGGTCTATTACTGTTATCGCCTGGTATCTGCTCTGTGTTCGCTCAAGGATAACCTGTCCACGATACAAATCCCCAACCGTGGTATATTCCAACTGCTCTGCCTTGTGGTAGCCCATAGCAAAGAGAGAGAGAAAAAGAGCAATTATTATAACTATAATAACCGAAATAATCTTTCGATTAGTTCGATTTTTGTTCTTTGTAGAGAGTGCCTTTGAAGGGCTATCAGAACTCCGAAAGAATATCATGAACAGTGCCACACTCACTGCTCCTGTTGTATTCAGGATTCCGCCGGTGTGGACTGTCGCTATTGAGCCGAGTAGAGGAATCATTATGAACCCGGCAGAAATCGCCCCGAAGATTCCTCCTATGGTATCCAGAAAATATGAATATCCGGATACTTCGCCGATTTTTTCCGTTTTGTATTTTGATTTTGATTTTGATAAGATGTTTATGGCTACCGGAAGTTCGCCGCCCATCAATACGGCGGGGAAGAGCAGAATGCACGAACTGTAAAATAAAAGAACATGCCACGAAGTGGGTTTGAGCCCGATAAATTCGAATGCGTAAATTATTCCGTCAGTTAGCATCCATGTATCGCAAAGTGCGAGTTTCCTCGTGAGAGGCACGATAACAAGAGAAATAAGGGCAATAAGCATTTCTAATATGAAGAGCAGGAGGAATGGATTTTTTGTTCTATCTGAGAGTTTGCCGATGACAAGGCTTCCAACAGCGAGACCGCCCATTATCGAAGCTAAAACTATCGAGCCGGAATAAAAAGAAGACCCGAGAAGTAGTGTAAATTCCCTTAAAAGGACAACTTCGTATATCATCGCCGCGGCTCCGGTAGAAAGCAGGGTTATTGTAATGACAATGAATACGGCTGTGCGATGTCTATTTACTGCCATAGGCTAATAAATAATATGCATCATGCACATAACAGTTTTAGATTTTAGGTTTGAGATGTTAGGGTTCTAGCGTAAGTGGTCTTTCATGGTCATAAGACTACCCACACCTGAGGCT
>JAGXOS010000159.1 GCA_023659775.1 Methanomicrobia archaeon LH_S14 | reverse complement strand
GTCGTATATGCTGGAGACGTTAGGCGCAATAATGCTCGGCAGTAAGATTCTAGGAGGAAAGCTTAAATGTATAACTCTCTATGAATTCCTATTGAACAATTAAATGAACGGGAAGGGACAGTTGAATTTGTTGTAAGTGAATCAAATCTATTCGATGAAAGTACCCCATTAGTTAGGATACTTGAAATAGCTAAGGGTCAAACAGTGTTTATTTTAGAAAGAGATCCAAACTTTAATCTTCGGTTTATTCAGAGTAACCCAAACTATAAAACAAAGGTCGCACAAATAAACATACAAGATTTCCGCAATGCTCCTAAGTTATTTATTGCCTTTACATGGTCAGATAAGGAGAATACTATTTATGTCGGAAAGTATGGAAGAGATGAACTTCGTAGTGTGAATTCTTTTGAAGATCCAAACATTAAGTTCCGAGTGGGCAAGGATGGAGGAATTTACCAAATAGGAGATGAGGGCGTTAAAGTTGGATTTTATAGAGTTAAAGTTGGCGAAAAAGTTATCTTGGAACCAATAGCCAAAGAGATTTTTGATTTCCAGATGGAGAAGATAAGAATATTAATCGAAAATTGCAAAAAAGGAGACTTCCTCTTCGAATCAACATTAATTCAACAAATAATTGTCATACTAACGACAGCTTTTGAAGTGTATACTCGAACAAGGTTTATTGAACTTGAAAAGGAAGGTAAAGTTATAAATATGGAGGCACTATATGATCCTTTTATTCTTAAGGGGTATAGGGAGCAATTCAAGGAAGAAAGAAGAGAAATTGCTAGCAAACAAGGAAAGATGGAATTAGAAGTTTTTATTGAAAAAAGACAGGTAAACTTCCAAAATTGGAAAGACTTTAAAGATGTATATAATAAAGGGTACGGGTTAAAAATCGGGGGAATTGGTATTCCAAATGATATCTTGCTCGATGTGCAAAGGTTTATAGATTGGAGACATATGATAATCCATTCAAAAGATGATCGGACAATGATGAATTTTGAAGAGGTCCCCCCAGCAGAACCAATATTCACAAATAAAGATTTGGCTGAAAAAGGTCTGAGTGTTTTTCAAAAATTTATTAACGAACTTCATAAAAGTACATTAGAGCTTTAACATGCACCGCCTTCGCATTACAGTTCGTTACACTCGCTTGCGCTTAACAGAGCGTATCTGGCTTCGGTTTACGCCTTCACCCAAATTCCCCTTCGAGGAACTTCAGATATACTCAAGACGTTAGGCGATATGGCAAGTAATAGAAAAGATAGTATAGGTAAATGAAATGGTTTAAAGACATCCACAATCGGCGGATTCGATTAACAGATGAAAGGCAAGAGCATATTGAAGTAGACCATCCAGAAATGTATGGGCAGATTGACAAGATACAGGACATTTTGTCAAATCCTGATATAATTGTCAGATCAAGAACAGATCCAGAAGTTGAACTATTTCATCGGCATTACGTCGTCACACCTGTTACCGAGAAGTATTTATGTGTTGTAGTTAAAGTATTAGTTGGTGATATGTTTATTGTAACTGCATATTTCACGGACACGATAAAGAGAGGTGAGGTGTTATGGGAAAGGAAATAAAAGTTTGGTATGACAAGGAAGGAGATTATTTTGAAGTCTTATTTGAGAGAAAAGCAGGATACTTCAGGGAGACAGAAAGCGATGCAGTAATGGAGAAAGTAGATGAAGAAGGAAACATCATCGGTTTTTCCATCCTAAAAATGAGTGCACTGAAAGATAAACCACTTTCAATCAGTCTTAAAAGCCACGTCACCTAACAGAGCGTATCCGGCTCCGCTACACTTCGCCCAAATCCCTCACTTCGTTCGGGACTTCAGATATACTCAA
>JAGXOS010000158.1 GCA_023659775.1 Methanomicrobia archaeon LH_S14 | reverse complement strand
TCGTAGGAACATCCACCAGGTCTTGCCGTGTGTAGTAATACGCTTAATGTACCAGGGTCGTCTCTTACTACATTTGCAAGAGCGCTTCTCGCCAAGCATACTTCTTCAAGTTCTGACAGATACTCTATCCCGCGCTTCCCTTCTCCCAAAACCAATATTTTTTCCTCCATTTTTCCCCTCTATTTTCCCTTATATTTTTTCATAGTATATTTAAAGGATGTACCTTTTTTGAAATTTATAACACAAAGTATATAGTGAATATGGAGATTTAAAAACGTCCACCGGAAATGTGGGGGTGTCCGGGTACAAGGCAACACCTTTTTTAGTGGCGTAATCTAATAGAAACCAGGTGAAATGGTAAGAACTAAAATCGCAGTTTGTGTTTGCTCCGGCGGGATCGATTCCACAGTGGCAGCGACAATTGCATCGCATGAAGGCTACGAATTGCATTTATTTCACGCTTCTTACTGACAGCGAGCGGAGAAGAGGGAAAAAGAGGCGGTAGAGAAAATAGCAGCTTATTTATGTGCGAAGGAGTTGAAGTTTGTGGAACTACCCTTCTTGAAGGAGCTTGGCGAGTCTTCTCTGACGGACATCACGAGAGAGGTCCCCGTGGCTGAAGAAGTAAATTTGGATGAAGAAAAAGAGACACCATCTACATGGGTTCCCTGCCGGAACTTAATTCTTTTAGCGACTTCGGGTGCTTATGCAGAAGTCATCTCCGCAGAGGCTATTTTCGTGGGGTTTAATGCGGAGGAGGCGAGAGCGTATCCAGACAATGATAAAGAATTTGTTAGTAGATATAATTTGGTATTGGAGAAAGCAGTGGCTTCTTTTTCTCAGCCGCCAACAGTAAAAGCACCTTTAGTGGATTTGTTAAAACCAGACATAATAAAAAAGGGGATAGAAGTTAAAGCACCATTGCATTTGACTTATTCGTGTTATTTGGGTGGCGAGAAGCATTGTGGGATTTGCGAGTCGTGTTTACACAGAAGAAGGGGGTTCAAAGAAGCGGGTGTGGAAGATCCAACCGATTACATCCAGGAGTGAGAAAATCCTAAATCCCAAGCAACACTTTTTCTTTTTAGAAAAAAGAAAACCTGTGCTAAAAGAAAAAATAATGGGTGGTTAGGATTTCGGGTTTAGAGTTTAGGGATTACACCAGTGGTTCAGGCTGCTTCTCTTCTGGCAGCACTGGTAACCGCATGGTATTTATTAACAAAGTGTCTTCTACTTCTTTGGCACGTTCTAAAAGCAGTTCCTTGCCCACGGGCGTGAGTGCGAATATCGGAATTGCGGTGCCAGCTTGTAAAATAACTCTTTCCTTTGCGTATTCTCTTATATGCGGTGATGCGCAAGCAGTAATAAGATCTGCGAATTCGCAGAACTCCTCAGCCTCTTTTCTGGAGATGCCCGTGAGATGCACACCAAATATCACTGTGTGCTCGCTGATAGCTCTACATCGCTCAGCGTCTGCCAGTGTGGACACGGTAACACCTACTCTTTCGTAGCCAAGCTCAAGTGCCATCTGCAACCCTGCTACCTGGTCTATCCTTGGCGGGTCAAGTATCTTCCCGCCCTTATCCTTTATTTTTTCTATTATTCCCTCAACGGGTGTAGTCTCAATTACACCACTTAACCTTGCTCCTATCTCCAGCACCACGTCACAGCTTCCTACACCGGCATATTCCACCATTCTCGCTGCCACGCCGTCATCAATCAAAAAATACTGACCAAGACTTCTTCTAGCTCTTACCCCTCGCTCCATAAGGATTCTTTTGACTTGCATTTCAAAGTTCCTGGCTATTAATTTTTCCATATCTATTAAATTGTGAACTACAGATCATATATTAATGAAAAGCGACAGAC
>JAGXOS010000157.1 GCA_023659775.1 Methanomicrobia archaeon LH_S14 | reverse complement strand
GATATATAAATAAAGTTATTGCCAGCATGTATTTGAATGGTCGTATAGCAACAAAATTCGTTTATGGGACAGTTGGCCTCCAAGAGATTAAATATATGGTTTATACGATGCATATATTCAAAGATACGTTCAAATTAATAGCAATAGTTACATTTCTCGTCTTAGGATTTGGAGTGATAGGTGCGAGTGTTGGCTGGGTTCTCTCAATAATAGGAATGCTAGTGCTTGCTTTTTATTTCCTCGAAAAGAAAGTATTTCCCATTTTAAACACGAGAGTAAAGGCAGTTTCAGTGGATAAGGAGCTTTTCTTCTTTTCTTTTCCTCTGATTTTCGCGGGTTTAGCGGGTTTAATTACGAGCTGGACGGACACGCTGATGCTTGGCTATTTTTGCACATCGGCTGATGTGGGGATATACAATGTAGCTATGCCAACGGCGAAATTAATGGGTATTGTGCTCAGTGCATTTGGGATTATATTCATGCCCGTTGCCACAGAGCTATACGCAAGAAACAGGGAAGGAGATTTAAGGAATGCGTATTCAAGCGTAACGAAATGGATATTCGCAATAGTATTGCCCGGATTCCTTTTGATGTCGCTGTTTTCCACATCAATTATCAAAATAATGTTCGGTGCGGAATACGTGGATGGTGCAATGGCATTGCGTATCTTGGCATTTAGCTACTTTGTCTCTGCTCTGGTTGGACTCGCAGCTTCTCTTCTCACAACTTATGGAAGAACAAAAATAGTTATGGGATGCAGCTTTGTTGGTGCGGGCTCCAATGTTCTGTTGAATTTTATTCTGATACCGAGATATGGAATAAATGGAGCGGCAATAGCAACCGGGGCTTCAGCAGTCCTGATAAGCATTTTATATCTGTTTTTTGTTTATCGGATAGCGAGGATGCAGCCGTTTCGGGAGAGTTACATGAAGCCATTATTTGCATCTTTAATAGCGGTTTCGGTTGTTTATGCGCTAACAAAATACGTGATTGGTGTGTCATTATTTTCGCTGGCAACGATGTTTCTCGTTTTTTTAGCTCTTTATTTCTTTTTGCTTTTGATTTTCAAAAGTTTTGAAGAGGATGATTTGATGATTATGCGTGCGATAGACCGGAGGTTGGGGACGAGGTCGGATTGGGTGAGGGAGATAATAAAGAGGTTTTTATGATTTAATTTTGCTGAAGGGTTTGGGAAGGAGGAAGTTGGGTTTTTGAAAGGTATAAGCACCACTAAAGATAAATTATTATCGAAATTACCATTTACACATAGGCAACCTCCCTTAGCTTAATCCGGTAGATACCAATTGTTTTATTCGTTTGGTCAACCTCATAAAGTATCCGGTATTTCCCCTCTCTGATTCTATGCCTATTTTCCGCTCCTCTCAATTTCTTCACACCCCATGGAAAAGGGTCATTTCTGAGCCCTTGGATGTTTCTATCAAGTCTAATGTACATCCGGTCATCCAAGGCATCAAGATCCTTCTTTGCGCTCTTCGTTATCTTAATCGTGTACGTCTTCATCTCGTATTTGCCTTAGCCTGCTCTTTCGATATTCCTCGTAGTCCGTTGTTTCTTCAGTCTCCAGCATCTCGAAATCCACCGTGTCTTCGTAATCTTCCAGCATTTCTATTAACGCTTCAAATGTTTGAATATCCACAATTACTCCCCTCTTCTCGTTCTTTTGATAAATATACTGCAAATCCTCTTCTTTTATTCTCAGCATCTTTACCACCTTTGTCTATTTTATAGATTTTGGTATTTTAACTATCTCCTCTTTCCCTATGACGGTTGACACAGACATGATAAATGGTATGGTTTGCATTTATATAAAAGTGTCTTGGGTGTTATACTTTTATTGGTAAGGGTGTTTTAGCAT
>JAGXOS010000156.1 GCA_023659775.1 Methanomicrobia archaeon LH_S14 | reverse complement strand
GTTCACAAATTAGATATTTCTCCCTTTCCCCTTCATAATGTTTTGGCTTCCAAAATTCAAATCTATTTTTTGAAAGTTTCCGTTCTTCACCTTTATGTATAAAAGGGTCTGGAGGGTGTGGGGAAATGAATTTGTCTTTCTTTTCGATCTTAATGTGATTTGGAATCCCACAGAATGGGCAAGAGTGTTCTTTGAGATCCAGACTTTCATTACTTTCATTCCTACTCGATAATTAGTACTGTTTTTCTTTCAGGTTTGGATAAAGTTTATTCTTTAGTTATAGCAGATATAATTTCGATTTTTCCTTTTATAAAATTTTATCGGCAAAAAAAGAGTCTGTGAGTGAAAGAAGAATCATGTAAGCAGCGAAAGCGAAATTAATAGCCTAGGAATGTCCATTTCATTAGAGTATATCAAGATCCTCCTGTGCAATATCCTCGAATCGCTTTCCATCCTCGAGAACATTCGCATCGATAACTCCTGTAAGTCCGTTAAACAGTTTGAACGAATTAGACCTTTCAAGGAAACGATAGACGAATTTTAACAGAAAGTTCATATAATATTGCTCATCTTTGTAACTGCATTGCATCAGCATTTGTGACATATCGTGAACTGCTAGCAATCACTGTACCTCCGTCCAGGTGCTTCACACTATCCACCTGGGAGTTTTTGGATGGGCGACTGGCAACATCGAATAGTGCAACATAATCTGGCTTGAAATCTGCAAGATATATAAGAGCATCATTTAGTGCTCCGGCCTTCTTCCCTCTCCTCTGCCGTGAAAAGACTTCCATCCCCTCCGTTTTAAGTAAGGTAATTCTTTCATCCTTTTCTGTCGTAACATCAACGACATACACAATTTTTGCAATAAAGTTCTGATAGTCTAAAGACGTATTTTTTTTTTTTGCTGAATTTAAAACCACCTGCGAGTCTTCTGATTCTGAGACCGATACAATTACCGCAATTTTTTTTCATTGTTGTTGTTTCTCACTGGTTATTTTATAGAGCGTTTCAATTTTATCAAGTACCGATTCCCAGTTATATTTCTGCGCGACAATACTTTTCCCCCTCCTACCCAGCTTTGTTGCAAGAGCATCGTCTTCCAGTATTCTGGTAATATTCAGGGAAAGTTCCTCTTCATTTTCAAACACCAGACCGCCATTTCTCGCAATTTCTTCCACACCGGGAATATTTGATGCGATGACGGGCGTATTGCATGCCATTGCCTCAAGCAAAACGATACCAAAAGCCTCAAGTCTGGATTGTGCAGGTAAGTAAAACAAGCACTCTTGCTTTTCTCATCCAGTCCTTTAGTTCGTTATCTGATACTTTACCTCTGAATTCTACACGGACTCCCAATTTTTTTGCAAGTTCTTCAAATCTATTTTTGTCTTCCCCTTCCCCTAAAACCACAAGTCTTGCTTGAATATTTTTCATTGCCCTGATATTAAAGTTGGCATGCCTTTATATTCAACAAGTCTGCCTGCATAAAGGACGATTCCATCCCTTTCTCCTGCATCTTTTCCAGGTAAAAATTCCTGCACTCTTATGGCATTGGGAATTATCTCAACTTTATCTAAATAATCTTTCAGTACCGGAGAGGTTGCCGCATAACTTCTGGTTGTTGCAATTATGACCTCGGCATCATCCAGAATGGGCCTCACAAGTTCTTCATTCTTTTTCTCTATCCATCTGGAAACAAACTCAGGTATAGGCTTACCATCCACCCTATCCGGAACAAAAACATCGTTGTGATAGGTAATGATATGAGGCTTGTAATTTTTTTTTCATCAGACACCGGGCAAAAAAGGGAGAGGGTATGTGCGAGTGATAAACATCACCTTTTACGTCAGGAAATTTAAGCGGGATGGGAGAATAAGGT
>JAGXOS010000155.1 GCA_023659775.1 Methanomicrobia archaeon LH_S14 | reverse complement strand
TGAGAGAAGATGAAAGAAGAAGATTTACGAGCATTACTTTCTGAGCAGAGATCCTTAGCGAACGAATACCATACCTCGATATGGAGGAGCTCACATTTCTTTGCGGCTTTAATATTCAGCATATTCGGAATATTGGTTTTGTATAGAGGAAGTCGTTATTATTTACAAGCAACCTATGCAATCTCTGTACTTCGTAATAAACTTGATATTCAGAGCTCTCTTAAAAAGAAGGACTTAAAGGCATTTGGAATTGATGATTTACTGTGCGATAGATTCTCTTCGGCAGAGGAATATGTGAAGAAACGAAGTATTAATTTAAAGCAATTCAGAATAAGGACTATCATTTACTGGATATATATTGTATTAGCTATAATGAGCTTACTTTTCATGGGTTATGTATTTTGTTCTTAAGTTACGGCAGGAAGAGAAAAGCTATCCTAAGCAGGTGTGGGAATTGCCAGCGATATAAGTGCTATATTCGGAATAGAATTAAAACCTTATTCTTTTTCGCTTAGTTATCCAGAAACACCTCTGACTGATGAATGGACACATATTACCTTTACACCTGAGCCGAACAATCCAAAAAACAGTGTTATCGTAAAAATTACGAAAAGAACATCGACTTACAGTGAAATGTGATTGAAAGAATTGATTATAGGATTAATGAACTTATAGAAAGGCGAAACATTGAACGAGGGGAGGCTACTGAAGAGGTTATTATGCTGAGGTCTATATCAAGAGAGCAAGCTAAAAAAGAGATTATGGAATTGCTTGATAAATCAGATAAACTGTATTTCTCCAAAAACGCCTATTGTAGGGGCTCCGTCCCCACCACCCCGAAAACCCTGTATGGGTTTAATTATATCAGCTCTTCTCCCCTCTAAAAATATTGTATGCTCCACGCTTATCGGCGATGCCACTTTTACACCATCAGATTTGTCAGACTATCGGATCAAGATATTCCCGATATTCTCCAATCTCCACTGGTCTGCCGGACCAGTATTTTTTTACTTCTCCTTTGTGGATGATGGCAGTAAGAGGGAGTAGCTTCTCACCTTCTCCCTGATGTATAATATGATAAAGAGCACCTTCTGGCGAGCTATCATAAATCTCATAAAAAACAAACCTGTCGCCATATAATCGTTGCAGTTCCTCGATGTGGGGCTGGTCTCGCTCGCATATCATGCACACGTCGTCACTGCAAGGGTCTCGTCTTATGTTCAATACAACAGGGCGTTTGAATTCCAGTATCTTGTAAACTGCTCGCTCTATGCCTTTATATTTCTCCAAGACATACCTCTCTATCACGTCCCCGTGCTCCTCTACTACGTGCTCCATGCTCATTGAATGCTTGGCTGCGAACGCCTGCACTACTTTCTGCTTGAATGCTTGCTGGTGCTGCGATACGAGAGCTTTAAGGTCCATATAGGTATTCCAAGCTATCTTACTTAAAGAAAATACTTCAATGTTATTTTCTCTACAAGTACTTTCATGCGTAGGATTCGTTTCTTCACACACTATTGCTTTCCTCACTTCGTATATTGGATTATCTTCGGTGAATAAATCGTAATACTCCATAATTTGCACTATGGCTTCGGGATTTAATTTCTGTTTTCCTTCTATTATCCACGTAATATCATCTACGATACAAACATAATCTATAAATTTCATTAATAGAACTTTTATAACTGGATATTCGCTTGAAAGGTCTCTCATCATCCTACGATACTCAGACCTACTAATTAATCCCGGAGGACGTTCTTTACCTAATCGCTTCCAGCCAACGGCAATCTCTCTAAAATATTTCTTGTCATCCTTAGGAATTTCTGGTTGAGGCAGATTCTCTGCTCTTAGCCACTTAAAAAGTCTATCATGCAGGTCTCTTGTTCTCCATATTTCTAATGCTCTCTCTAATGCTTCTTTCTCCAAACGCTCAAAATCAGATATGGTTAATTCTTTCTTTGGATTAAC
>JAGXOS010000154.1 GCA_023659775.1 Methanomicrobia archaeon LH_S14 | reverse complement strand
CATTTCGACACGCGATTTCTCAAAGGAAGAGATAGATTACGTATTAAACAGGGCAGAGAAGTTGGAGATATATGCACGGGCACAGGGTCCGGAAGAGGGGAGGGAAAGCGATTTATTAGAGGGAAAAATACTTGCTAATCTCTTCTACGAACCAAGCACCCGTACAAGGTTCTCTTTTGAAACGGCGATGAAGAGATTAGGCGGCGACGTAATAAATTTGTCTTCAACAGAAACAAGTTCAGTGGCTAAAGGTGAAAATTTAGCTGATACAATAAGGACGGTATCAGGGTATTGTGACGTAATAGCGCTCAGACATCCACGGGAAGGGGCATCGAGAATGGCTGCTTCTTTCTCCTCCGTCCCGATAATAAACGCGGGCGATGGTGCAGGGCAGCATCCTACGCAGACCTTGCTCGATTTGTACACGATAAAAAGGGAGGGTTTGCTTGACGGGCTCAGGATTGCGCTGATAGGGGACCTGAAATACGGAAGGACAGTGCATTCTTTGGCTTATGCATTGTCTTTATACGGAGCAAAGCTATTTTTTGTATCGCCGGAAGTGTTGAGGATGCCGAAGGAGATAAAAATGGACTTAAAAGAAGCAGGCGCTGAGGTTTTTGAATCCACAGATATAAAGGAAGTTATAAAGGAAGTGAACGTTTTATATGTAACGAGAATACAAAAGGAGCGGTTTCCAGACCCTGCTGAATATAGCAAAGTCGCGGGAACTTATCGCATAACTCCTGAGCTTATAAAGGAGAATGAGGATGTGATAATCATGCATCCACTCCCGAGAGTAGATGAAATAGATGCGGAAGTGGACAAGGCGAAAAACGCAAGGTATTTCCTTCAAGCATTCTATGGTGTTCCAGTGAGAATGGCTGTTCTTTCTATATTGTTAGGGAAATAGTATTTCGGATTTCGAGTTTAGGATTTATAAGACCACAGGATATAAAGTAATTACGGAGATAGGATAAGCATGCAAGAGGAGATAGAAAGGATAATAGAAGCGGTAAGGAAGCATCACGAACTTTACGAAAATGCACTGCCGATGATCGCGAGCGAGAACATCACAAGCAATACGGTAAGGCTACTCCTCGCTTCGGACCTGTCACATAGATATGCAGAAGGAGATGTTGGGCACAGGTTTTACCAGGGGTGCGAATACATAGATGAGATAGAGGAGAGCGCAATAAGCTATGCGAAGGAGCTTTTCGAAGCGGAGCATGTAAACGTAAAACCGACTTCGGGTGTAAATGCGAATATCGCTGCTTTATTCGCTCTTACTTCGCCAGGTGATAAAATAGCCGCACTGACCGTGCCCGATGGTGGTCATATAAGCCATTCGAGGTATTCGGTGCCCGCGATACGTGATTTGAAATTGGAAAATCTCCCGTTTGATTCAAAAGAGATGAATATAGATGCAGATAGGATGGTGAAGGAGATAAAAGAAAAGAGGCCAAAGCTAATATTGTTCGGAGGCAGTCTTTTCCTTTTTCCTCATCCTGTTCTGGAGGCGCGAGAGGCAGCGGATGAAGTGGGTGCGAAGATAGTGTACGATGCCTCTCATGTGCTGGGTCTCATTGCGGGTAAGAAATTTCAAGACCCGCTAAGAGAAGAAGCAGATGTTGTCACGAGCAGCACGCATAAAACCTTTCCGGGTCCTCAAGGTGCGATAATACTGTGTGGGCATGGCTTAAGTGGCAGAATAGATAAAGCGGTGTTCCCGGGGACGGTGAGCAACCATCATCTGCATCACGTTGCCGGATTGGCGGTTACATTAGTGGAGATGAAGCACTTTGGTGCGGAGTATGCATCGCAGATACTATCAAATGCAAAAGCGTTAGCGCAGAGTTTATACGAAGAAGGATTTGAGGTTTTATGCGAGCATAAAGGTTTTACCGAGTCACATCAAATTGCGGTTGACGTTCGTGGCTATGGAGGCGGGGATGCGGTTGCAAAGAAATTGGAAAAAGCGAATATAATAACAAATAAGAATATGCTGCCTTTTGAT
>JAGXOS010000153.1 GCA_023659775.1 Methanomicrobia archaeon LH_S14 | reverse complement strand
ACGTTCTTCTGGGTTGAATAGCTGATTTAAAAATCGAAAAGCTTAAAATTATGCTTTGAAATTCAGGTTAAAGAAATAAGTATTGGGATGAAAGAAGAAAGAAGTAAAAATAGAACATGAAGAACATAATAAGAGTCCGTGAACTATCGGAGAGGGAAATAGAAAAGTTGGATAAGAGGAAAGGCTTCAGGGACTTCAGATCGGTAGAATGTGCAGATTGCGGTTTTAAAGGCACTTTCCCGCGGAGACTTTTCCTCGTTGAGGGTATTAAGGACGAAAGTGACAGAGGGATACTAAGACTGAATATGAAACAGAATCATGGAATAGAATACTGCTTCTTCAGAACTGCTGGTAAACGAGAATTTATAGAAACTGCTTTCTGTTCACAATGTGACTCAAATAATGTAGTATTTGACATCACTCCCGACGCACTGATAAAAGCAATAAGGAAAATAAACAAAAATTTTTTGTAACTACTCACCTACACAGCCGGATGGAATAAACGGCCTCCCGGCAAGCGCATCCTGAATCGCATCGAGCACATGATGCCCGTTCTTCCGCACGGTAGATATATATCCGCGAATACTACAGAACACATCTGCCCCTCCAGCAGTCCGGAAGGTGCCTGAGATCTTCTGTCTCAGTTTCATCATCCGTACGTCCCGTTCAGCCAGGTTATTGTCAAACGGCACATCAAAATCGTACATAAATGCCAGCACTTCCCGTTTGTGCTCCTCTAACCGATCAAGCAGATTTTTGGGCGGGGATTGTTGAACCCTGCCCCTCTTTCCTGGTTCTTTCGGAGGCGGCGGGTTCCGTTCAAGTCCTTCCGCAATAATCTTATCAAATCTCCCTTCGAACTCCTCGATTTTATCGGAATCGAGCTTATCTGTGTACAGGCGAGCTTGATCCACCTCTTTCTTGATATCAAGCAAGCATTGGCTCATATCTTCTGCCCAGTCCTGTTCGTACTGTTCGTGAGCGAATTCGAGGTCTCTCAGGTGGTGAGCATTGCAAAGCCCGTGTATTACGTCAGTGTAATTGAAATAGGGGCTCCAGTGATCGTGCACAGCAACTCCTCCGAATTCTGATAAAATCCCCATCGCGTCCATCGCATCCTTGCCACGCTTCGGATGCACACCATAATACGTCAAATTCGGAGTGCTGGCAACATGCAGCCAGTTCAGCTTACCCTCCACTTGTAAACCCGTTTCATCGAAATTAACTACGTGAGCGTTTATCAACTGCTCTTTAATCGCATCATTGGCTGGTTTTACGTTCTCTGCACATGTTGCATTCGCCTGGAGGATGATCGCTTCCGAAGGGCGATGATCGAAAATATCCTCGAAAAAGTCTCCGATGCGTTCCAACGGGACAAACTGGTAGTTGTTCTGGTAGACCGCCATTGCCCTGATGCGACTGCCATATTGCACCGATGCGGTGACGTCCGATGGAAACGAAGCCATGTTTCGTGCGTTACAGTGAGGACACGTCTTGATCTCTGCCCGATGTTCCGTTACTTCGATTTTTACGGGCGGGATGTCAAAGACCTGTCGTCTTTGGTGATCCTCCGCTTCGACATCTTCGAGAGTTGCGCCGCACCGGTCACATTGATCCGCAGCGTGCACTACTATATAATCCGGTTCGTCCACCAGTTCAAGGGTGTGACCAACATGCCCCTCCTGCCCGCCGTTCTTCTTGTTGCCCGGTTTTCTCTGGCTTTTGGTGCGGGGTGTCTTTTTGAGACCATCGCTAGAAGGGGGCTTGCTGCTGTTTTTACTGTTCTTGTTCAGTTGATCTTGCAGGGATTGCAACTGATCCTGCAGGGTCTGCAATTCCCAGGCGAGGTAATCGAATAGTTGAATGGTAGCCTCTTCCCCTTGCCGGTAAGCAGCACGGATCTCATCGCGAGTAGGTATGCGCATCGTATTCTCCATCCATCAAACGAAATATTTTATTTACAACCATTACGATATGGGATATACTTTCATTAATAATAAACTTTGCGGTGGGGGGTGAGTAGTTAC
>JAGXOS010000152.1 GCA_023659775.1 Methanomicrobia archaeon LH_S14 | reverse complement strand
TGATAGTCAACGCCTCTCTCGGGCACTCCTGGATACAGCGGAAGCACCCCCGGCAGCGATAATTAACGGGCTCTGCCATACATCTTGGGTCTTCTTCCTGTCTTTTATGGACTTCGTAGACGCAAGCCATTGCGCACCTTCCACAATTTATGCAGTTCTCTCCTCTTTCTATCTCGAACTTCCCGATTGGTGGATATCTCGGTGGTGTCGGTATCACTTCGATACTATATTTTTTGGGCATATACAAACCTCCAGTATTCTTCACTTGATTCCATCGTCGAAACGAAGTCCCTTATAGCTTCTTCCGGCTTGCCAAATCTATCTGCAAGCATCTTCTCCAGCTCTGTCCATGCTGCGACAAGGTCCAGGTCATTCTGACATACTTCTCTGCACATCCCGCAATGCGTGCATAAAAAGACCTTATCCGAATCGCTCTTCGATATCTCTTCTCCCTCGAGCAGTTTTTTAGCAAGATAGAGCTTGTTCTTTGGAACCACTGCTTCTTCATTAGTAACAAGATACACCGGACAGACAGCGGCACAGCTCCCACATTTAATACAGGAGTATACCGTCTTTTCAAGTACCGATTCCTCTTTAAACTCTTCCCTGGGAGATACAAGTTTACCAAAAATCGGCGTTGTCAAAGTTGCAAGGTGGATGAGCAGAGTGAACAGAGGCGGTTTAAACGTTATTCCCAGTATATTTGCCATTTTTGTCTTCACCGCGAAGAATTTATGCGGATTTAAAATGTTTCTCGGGTCAACCTCTTTCTTATACGCTTTGTAGATCTTAAGCCTCTTCTTCTCACATTTGTCCTTTATGAAGGGGACGTTCCAGATGCCGACACCATAAGGGACTCCACCAAACTTTATCCCGAGTCTTGTAAGGACTGGAATAAGAGATATATGGGCGAGGTATGCTTTTGGCTCTCTTACATCGCACAGGTGCGTTAACATCAGTAGTGCTTTCTCTTTTCCCACAACATGCGATTCCACATGTATATTCATCCAGCATCTTACTGTTATTCTTTTTACCACTTTAAGATACGGAACAGCGTTTTCAAGCGGGATAACGAGTTCACAAGTCAGCGGAGTTGGCTTGCCGCCTCTTCTCTTCATCGGGAAGAGCCTTTCATGCCAGATGTAATTTGAGAGATAATTTCACATTTCACTCCCACGCAGCAACCTCCTTATTCATCCTTTCAATCTCCTCTTTCTGCCTATCATATTCCTCCATACAGTGCCTGTACGATTCATAAGAGACAGAAGAGAGTATTTCAGCCAGATCAACAGAAAAACCAATTTCTTTTAGTGGTGGACTGATACCAATCAAATTGAACATGTAAATTCCTGTCGGAGCACGGTATGCAATCCATTCATCAACACGCGTGCAGCCCGTCATTCTTTTCCACTTCTTTCTGAGTTACCAGATGAATCGTTCCATGTCGTTGTTTGTCCTGGGGATACAATCGTGGTCGTAGGTATAAAACAAGCCACTCCAGAACTTCTTTATCTGTTTAATGAGTGGAACATACTTCTTACTGGTCGCCGCTTTTCTCTCTAAAGAAGAGAGAAAACGCCTCATTTTCCCTTCTACAACCTCTCTTGATTTCTTGTCTTCATTTTCGAGTATCGCCCTCAGCCTTTCGAATATCTGCCGATCATGCTTCAGGCTCTTAACCAGCCATTTTACAGGCTTGTCCGAGACAACAGACGTCAGAATTGAGTCCAAATTGCAAAGCGCATCTCTATACGCATCCTCGTGTGGGTACTCAGATACGCATCGCCGAATAGTAGTTCTCACCCTTCTATCGCGGTTCAAGAAGCGTTTAATGATGGCTTGTTCAAGACGTTTGAGCGGCATAGCAGAGTGGGATTCCCGGAGGAGCGCGGTTTTGTAGAGGATGTCGAATGGCTACGTGGTATAGGTGCAAGATATGTAACGATAAAAACCGGTGCTTACCGCCCAGTAGATGTGGCATGGACGATGAAAGTGGCATCGGAAGCCAAAGTGGATTACATAACGTTTGACGGCGCTGGTGGTGGCA
>JAGXOS010000151.1 GCA_023659775.1 Methanomicrobia archaeon LH_S14 | reverse complement strand
CAGATGTTTGATTATAGATTGGATTGCTGATGTTAATCTCAATTTTCAAATCAATAAACCGTATATTTGGCACTTCGTTTGTTACTGAGATGTTTATTGGAACCGGCTCACTCTGATTATATTCCGTCTTTGGAATTGATACTTTTAAACCGAATTTTTCCACTAAGAGTCCCCTTGTTACGTTCTTCTCAATTTCGTCAGATGTAACCGTTACATTTAGCGCAAATAAGCCGGGTGTAGTCGGTGTAAACTGAATTGATACGAACTTTTCCTCACCTTCGTTTATATTCCCTACATCTTTCGTAATAGTTACATTTGTGAGTATTTTGGTATTGTTCAACGTTCCATATCCCGTATTTTTGATGTAGACGGTTAAATTGCATGTCTTGTCAGCTAATGTTTCTATTAGCTCTGTGTGCGGTTCAATTCCGGGAACTTCATCGCTTTTCAAAATATCTATGAACATATCTGGTTGGGTCGACCTGATAAAAATGGATACGGTGCTCGTATTCATCTGGTCTAAAGTGTCATTGACTCTTAATGTAATATTGTGGTTTCCTACTGAGAGATTAGCGTTTCTAAATTCATTTCCAATACCGATCATGCCGTCGATATCAGAAAACCAAACCAATGATTCATTGGTCAAAAGTCCATCTTCAGGGTCTGTTCCAGTCCCATTGAAGGCTATTTCTTCTCCGCATAGATAGGTTGAATTATTAATCGGCGAAATGATTTCTGCTTTTGGCATGTAATCTACATAAATAAAATCAGGAGATTTTGTTTCATCAATTATCTCATCTCCGTCGTAATCTATTTCCATAGCGTAATTTCTTGTGGTCAGATTGAACGGTAAAGTAGCAGTTGTGTTTTCGAAAAGGGAGATGTTGGAGTAGAATATGATTGTACGCGAGCCATTTGTTGTTTGTCGCTCTACGGTGAAGTTGAAATGTTCTATTTCTGGTGACTGCTTCTGTTCTTCGGTAAGGTTTGCAACGACCTTGAATAAATAATCCTCGCTAACATCGTATAATAAAATCTTTTCGGGCATTGTCTCGTTAACCGTTTCATTTGCTTCATTTATGGTCTCAAAAGTATAGTTACTAAAGTAAAATGAACGTGGAATATCACGCTCGGATTCTCCAGAAGTTATGTTTATTCCTGTGTGCTTTTCCTGAGAGTCAAAAGCATGAAGGGTTACAGGTGAGCCAATTATAGCCTTCATATAGTTATAGTTACCATGGTGGTGATACGTCTGTTCGATTCTGTCTGCCTTGACAAAAAATTCCCGGTATCCATGTCTTTCTGCATCTAAAGTAATGCTTGGTGTTTGGATAAATAGTGGCCATAAATATTTCCTCCATACATTACCATAAATTGGATTACCATCAGAATTAAAAACTTTTCCTTCATGTGTATGACCTGTGAGAACAAGCGAGGCATTATTATCCTTTGTATAATTAATGAATTCCCATCGGTTATTTGCGATGCACGCATCATTTCCTCCAGGACCATTAGGTGGAACAGGATCTTCAGGACCCCATCCATCTTCATCATCCTCACTATTTATCGCTGGATTATGCATAAAAATAATTTTAGGCATATTTTTATTCAGGCCAATTAACTCGTTCATTTGATCATTACCTAAGCCAGAACCCTCAGGGGACCATCAAATGGCAAGCTAGACCAAACATTGTAATCTTCCCCTGAGTCTAAACCGATGAAGAGATAACCATTGTGTTCAAAAGTATAGTTATTCGGTGGAATCAAATCTGTGCAGTTCTCAGGTCGGTTTATGATTGCATTGTAAAATTCAATGAGAACTGGGTCATTTAATTGAAGCCAGTTACGTCCATCATGATTTCCAGGCACCGTATAAACGGCGATTGATGAGTTGTTAAGAGAATCAAAGACTTCGAGATATCTTCTGTAATGACCCTCATCAGCAAAATCAGCTATATCTCCAGTATCTATTACAAAATCAGGGTTAATGTCATTTATTTCATTAATATTAGCGCTTAGGGCTCGTAAAAAATTAACATGGACAAATGGGCGC
>JAGXOS010000150.1 GCA_023659775.1 Methanomicrobia archaeon LH_S14 | reverse complement strand
GGTGGGATTTAACCCTCAGCTTGATTAGACCACGAGGCATATTTCTATCATTTTAATTTCAATACACTCTCAATTTCTTTTTACAAAAAACTTTTTTGCAAGCAAAAACCTTTACTAAAAAATATATGTTTCTTTGATCAAACTTTCTTTGTGAAAGAAAGTTTGTTTGGCGAAATATAATCCCTGTATTTCTCCCTTGCGAGGCTTAGCCTTTGCTTTTGCTCTTCTAATACTTCAAACACTATTTGTGGCGTATCAGGAACTTTTGTCTTGTAGAACGCCTCCACTCGCTCAATTCTGGCTAAATTCTCTGCAACCCTTACCGTGAATTGTTCGATGTAGTCCTTTTCAGAATACTCTTTATCAAGCACCTCCCTAAACAGCCTCTTAAGGTCTTCATATTTTGGTATGAGCCCCGTAGGTGTTTTTATTGCCTCAACTTCGCGATGTGAACGCAGTTCCATCCATTTAAGCCACACTGCTTTATCCGTTTTATCATTCATGAAATTTCCATCCGCGTCTCGTAGAAAATAATTCACAGAGAATATAGGAGGCGGATTTTTTAATTCCTCGCCAAAATTCAGATAATTTTCTATATATTTCCCGATAGGTATGGAAAGGAAATCCAGGTTTGACATGGGATTGATTTTTCGCACTCCTTCTTTTCCCAGCGTTGCGGCTGTCGTTTCCGACTCTAGTGCGGCACCTATTGTGATAACGCCATGCACCCAGTCAAAGGATTCCTCAACCGGCACTTTCGTGTCTGAATCTCTCCCGCCGTATATTATCCCGCCTACTGCGACGCCTTCAGGATTGTCAAACTCCGTGTCAAAATTCTCTATAAGTCGCATGTTAAGTGTGAACCTGGCATTTGGATGCGAAAGTGATATTTCGTTACCCTCTGCGTCTTTCTTTCCCGGTGTCCATTCACCGGAGTGATGTAAACCCTTTTTGGGCTGAGCTTCATTCTTACCAATCCAGTGGACGCCTTTTTCTTCTGTAACCAGCACATTTGAAAATATAATCTCACCTGGACTGTGGAGTGTCTTCCAAATCAGGGGGTCGTCCTCAGAGTTTATGCCGTGTATTATTCCAAATATTCCCTTCTCTGGATTGACTGCACGTATTACTCCGTCCCTTTTCCTCAGGTATGCTATATCATCCCCAATTATGGTTTCTCCCAGCAGCATGGATGTAGAAGTCTTTCCGCAGAGAGAGGGAAACGCACCCGTAAAATAAGTTACCCTCTTCGATGGACCATGCACAGCCATGATAAACATGTGTTCTGTCAGCCAGCCTTCCTTTGATGCTCGATTTATTGCAGGGCGCATTGCTAACTTCTTAAGTCCTATGGTATTGCCGCCATACTGCGTATTTGCAGTATACACAGTTTCATCCTCAAGGTCAATATACACCCGGCGTTTGTTGATATTCCTTGAGGTCATCCTCTGGTCCAATTCGCCGGCGGAATGCACGAACTTGAAGAACCGTGCGGATTTCCCCAATCTTACGAACTCTTCATAACCCAATCTATACAACAGGTCCTCCGAATGGGCTACATAACCGGAATCGGTAAGTTGAACAGCGGGTATTGAGAATTGGGAGTTGAGGGGTCCCAAACAGAAGAATAGCACAAACAACTGGTGCCCCCGCATGATGTCTCGCATAATGTCATGAATTTCTTTGAGTCCTTCTTCCCTCTCCATTGCGTTTAGATTAAGACCTAAATCAACACCCGGTGGTAGAAGGAACTTAGTATTTTTCTTATCCCTTGCCTGGTCGTAATAGCCATCGAAATGAACCGTATGACCTTCCATAGCAAGTTCCTTCTCCTCTCCGGTTCTTATCGTTTCTTGCCTGATGTATTGGATATCCTCTGGTGAATCGGTGCAGACGAAAACTTTATCAGGATTGCAAAGCTCTACGTACTTAGCAATGAATTGATGAAGTTCCGGGTTATCTATTCCGATAAGTTTCTGGTAGTTCTTCTCCCCTAATCGTGTTTTTAATTTATCTTCCATCTTCTGTCCCTCCTGCTTCGCTTTCCTCTTTCCCTTTTATGCCCTT
>JAGXOS010000014.1 GCA_023659775.1 Methanomicrobia archaeon LH_S14 | reverse complement strand
GATAACTCCCAAGACTGGGGATTCTACGAAGGAATTAAGAGAAATCAGGGCTATCCTTTTTTTATTTCAGATGTTATCATTGTTTTAATATTAACCATGTTTATTTAAGGAACTCATCTTTAAACAGCACGAAAGCCCATGCGGGTATCATGAATATCTGCTTACCGTTTATTTCCTCCTCTTTATAGATATCGCGGGTTATTACGAAACCGTAATCAAGCTCGATTTTATCCAGTGCACGCAGGAACTGTTTGAGTTCCACTTTACCGTATTTTACCTCGACTGGTACAATTTTTCCATTCTTCAGGATGAAGTCAATTTCTGTGGCGTTATCGCGGAAGTAGAATTCAGCATCTAATTCCTGTAAAACGGCAGTTTCTATCACTTTTCCGAAATTGTCTTCGGAAGCGAAAATATGAGAGAACGCCACATTGTTAGGATATGCCTTTCTCATTTTCCTCGAAGTAGCCATGAAGCCCGGTCTAAGGTTGCGAACGAGTTTCAGTATCAATGCGTATTCGAGGTAAGAAATGTAGTGGATGATTGTGGGTTTGCTCCTCTTCAAATCCCTTGATAGCGCATCGTAGTTTATTCTCAGCCCGGGATTTCTCGCCACGAGTTCTACCAGTGTTTTCAACAGTTCCATATCCTTTAATCCGAACTCAGCAGGCAAATCAACGAAGATTATCCGTTCTATCACGTTGTTCCGGAGGTAGTTCCTTATCTTTTCTTCGCTTTCTTCTTCCACTATTTCCGGGAAGCTACCTTTCAAGAGGTAATCGTGGAACAGTGGTAAAACCCTTCTCTCATATATCTGCCACTCCTCGAACTTCACCTCTATACCTTTCAACTTCAGGAATTCTTTAAAACTGAGTGGTTTTAGCATGAAATCATACATGCGACCCGCAAGACTTTCTTTCGCTCTTTTCTGTATGTTTATGGATGCGGAACCGCAGATAAAGAATTTGATGTTTGGATATAAGTCATAGAATATTTTCAACTCGTTCTGCCAGTTCTCAGTTTTGTGGATTTCATCAAAGAAGATGAAGATTCTTTCCGCGGTGTCGAAATTTCTCCTCAGTTTCTCCTGTTCGTAGGTTCGAAGCATGTCTTCTATCTCTGCTTTTGTGACATCAAAGGAGAAGTAAAGGATGTTGCCGGGGTCTACGCCTTCATGTAACAAATGCTGTATGACCTGGTATAAGAGGGTTGTCTTCCCTGCTCTCCGGAGTCCATAGACGAGGATTATTTGTCTGTCGTCCATATATTTCAGTATCTCGTGGAATAGGGGTCTTTTATAGGGTTTTAGCAAGTTCGCTCTTACCTTGCCACTGGTCCACCAATCGTTGAATTGTTCTATTCTTTTCAGTTCCATATTCGTAAAGTAAGGTTTACTAATATTTAAGTTTTTGGTGAATTGAAATTTTCTTTTTAAGAAAAGATTGTTTTGAATTTTGGAATTAGGATTTGAATTTGAATTTTGTTTGTTATTTGGTGCTTGTGATTTGGAATTTTTCTACTCATACCTCACCGCTTCCACAGGACTCATCTTTGATGCTTTCCTCGCCGGATACAACCCGGACAGAATACCCACGAGCATCGCAACCGCGACTCCACCAAGTAGAACTTCTGGTTTCACAACCGCTGCAATTTCCACGTCAAATAAAGTCTGTATGCCGAAACTTATCGCTTGAGCGCCAATGACGCCGACGATACAGCCACAAACGCCACCTACCACGCTCACCATTCCCGCTTCCATTAGAAAGAGGAAAAGAATATTCCTGTTCTTCGCTCCTATTGCTTTCATCACGCCAATCTCATGCGTTCGCTCCATCACGGACATCAACGTAGTGTTCATTATCCCCATAGCAGCCACGATAAGCGATATGGAAGCGATGGCGAGTAAAAAAAATCGCAGTATCCCGAAAATGTATTCTAAATCCTCTATCGCACCGCCCATCGCCATTGCAGACGTAAAATCATCCAGTTTGTGGTTCTCATCTATTCGCTCCTCTATTTCATCTGCTATCTCCTCCGCTTCTCCTATATCCCGCACACGCACGAAGATGGTTGAAATATCATCGGTATTGAAAATATTAACCGCATCCCTTTTCGTTACGTATATCTGCGCATCCACATTGGACCGGAATCCTCCTTGCTTTTCCAATACCCCAATGACCCTGAATTTGCTTCCATTTATCGTTAGCCTGTCGTTAACCCCAATCTCATCGTCAAAATAATCATTGGCAACGCTATACCCGATTTCACATGCTTTGCGGTCATTCTCCCGTAATCCTCGTCCCGATGCACTTGTCCCACTGTCACTGTCTTCTTCCAGCTTCACCGTCTCTCCAAATACCGCATCCATATCTCTTGGTTCAATACCAACGATTTCCACCATAACCTTCTCGCCGCGGTATTCCACTTCTTGCATTTCGCCCATCATTGCCGCAGCGTCTTTCACGCCACTTATCCGTTCTACATCCTTCAAATCACGTTCAGTAAAGCTGCCAAATTCGCCAAAACTGCCTAATTCCACACTCCCTGGCGTTACCATAATAATATCCGCCATCTCGCTTAGTTGTTCCGTTATTGACTCCTGCATGCCGTAGCTAATGGACATTATTGCGACTACCGCCGCTATACCCACGACGATCCCCAGCATCGTCAGTATCGAACGAGTTTTTCGCTCCTTTATGTTCCTATACACTAACAGAAATGCATCCTTCATCGCTCAACCAAGCACGCTCCCATATTCCTTATGTTTTTCGATCCACCTAAAAATAGAAAACCTTTTAACTGTGTAGATTTACAATATAAAAACGGGATCTTATTCGCAGATAATCCATAAAAAGGAATTTAATGCAACAGGAGGAACAATAACCTGCTCAGAATTTATAGATGCAAATGGGAAAAAAAATGATGACTGGATACCTGCTATTAGATTACTATTAGACTAAAATGACAATATCTAAAAAATGAACCAAAAATCGTTTCTGAAGGATTACTTTGTCGTTAGTAGATGGGAATTTATACCATTCTCTATCCCCCACATTGCGAGTTCAATGTTACTTAGCGTAGCTTCTGTTTTGGGTCTCCTCTCGATATATATTTTAGAGGGGGCAATATTGTATTTAATAATTACTTTTTGGGGCATAAGAAATACGCCCGTTGTATTGGGATAGATACTAACCGTTAAATTATCCTTATTTTTAGCAATTGTAGGAGCGATTTGTTTGATGACTTTTTATGGATTCACATATTTCATTCATAATCCTCTATTTTGTTTTGTATAGCTGTCCCAATCGTCGGCATCGGATGGCTTATGATCATTAAGGATATACAGTCTTTACAGAAAGCGTGCAGACCAAAAGCGCCTTATAATTTCGACTTGTAGTGGAGATTCTATTCGTCTGAGGAGCCGCAACCAGAAAGAAACTTACAAGGAAGGGGTTTGGAGAAGGGCATTTAAGATGGGGGATAAGATAATCCCATTAGCAATCGGTTCAATAGGTACATGTGAGAAACCAAAGTTAGAGGTAGATGTATTCTCAAAAATCGATGCGAAAGAAAAGACTTATTTATTAAAGGAAATAACAGATATTTTTATATTAAAAGATGATCTCGGTGAATTATATAATTTTATGGATCGAGACAAAATACTTCGTAGGGTAAAGAACGAACTTTATGGCCTGAGACCGCCGGGGATTGGGGCGAGCGTTTTCGAAGGAGCAATTAGGATAATAATTCAACAACAAATTTCTTTACAAGTTGCTTATGTGATGACCGGAGCACTGGTTACGCGATTTGGAGGGAATTAAAAGATTAGATGATGAAGAAGCAATCAAGGAATTGATGAAGTTTAAGGGAATTGGCATGTGGAGTGCAGAATTAATTTTAATTACGACATCAGGGCGGATGAATCTATGCGTTCCTGACGACCTCGGGTCGAGAAAATCGGTATCACACTTCTACTTCGATGGACAGCTTCAATATGGGGATGTCGTGAGAGAGTTCAGGGAGAAATGGGGCGAGTTTAAAGGTTGGATTATTTATTATTTGATTTGTGCCCACAATATGGAAATTGAAAGAGTGCTGAAAAAATAGCAATTTTTATATATAACAAGAAAAGATTAAAAGTTTTAAAGGAGGTATAAAGTATGGAACAAAAACTATACGAAAAAGGTTTGGAGGATTATCCGAAGATGATAGTGGTTTTAACTAATGTATTGCTGTTGTTGTGGTTCGGATTTGCCAGTTATGGAATGTCTGCGCTGAAACTTGCGGGACTGCCGGTAGTTTCTATTATTTATTTGATATTTACATTAGTGATGCTGGTTTTCGTTTTAAGGAAGCATCTGTGTACGCATTGCTACTACTACAACAAATGGTGTGGTTCCGGGTGGGGCAAATTGAGTTCGTGTTTGTTCAAAGAAAAATCAGGCAATTACGAATTCGGAATGAAACTGGCGGCCATGACTTGGGTTTTGCTCATGATCATTCCAATTATCACCATCCCACTCGCGATGTTTTTACACAGAGAATTCATAATAACTGGTGGAATTTGTTTGGTGGTTTTCCTGGCGATAATGGTGATAAACCAGTTTGGAAGAAAAAAGGGATGCTCGCAATGTAATATGAGATATATCTGCGGGGCAAGTGCCGCCAAGTGATGAGCACGGCAATAAAAATTCAAAAAATAGTGAAGATTCTACCCGAGAGATTCCGTGAGCGATTTGCGGGTTTAGTAGAACAGATGCTTATGAAACTTTGAGGACGAAACTTGAAGCAGAAATATCACCCGATCAGAGAACGAAGGCTCATTTGGCTCTGATAGAATTCGGACGGCAAATTTGTAGAGCTCAAAATCCGAGATGCGATGAATGCCCAATCTCAGAATATTGTGAAGATGCTGTGGCAAACACTTGGCAGTACTCCAAAAGGACATTTTCAAAAATTCTCTCTACCCGTACCTCACTGCTTCAACTGGACTCATCTTTGACGCCTTCCTCGCGGGATAGAACCCTGATAGAACACCTACAATCAAGGCAACTGCTATTCCACCGAGTAGAACTCCGGGCTTCACAATCGCTGCGATTTCTAATCCAGATGCCGTGCTGCCTATGAAGCTCAAGCCTTTAGCCACACCCCAACCAAGTAAGCAGCCAGCTACACCGCCCACCAGACTCACCATACTCGATTCGAGTAGGAAAAGAGAGAGTACATCGCGGCTTTTTGCTCCTATCGCTTTCATCACACCGATCTCATGCGTTCGCTCCATCACGGACATCAACATCGTGTTCATTATGCCAATGGATGCAACAATGAGTGCGATTGCCGCTATTCCCACCAAGACGCCACGTATAATGTTAAAAATATCCCCTATCTGCTCGAGCATGCTGCCCATCGTCATTGCAGTAGCGAAATCATCGAGGCCATGATTATCATTTATCGTTTCCTCTATCTCCTCTGCTATCTCTTCTGCTTCATCTATGTCATAGACCCGCACTATTATGTGTTTTATCTCCTCGGTTTGCAGAACCTCCTTTGCAGCGCGCAACGTGAGAAAAATGTTGCGGTCTACGTCATTAGCATACAACATGTCCCCTTTTTCAAAAGCGCCAATTACTATGAATTTCTCGCCATTTATTACCAGCTTATCGTTCACGTGTATGACCTCATCGAAGAAGTCATTAGCTACACGGTCTCCGATGACGCATCCTTTATAATCATTCTCGCGGAGCCATCGCCCTTCCTTGAGCCCGACAGGCTCCACATAGAAGCTCTCCAGCTCTTTGGTATCCCCACCTAATACAAAAGTGGGTTTTCTCTCATTACGATACTCCACTTCTACGGCGTCGTACGTCATTGCTGATATGTCTTTTATACCGCCTATCCGCTGCAAGTCTTTGACGTCTCTATCGGTAAACCCTCCCATCTCTACATAGGTCGCACCCATTATTTTGCCCGGCATCACCGATATTATATCTGCCATTCCAGTTAATTCACCGGTTATCGCCTCTTCCATACCATAGCCTACGCTCATCAAAGAAACAATAGCCGCTATACCCACCGCAATACCCAGCACGGTGAGTATCGAACGAGTTCTTCGCGCCCTTATGCTCCGAAATGCCAGCAAAAATTTGTCTCTCATTGCTCAATCAAGTACCTTTCCGTCTCGCATCCTCTTTGTTCTCCCTGCACGGGCTGCAATCTCCGCATCGTGCGTCACCACGATTATCGTCCTTCCCTCGCGATTCAAACCTTCCAAGATGTCCATTATTACTTTCCCCGCTTCAGTATCAATATTTCCAGTCGGCTCGTCGCCAATAATAATTTCAGGGTCGTTTGAAAGCGCTCTTGCAATCGCCATCCGCTGCTGTTCCCCACCACTCAGTTCTGAAGGTTTGTGGTGTATACGGTCTCCAAGTCCGACCTTTGCAAGTAATTCCTCAGCTCTCTCCATTCGTGTCTCGTGTCTCATGCCAGCGAAGAACATGGGAAGTGCAACATTTTCTAACGCATTTAACGTATGGATGAGATTAAACTGCTGGAATATGAATCCTATTTTCTCCCTCCTTATCTCCGCAAGTCCGTTTTCGCTTAGCTTACCGGTATCTATACCATCTATGAAGACCGCACCGCTTGTCGGTTTATCCAGGCAGCCTATCAGATTGAGCAATGTGGACTTGCCCGAGCCCGAAGGTCCTATTATCGCAATGAACTCGCTATCTTGTATCTCTAAATTCACATCGCGCAGTGCCTGAACCTCCACCTCTCCCATACGGTAAACCTTCGTCAGATTTTCTGTGCGAATCATTTCGATAATATTTTTGTTTTACTGGGTTTAATAATTAATACTAACATCAATCACTATATTTTTGAAGAAGAATAAGGAGGTTGGGCGTATGCAGGTCTTACATGCAGTATGGGATAAAGAAGGACTTTTTCTCTGGGCTGAATCTTCCGTTCTGCCAACAGCAGTCCCAAAAAGTCGCGGTCGAAAGCCTAAGAAGCCAAAAATAAAAGCACATCCTTTTGCTCTCGCCGCCGATGAGTTAAGGGAGGTTATTGAAAACATTTCCGATAAAACTTTTTTAAATCAAACATTTCCAAAGTCAGCGAAGCATTTTGATCAAACTTTTCTAAAGTCAGCGAAGCATTTTGATCAAACTTTTCTAAAGTTTGATAAGAGAACATTTCTCTTACCCTCCACGGAAAAAGGTCCACTGCCATCACCATGGCTAATTCGAGAAGATGAAGAGGATTACTGCGCTGATAAAGCAACCTGGTTAGTGGGATGGGACATCGAAACCTTGTCTTTCTACCCCTATTTAGCATTTGATTTCTTAGTCGGGCTGCCGGAGCAGCCTCCTCGTGGCTTTGCTTTCGGTAGTTCCATACGATTCTGGATTGAAGCAGCCAGGTTCTCACTTGAACTTATTGCGAGACAGCAGTTTACGCCTTCAATCAAAGTCGGGGAACATGACTTTCGGGCTGCATGGGTGGCGGTGATTACTGAAAAGGACTCGGAACGCTTGCACGCACTGGCAGAGGCGATGCCACCAAGCTGCCGAGCATTCCCGGACAAAGATAAAGACAACTCGCAGTTGCTATCCCTGTCGCCGGCGGATATAATTTTGAGTTTTGTTAATCAAACTGTTGACGCATTTATACGTGAAAGTTTAGCGTCCACTTCGCTACTTCCACCCCGTCGTGGTCGCCGTCCCAAAGTTGTCCCTTTACTGGAACAGTGGCTTTGTGCACTCTCTACATCAACAGAGCACTCTGCTCTTACGGCACCTACCGAAGTATTAAGCTCCTTTTACAGCGAGATACAGGCATGGCTCACGCAACTTCAGCCCGCGGTGCCGGATGCGCCGTTTCGCACCTGTTTTAGGCTTGAACCACCACCTTCTGCGTCAGATTCAGGGTTAGAATCAGAGTCAGAGTCAGGCAATGTAGAAAACTGGGAGGTCCGTTTTTTCCTTCAGGCAAAAGACGACCGGAGTCTGTTGGTTCCAGCGGAGGAGGTGTGGAAAACGAGGTCAAGCACGCTTACTTTTCTCAAACGTAGATTTGAAAATCCACAGGAACAATTGCTCGCAGACCTGGG
This sequence comes from Methanomicrobia archaeon LH_S14, assembly GCA_023659775.1. Taxonomy (GTDB): domain Archaea; phylum Halobacteriota; class Syntropharchaeia; order Alkanophagales; family Methanospirareceae; genus JAGXOS01. Next base: position 14,767 of record JAGXOS010000014.1, on the reverse strand, counting down.
GAAAGCATCACGGGCTTTTTCCGATATTGAGCAGAGTTTGCAAACTGCACGTCCCGTTGGTTTGGAACTGAACGCAGAGCAGGCTTATTCCTTCCTGCGTGAGTCGGCGCCTCTTCTGGAGCAGAGTGGTTTCGGTGTCCTCCTTCCATCGTGGTGGGAAAAACCTGCTGCACGTATGGGTGTAAAACTCAAGCTGAAGCCCGTGAAGGATGCAAGCGGCAAAGTGGTAACTTCAGGGCTTCTTGGTACCGAAGGGATTGTCGCTTATGACTGGGAAGTGGCGATTGGAGATGAAACGATTTCTGAAGCGGAATTCGAGCAGTTAGCCTCTTTGAAGGTGCCTCTGGTTCAGGTACGAGGACAGTGGGTGGAATTGCGACCAGAGGACGTGGAAACGGCAATTGAATTTTTCAAAAAGAAGCACAGCAGCGGTGAGATGACGCTTGGCGAGGCGATGCAGCTTGGGTTGGGCGGAGGTGCAGAGGACGTGGAAACCGAGGTAGGACTTTCCGTAGTGAAAGTGGAGACGGAAGGCTGGCTCGAAGATATGTTAAGAAGTCTTTCTGAAGGAGTTAAGGTAACACCTGTTAAGACGCCGAAAACCTTCAAAGGTAAGCTTCGTCCTTATCAGGTAAAAGGCGTTTCCTGGCTCGCATACCTCAATAAATTCGGGCTTGGCGCTTGCTTAGCGGACGATATGGGTTTGGGGAAGACCATCGAGCTAATCGCTCTTCTTCTGCATGAACGTTCCAGCGTTTCGGGTAAACGAGGAAAGAAGTTTTCCCTTGCACCAACACTTCTAATATGCCCTATGTCGGTAGTGGGCAACTGGCAAAAGGAGGTTGAACGTTTCGCACCCTCACTTAAAGTCATGGTTCATCACGGCGCAGATAGACTCACGGGCAAGAAGTTCGCACGGGAAGCGAAAAAGAACGACCTCGTCATCTGCACCTACGCACTGGCGCATCGAGACGAAGATACGCTTTCCGCAGTTCACTGGCAGCATGTCGTGCTGGACGAAGCGCAGAATATTAAAAATCCCGCTGCTAAACAGACGCAGGCGATAAAGAAGCTCAAAGCCGCGCACAGAATCGCACTCACCGGGACGCCGGTAGAAAACCGCCTCTCGGAACTCTGGTCTATCATGGACTTCCTCAACACAGGATACCTGAAATCTGCACAACATTTCCGCACGAACTTCGCTTTGCCCATTGAGAAATATCGAAAAAAAGAGCGTGCCGAGATGCTTCGCCGCATGATTCAGCCATTTGTCCTTCGGCGTGTGAAAACCGACCCTAAAGTTATCAATGATTTACCCGAAAAGATGGAGATGAAAGTTTACTACAACCTCACGCGCGAGCAGGCATCACTTTACGAAGCTGTGGTTGCGGAAATGATTGAGAGAATAGAGAAGTCCGAAGGAATCGAACGTAAAGGACTGGTGCTCGCTACTTTGATGAAACTGAAGCAAATCTGCAATCACCCTGCGCTGTTCCTCCAGGACGGCAGTATCCTGGAAGGGCGTTCCGGAAAACTCGCCCGGCTGGAAGAGATGCTTGAGGAGGTGCTTGCAGAAGGCGACAAAGCACTGATTTTCACGCAGTTCGCAGGAATGGGTGCTATGTTGCGGCACTATTTACAGGAGAAGTTAGGGGGCGAGACGCTATTCTTGCACGGGGGCACAGCAAAGAAGCAGCGAGATGTTATGATTCAGCGTTTCCAGAGTGACCTTCAAGGACCACCGCTATTCGTTCTTTCGCTCAAGGCAGGTGGGCTTGGGCTCAACCTGACTGCTGCGAATCATGTTTTCCACTTTGACCGGTGGTGGAATCCCGCAGTTGAGAACCAGGCAACGGACCGCGTTTTCCGCATCGGGCAGAAGAAAAATGTTCAGGTTCATAAGTTCGTTTGCATCGGCACGCTTGAAGAGCGCATAGACCAGATGATAGAGCAGAAGAAGGAACTTGCAGATTCTATTATCGGTGCTGGCGAGGCATGGCTCACGGAATTATCAACGGAGCAGCTTAGAGAGGTGTTCACGCTGAGCCGCGATGCGGTGGAGCCCAGCTAAAAAACCATGAGATTTTAAAGCCCCAGCCTCGCCACGCCGTATTGAAATACGGCGCATCCATTTGCATGGGCTCTCTCTCCTCTTTCTACATAAAATTCAGTAGCCATGTTATTCAAATCCACCATAACCGTAGCTTATTACTAAATTGCCACTTATATCCCTTAAATAAAGCGTATCGCCATCATTGTTCCATATTGCGTTACATCTGTAACCGCTGCTATCCCAATACAATTCTGCTGTTGTATCTATACCAGCACCTGTATATAGCGTAACCGTAGCACTGCCCGCTAAGTTAAAATATGGAAAAGTGTAGATATGATTCGCTTCGTCTTTAACAGTCCAACCTGTCATATCAAGAGACTGAGAGCAAGTATTTTTGAAAGTTACATACTCATCATTGAGATTATAACAATCATTGCCTTCTGCATTCCAATGAAAGTAGAGAATGCCGATGCATTTAGATAAATCCTCTTCTGACGTTTGCCATATTCCTCTTTTAGCATTTTTAGCTTCTTCTTCAGCTTTTTCAAACTCGCGTGAATATTTAGTGTTTTGAGAGATAACGTAGACGTTAGCATATCCTTCTCTAACCATCTCGAAGTTTACAAATGTATCATCAATATAAATATGCCTTAACAGCCTTCCATATTGGTCCTTATCCTCAGCATCCTTTTCCAACGTAACGGTTTTCCCTTCAATTAATTCCTTTAACCTATTTGTCGCTTCTTCGTAGTATGGTTGTCCCTTTTCTGGTGTATTAATCCCGAGCAGTCTAACTCGTTCGCCATTTTGCAATTTTATAGTGTCCCCATCTATTATTTTGGATACGATTGCAGAAGTTGTTTCCGGAGCTGGTGTGGAAGTTGCCGTCTGCGAGGGTGTTGGTGTAGGAGTTGGTGTAGGAGTTGGTGTAGGAGTTGGTGTAGGAGTTGGTACAGATTCTTCCTCTTCTATACATCCTGCAAACATCACGACCACTACAATCGCTATTATAGCTATCAAACCCGCTATGGTTTTCTTTTGCATTTATTTTCACCTACTTCTCTTTTGAGAAGTCACATACTTAAGTACAAGGCCTGTACTTAAGCACGAGTCCCGATGACTTAAACTACACCTTTGTCATATGTATATAAAAGCTTTTCGCTTTTTTATTTTTGATGCTGCCCTCCAAAAAGTTTGTTATAAAGCGTAATGTACCAGATTTTGTGCACTTTCTTCTTCTCCTCATCTACCACAACTACAGGTACAGTATCCGCTTTCTCATAACTATACCGCTCCCCTCGCTCACCTCGTATGACATCCTTTTTCTCTAACCCCTTCTGCCCCGAAATATACTTCTCTACCACCTCCCAGCCATGCCCCACCGAACCATGATAACAAGAAGGAGCCCATAAATGCCCCGGGCACCATTCTTTAAGCACTGGAAATCTATCCCGCACTGCGAAGCGTTTTTCCGTAAAGGCTTTTTCTAAAAGGGTTTGTTTGCTGCTTCACCCCTTTAGCCGCTTCGCTATCCAGCTTACCGAATACTTCGGCGGGTATTTGATAAACAAATGAACATGATCCACGTTCACCGCCATGTCTATAACCTCAATATCGAGCTCTTTGCAGTTTTCTCTGATAATTTCTTCCGCCGCCTCCGCCACTTCGCCGAGCAACACCTTCCCCCTATACTTAGGGGAAAAAACTAAGTGATCAGTCAGCAATGACACCGTATGGTTATCATGCCGGAGATCGCTTCTTGTTCCCCTCCCTACTTCCGCTTCAGTTTCGCCCATCTCTTTTTGAGGTAATCGCTAAGATTGATGAAATCAATATAAAAACTTTTCTAAAATCGAAAAAGAAGATTTTTATCCCGGCAAAGTTTCAGAATGGAGCAAGGAATTTGGATTTGTTCACTCAAATTGCAACATTAATATAATATAATACACACCCAATTTAAAACAAACAAAAAATGACCTGGGGAAGCTACTGGGGCTATTACAAACCCGCGAAACCGAAAGAAGTAAAAGAGGGCATAAAGGCAAAGAGCAAACGAGGAGCAATTGGCGAGACGTGGTGGTCAAAAAGATGGATTGACGTGCTTGAATCCTTCGACATGGGTGCAAGACTGACCCGAGGACGCACTTATGCACGCAAAGGACAGGTAGTTTCCATTGACGTCCAGAAAGGTGAGGTTACCGCTAAGGTTCAGGGCACACGACCAAAACCATACACAGTCAAAATACAATTGAACCCGATTTCCGAACCCGAATGGGACAAAGTAACGGATGCAATGGCATCGAAGGCGATATTTGCGGCTAAGTTGCTCTCCGGCGAAATGCCGCTCGATATCGAGGATGCTTTTAGCGAAGCAGGCATATCTCTTTTTCCAAGAGTTAGGAAAGAACTCGAAACCGAGTGCTCGTGTCCCGATTGGGCTAATCCCTGTAAGCATATCGCTGCAGTTTACTATCTCCTCGCAGAGCGGTTTGACGAAGACCCGTTTCTTATCTTTAAACTCCGTGGTCGAACAAAGAACGAGATTATCGCTGCGCTACGTGAAAAGCGTGCCGCTGCTACGAGTGTGGAAGAAGAAAGTGAAGCGATAACAGAGCGTGCTGTTTCCACCACGGGTGAGCAAGCCAAACCATTAGAGGAATGTCTGGATTCTTTCTGGCAAGCAGGTGATGCATTAGATTCCTTTTCTGTTAATCCTGCTCGTCCAGAGGTAGAGAATGCAATTCTTAAACGGTTGGGAGATGCTCCTTTCTACGTTGGTAAAGTCAATCTCGTATCGCTGCTGTCAAAAGCATACGAGGTGGCAAGTCGTGAAGCATTGCAAAAGGCGGAAGGGGGAGTGGAGGAGGAACCCAAAACAAACGATGCTTCTTGAAAATGAAATTTTAAAAACTTCTCATTCTATTCCCTCTTTTGTCTTCCCCGCCTTCGCTTTACCCTAACCCAGACAAGCACAGCGACTAAGACAAGAATGGCAAGCAGTACAACAGAGAGCGCCGGATTCGGTAACTCACTCTTCTGCGGTTCTCGTACCTCTACATGCACCTCGTAACCTTCTGTTTCGTATTGCTTGTCCGTGTCAACATCTTTGAACACCACTGTAAAGGGTATTGTGGTATCACCGAGACTCAAATCGCGGGTATAAAGATCAAAAGAAGCAGAAAAGACGTCCCCTACTTCCATGTCCCCGATGAAATATTCAGAAGGCAGTATTCTGAGCCCTTCTATCGCTGGCACCACGGATACCGCTTTAATATCCTTTGCCATTCCATTAGCCACATCGAACTCTATTTTTGCCACCTCCTCTTTAAAAACAAATTCAGGCGCATTCACCAGGATAAGCTTCACGTCTGCGGTGCTCTTTACGAACACAGACGATGTAAACTCACTGTGATGCACATTATCACCATTTTTGTAATTGACTTCGAAATAGATGTCGTTATCCCCTTCGAAAAGAGGGGTAAGCGTGAAATTCACCGCTCTTTTTTCATACGCCGCTAAATTACCGATGAATATCCCCTCTGGCGTGAATTCTAACCCATCACTTTTTGATTTCGCGAACACATTCACACCACTCACCGAATTTGGTCTGTTATTCGCTACCACCATCTCCATCTGCTTTGACTCGCTGAGCGAAATCTCCGAAGGTATGTCCTTCTCAAATATTTCCACTTCACTGCTGTCCACTTTCACACTGACTGGGAAGCGTACATTCTTTCCTGTATCCACCTCTATGACCACTTCAGGGAAACAAGTGCCGTCATGGGCATAGGTAGCGGCTTTTATCGGTAAAGAGATTGTTATGCTTTCTCCAGGTCCTAAGGCACCCACGTTGTAGTATTCAGAGCGTTGAAAACCTTCACTCAACCATTCTATGTCTCTGCTTCTGCTGCTCAGCCGTATAGTTTCTATTTCTGCACTTATCGTTGATATCGTCGTAATAGAAGATGTGTAACCCATAGTTGTAGTAGTCGTTGTCTCGGTCTCTGATGATTTGGTGTCCATATTTCGTATTGTTACTGTAATAGTTCCGGTGTCGCCGGGCATCAAGGCTTCAGGCTCCACCACATGCTCAACAATCATAACGGCAGGACCTTCGGCAGCGGAAGCTGAAGCTATTGCAAGGAGTAATAAGAAGACGGTAGTAAAAAGCACTGCTACGAGACTATTGATTTTTTTTGCTTTCTCTTTCATTTATATCCACCCTTTATTTTTGGGTATATAAAAGTTCCCTAAAAAAAGTTCGGTTTAATGCTTTTCCTCTCAAACAACACCAGTATCGCCGGCACCACTGTAAGCGCCGCAACCATACAGAACACCACACCCGTTGCCATCATCGTCCCCATATCGGACATTACTGGCAATTTACCGAGTGCAAGGCATTTAAACCCTATTACCGCCGCTAATGTCGTTATGCACATCGGATAGAATACATTGCAGAGCGTGTTCACCATCGCTTCTTCCTTCTTGCGAATTTGTAGTTCATATCGAAAACGCTTTGTAACCTGTATCCCAAAATCTATACCAATGCCCATTATCATTGCCATCACACCGGATGTCTGCGGCGTTATTTCGAATCCAGCCAGAACAAGCGTGCCTATCGCCCATGTGAGACCAAAAACAATGGTCAACAGCGGAATAAGCCCATATTTAATAGACGCAAATAGGATTATAAGAATGAGTATGATTAAAGCAAAGCTGACAAACGATGTCATTCCCATCGTTTCCTCTGCGAGTTCTTGCATCGTTACCTCTATCACGGGATCACCGCTAATTTCCACCGACACACCTTTCGGTTTATCTACATTTATTACCTCTCTTAGTTCTTCAACCACCTCCTCTGCATCTATATCCTCTAACAAGTTCAACCTTACCACCGTCAGTGAATAATCGTCGCTGATATAATTGCTTATCTTCTGGTTCGCCATTTCGTTATGCTCCAACAGCGACTTCACACTGCGCAAAGAAGGTGGAATTCTACCTCCGTTCACTCCTTTTACAACATCTGCGGCGCTTTCTGCACCGACAACACCATAAACGAGCTTTGCTCGTTCTGCGAGCAAGTCAACGTATCTTAATACCTCCGGGTCGCGGACATCACGTATCTCATCAGATTTTGCATATCTCGGTTCTGTCTCCACGACAATAGTTGAAGTGGCAAAACTACCCGCAAATTGGTCTGCTATTAGCTCAAATGTATTTATCACTTCTATGTCCTCTGGAAGCCAATCCTTCTGCGACGTCCCCGCGGTTTCCATCAAAGACGCTTGATAACCCGTGAAAATGGTGAATATGAAAAATATAGCCAAAACAATGATTGCGTGATGCGACACGAACTTCGCATACTTATCCAAAGGTCCTTTTCCCAATTCTCTTAGCTTATCTCTCATTTTTGCAGCCCTTCGGCTAATTTCCTTGCTTCTATACGCTCCTCAAACACGATAAAGCATGGATTTACTACCGAGGCGGCTACCCAGCAGAAAATTATACCCAGAGCAAGCGTCTGCCCTAAGTGCTGAATCATCGGCATTACGGAAAGCGTTAAAGCGAAGAAAGCCGCAGTTGTAGTCGCCGCAGAGCCAAACGTTGATGCTCCTATATTAGAGACCGCAATTATCAATGCATCTCTCGTACTCTTGCCCCGCCTCTCTTCATAATACCTCGATACCATGAATATCCCGTATTCGACGCCCAAACCGATGATAACAGAACCTATCATAACCGTGCTGATAGATACAGGTATGCCGAGGAATCCCATCGTCCCGAAAGTCCATGTAATCGCAAAAATCAGTGGCAGGAATACGAGAAAGCCCTTCGTGAACGACCGCTCCAGCAATGCCAATAATCCAAAAATGATTATCGCCGCCACAAGTGTAGTGAATACCATATCCTCACGCATCAACCTTAATAGTTCAATTATCAGCGGCGCCATACCCGTTATCCTATATTCCACACCCGCGGGTTTTGTAATCGCATCAACGTCGTTTTGTATCATGTCCGTCGCCTCTCTTACCTTCTCTTCGCTTAATCCCGCTATTGGACTGGCATAGACGAGCATAATGCTAAAGTCGTCATTAAAAAAGCTTTCTGAACCCGGAGCAGAAGCTAACTTCTTCTTCACCCCTTCTATATCCTCCGGCACATCTTGTTGAAAAAAAGGTGCCACCGACTGAACTCTTTCAATCGAAGATTCTGCTTCAAGCCGTTCATGTAACTCAACTACCGATGCTATTATCTTTGGGTCTCTTATATCACGTGGTATGTTTTTTGCGCTTGTTTCCTTATCCAGGCAAACCGCGATAATCATGAATTCTTCTCCTCTGAACTTACTCGCTATCTTTTCTTGCAGAACGAAAACAGGCAAATCTTCCGGCATTTCTTTTGCTATGTTACCTTGGAAATGCAGTTCTGTTGCGCCGCAGCCTAAAAATACCGTTAATATCAGTGCAGCTACGATTATCTTCTTATAATGCCGGCATTGGAAAGCAGCCAATTTTGTCAATGCTCTTTCTATGCCTATCTTCTCTTTTAGTGCCATTTTATAAATGATTCCTTCATTCCCTCAATAAACTTCTTAACAATGCCTATTCTTCTAAATACTTCAAAAACATCCTCTTCTGTTAAATCGTAGTATTCGTGAGACAACAAATTCCTATAAAACACTAAATTAGATAATTCTTCTCCAATATCCTTATCGATGAACTTATTCTTGGTCAACAATCTAAAAATCTCTTTGTAAGTGGACGGCATACCCAGATTGTTTGCCATCACTATTTCATCCCCCATGTCTATGGCTCTATTGAGAATAGAGAACAAAACCATCGAAACGGCGTAAAAGTTCTTTTTATCCTCTAAATCTTCCACTTTTTCTATATCCAACTCTTCTAAATCTCGGAAGTATCTTCCAATATCGCTTATTATCTTCCCGATTCTTTCTACATCATACATTTTCGTTCATCCAACCTAATATGCGAACGCAGTGCTTTATTATCATTGGTTGAACATCTAAATAGGACCTGAGCGTATCTACTTTAATCCTTTGTAACTCTATTTCATCTTTTTTATACAACAGTTTTCCTTCTTTTAAAATCCTGAATCTTATCGTGGGTGGAAGATCCCAAAAGATGGAAATATCTATCCGCCTGGATGAATTGCTCAATATTTCTTCTTTTACACGTTTTGAAATATTCCTTACTGTAAGCACGCAGATATCTATATCAGAAGTTGGCTTTGCATTACCCCTGGCATGAGAACCGAATAGGTATATTGCTTCAACTTCTTCTCTCATTAATTCACCCAATATTGGCTTTAGCTGTAGTTGCTCTTCACCCATCTTTATCAATGCTTCTTTCATTCTTTCATTCCCTTACCTTATTCCTTTTTTCTTATTCCCATTTGTATAAAGAAAAATACGATAAGAAGAGCAATTAATGCGAATAAAACCTCAAACCCTGGAACCGGAACTGAAATACCTCCTGCACTGTTCGATGATACGCTTACCGGAATCATCTTATCGAAAAGATACACATTATAATCGCCTAAGTCACGGTCTCCGGTGCATCTTATCTCTATGCCCTGCTGATATGCTTTCAGCGAGGCATCCGTATCCACATCGAATTTTAGAACCGCAGTCCATTCCTCCTCTACCTTCAAATTGCCCACATAGTCGCTTTTCACATCGAACTCAAAAGGCACTTCCACTTCTCCCGTTGACCTTACACTTACAGATTCTGCCTTCTCTGAACCTATATTTCTTATTCTCACGTGCAGTTTCACACCCGTATCGCCTGCGCTTATGTTCGCGGGCTCCGTATAGTAAGAAACGATTTCAAATTCCGGTTTCGGCTCCACCAGTATGTTTATCTCCCGCATCACCTCGTATTCTCCGCCCTTCGTATCTTTATATCTTATCTGCAGCGGTATGCGGTATGTATTCGATTCTACGTTGTCTGCAATGTCAATATGGAATATCGCCTCTTTCGAATCGCCCGAATTTAACCTGCCTATGTACGAGCGGTCTGTTCCAGACCATGCAGGTTTGAATTTATCCTCGCAAATTAATATCGCTTCGATATCCTTTGCCGCTGCTTCTCCACTGTTCTCTATAAATGCTCTTATTTCAACGTCCTCATCTCCTGGTCTTATGTCCGTAGGGTCCGTGCTTATATCACCAATGTTTATCACTACCCTTCCTATTACGTTGAAAGATATTCCTAATGACACATTTATTGTGTCAGTAGCTACATAGCCTTCCGAAGGATCAAAATAGTATCCCCTCCACTTGCAAGTTACTGGAATAGGATAAACACCATTAGGTGCTTCTTCTTTCACGTGCACCGTAATTTCCACTTCCTTCCAGCACCACGAGTTCAACGTATTTATGTGGACTACGGTAGATCCTATGAGCGATACGGTTTCAGTGCCTTGAAACGCCAATCTAATATCTCTCGCATCTCTTCCTCCATTGTTTTTCACCGTCACAATGACCTCTTTTGTATCACCGGGATGCAACTCCGTAGGCTTTACATCTGTTATCGTAACAGAAGAGAAAGCAGCATCAGCCGGAACCACGGATGTAAACGACGGCACAAGCGAAAACAGCATAAAGAACACCATGCCGACTGCGCATAGCGAAACCAACTTTCTCATTTTATTCTTATTTGCATTCCCCATTTTTTATCGCCTCCCCCTCCGTTATACCATATCGTATTGAAATCTTTCTCGCCACTTCTTCTACGTCTAAATGCTCTATGTCTACGAGTAGCGTGCCTGCACTCGTAATCTCATCTATCATCCGGGATAAGATGTGGATAGCGAGGTATAATTTCTTGTATTCGTTTATGAGTTCGTGAAAAGTCTTCCTCACTCCTGCATCTTCGGTTTTATCTAAATTCCCAGATAACAACTCAATCATTGGTTTTACGTTATCCTCGAGGAACAACTTCAAGAACGCACTGAAACCATTAATTAAAGACGTATTAACGGAATAACGAGCTTCTCTTCCCCCGGTGGCTACATTGATCATGTTTATCCTTTTTAATTTGCTCAAGCTTCTACTAATCAATCCCCCGCTGTAGCCCGTGCCTTCTCCTATCTCGCGCTGCGTCACGGGGCAGGACTTGAACAGCAAGAAGCCCCAGACGCGTCCCACAGATGCCCCTAAGTCCCATTGCTTACCTATTTTCGCTAAGGAATCCAATACTTCTCGCATAACTTCGCTCATCTTTTCATCACCACTTTTTACTAAAATGTAAAGTTAAGGGCATTTAAAGCTTTTCAAAAGGAAGGTTTGTTTTGAATTTGAAATTTTATTAGGCTAAAAATTAAGTTGCGGACTCCGAAGTCAACGGATAAAAACCTTTTATTCTCGACTTCCCAGGCGGCAGAAAGCTCAATATCTTATCCTGTGTTGCTATTCGCCTACCCTCCTCTTTGTTCTCATCTTTTACACTATCAATAATGAATTTCAAGATTTCCTTTGAAATCGCATTTTTTCCCATATCCCCGGGCTCCAATTCCACAAAACACCTCATATCCTCCTTTATATGACTTGAAGAAGGGCATGCAATCAACTTGTTTTTGTCCTTTTCAATACCTATACACAACCCTAACGCCGCCTTAAAATACTTCCTCTTACCTCGCATCACAAAACTCCCTTTCTTTATATACTCCCCGGATGGTGGTGTCTTGCTCACCTGCTCGCCCGTAACGCAATAACATTCGCCCTCATAGAACCCGTATTTCCACAGGTTAGAATAAGAAGCGGCGAATTGTGCTATTTCCTTTAAACCCGCTTCCGAAACTTCCTTACCCTCTGTTTTCGCTATTACCGCCGGTGCACCTTCCGCTTGTGTATGGAAAAAAAGGTCACTGGCGTCCATATACTTTTTCACAAGCATTTCATTTGTCGTTGCGTCTTTTCCACCTATCACAAGAAAACCATCTGAAGTCTCAAACCATCTAAATCGCTCATACCACTCCTCTTTTTCCATCTTGACCTCTTTCTTCTCTGGTATCAACTCCTCTTCCACCCTTACTTCTTTCTCCTTTTCCGTCCTTATCTTCGCTTTTGTCCCTTCTATCGCACGTTCCACACCCGCTCTTTTCTTCCTGAATACTTTCGCTTGCTCGTAATACGCACTTGCATTCTTATGCAAAGAAACCGAAGTATCAATCTCAAGCTGAACATCGGTGTCGGGTAGTGTCAAAGTGATAACTTTTCTTTTTTTATCCATTCCCCGCAGTATCTCCTCTATCTCGATATACCGTGCATAGATTAACTCTCCTTTTTTTATGTTTTCATCCTCCTTTATTTTGAATTTGCGAAGCGCCTGGGCTTGCTCCTTCAAAATCCGCTCATACTTCCCGATTTCCTCTTCACGCTCACCTATCGCCTTTTCTTTTATCCCTTCTGCTATCTGCGTAGTGAAAAAATCGTCAGCAGCGTCATTAAAAGAGGAAAAAAACATTTTTTCTTTTTCTTCGTAGATGCTCAACTCAAAAGGAAGAACATCTACTTTTTCTTTTCCTTCCTTTTCTATCACGATATGTGCTCCGAGCTTGGATTTGTCATTTGTTATTATCAGCTCAAATATAGCAAGTATTGTTTCATGAACAGCTTTTATTTCGTTTTCTGTGAGTTCATTAGCCTTCTTTTTCTTATCAACTCCTGCTTTTTCGCACACTTCTTCCGCATATAATCCACCCAAACCCAACTCTGATGCAAGAACCCTGAGGATGTCTTTATCCTGGGTGGATTTGCAGAGACCCATTAAATCAGACTCGCTCATTTCCAAAGGATTCCCTCTTGAAGGGGGTAGCTTATACTTCTCACCTACTTTTATTTTCCTTGACGAGAAGCTCTTTCTTTTCAATGGCAGCATGATCTTCTCATTCTCGTCAATAACCACAATGTTTCCTCTCGGAAGCAACTCAGCGATCAAACTGAGTTTTTTATCCCACCGCTCTATCGTTATCTCTACTATTCTGTCGAAGTCGAGTTGCTGTATTTGAGAAATCCTGCCGCCGCCAAGATGTTTTCTGAGGAACATCGAGAAGTTAGAAGGCATTCTCGGCGAAGGTCTCTTATATTTAGTGATGTGAATTCTCCTCCCGGCTTCGATAATCAAATCAACCCCGCCTTTGTCTTTTTGATGCAGTTTTAGTCTTATTTCTTCTTTATCAGGTTGGTATGCTTTCACGACTCTTGCCCCTAATAGCTCTTGTAGCTCGATAACGATAGCTGCTGTGTCCACGCTGCTCATTGATTCTTTCATGAAACCTTTTCTTAGAAAGAAAAGGATTATCAAAAGAAAAACTTCCTTCGGGAAAGAAAGTTTGAGCAAAGAAAAAGGTTTTTCTATGGAAGCGAAAACTGCTTTGCAAGCAAAAGCCATTCTCCAATCGCTCCAAGAATTAAAGATTCAAAGAGGAACATACGAAGTATCCCCCTTTAGACGTGCCTATCGCACGCATCACACTCCTTCGTTCTCTCCACCGTTGACATCATCATTACGTTAAGGATGCTTACACCTGCAACCACGAGCGAAATAGCACCTATTCCAAGCAGGGAAATCGTATTGAACAAGTTTTTTATATAATAATGCTCGTGGGCGCCATAAGCCATTAAGCCATTAAGCCATTAAGCCATTAAGCCATTAAGCCATTAAGCCATAGAAAGCCAGGAAGTAATACGAAACCAGGTGAGCGTTCCCTCGAAATATGTAATCCAACGAGGAATAAAAGAGTATAAATGTAGAAACATGCAAAGAAAAATTCCAACTAAAAAAGGAACATAAAATATGCCCAAAGGCCCGATTAAAAGGGGAATATTGAAAAACATAAGAAAAGCCCCTATCATTGCCGTAGAAACCCCTAACATTTTACACACCCCTATGTTTGATATTCCAATATCCTTAAAATATCTGATCTTTGAGTTCCAGCCAGCAGTTCCTTTTTCTGCTACTTTAGCAATCCCCTCTAAATCTTCATCGCTTAAACCACTAATAACGCTACGACTTCTCAACCATTCTAATTCTGTCCTCAGTGCTAATCCCCAATCAAAAGTGCCCAAACCAATATCTATGGCTGGTGCCAAGTCAACATCTTCTCTGATTTTAGTTCTTACCTCTGCCTGATCCAGAAAACCGGGATTAAGCCCGTAAGCTTTAAGTACGTTCTTCAATTCTTCTTCTAATTCTGGTGTTAAACTGCTTTGGTTCTTAACATGGATAGAAAACCCACTAAAGCTTTTTCTCTTTTCTTGGCTTTCTTCATCGTCTTCCTCTTCCTCGCTATTATTAAAACTCCAAACGGCAATATCCACGTCTTCTTTTATAAGTGAACTTTTTAGATGACCACTCTGAACTCCTCCTTCAACCTGGTAACCCAATGATTCAAGATAGTTATTATCAACTACCTGCGTAATTGGCGGCAGACCGTCTAAATCCACCCTTACCTCGGGATAGGTGATTCTAACAAATTTGGTTGGCACCTGTATTTTAACGTCCAAATATTTTTGACCTTCCCATTCTTCTTCCATTAAAGCCACTGCAACATCTTTATTGTAATGAGAACGATAGATTATAGCGTTAGTTTCTATATAATCTTCAAAAGAAGGCTCTGTTCTTTTGTCGGGTAACTTCGTATGAACTTCAGTAGGTGTTATAGGTGCCGGTTTGGAAGCTTCTTCTTTCT
>JAGXOS010000149.1 GCA_023659775.1 Methanomicrobia archaeon LH_S14 | reverse complement strand
AGTCAACATTAAACGCGATGACTTCCATGGAGAATGGAACTATACTATCTATCCATCGTCATGAACTTGGCACACTTTTATTCTGTGACGTCCCCTAAGCCAAATAATTTTAGTTCGTAGAAACTGCAGAGGCAACGATTTACACGGTTAAAGGAGCAGAAGAAGATGGCTCAAAGTATTACCATGCCTGAAGATAAGTTTATGGTGTTGTTGTTAATGCGGAGGAACTAAATTATGGAGTGGTTGAGAGGGCGTTAAAGGAGATGAGTGAAGTCGCAGGAAAGAAATATATTTTTAATAATACTTCCTGTTTCTTATCTCTCTTCTTTTCTTGTCTTCCTCTATCTGCCCCTCAACTGATAGCAAAGCATCCTTCAGCACATCAATAAACTCCCATCTTCTCTTTCCCGCCTTCGTTTCTACTTCACCCGCCCCTCTCTTTGCTATCATCGTTTGGGTGCCTCCCGGCTCGCTCTGACCAACATACAATTTATCCGGTGTTTTCACATGCACACCGATTTTATAATATGAACCGCCGCCTCTGTCCCGTTCTTTTTTTATCACTATTTTTATCCAGTGCACCTTCTTAGCGATTCTGACAATTTTCCTCACTTCTGTTTCGATAATCCTATCTGCGAGTTCTTTATATTCCTCATCAAGAGTTCCTTGAATCTCTACATTAATCATTGCCTTCTCTTTAAGCTCCCGCAGATACTTCATTATGTCCTGTATTGTCACGATTCCTCTCGGAACCTCATCTTTTACAATAGGCACACTCCGTATATCGTGTGTTTGCATCAAATTTGCGATCTCTGCGAGATTTGCGTCTATATCTGCGGTTATCACAGGAGCGTTCATAATGAGCGAGACCGGGTGCACCATTCTTGGAACATTCTCTCCTTTCACCTCTCTCGCCAGATCCCCCTCTATCCTCTCCATTACGATTTCGTAATCGGTAATATCGAAAATAATGGGAGTAGGTACGCCTTCTCTTCTCGCTTCTGAGATAATTTTCGCTTCGCTTTTCGTTCTTTCTTTCCTTATCCGCTCGTCTATCTCTTTTACTCGGTATCGCTTCTCTACCCTCCTCTTATACACGAAGTCGCCCTTTATCTCTACTATTGCCTCAGCGCACTGAAATCTTTCTTCGTTCAAAGCGTGATGACTTTCTTTGCTTTGCCCAACTCTTCCAGCAGGTCTTTCAATTCAAGCTTCTGCAGCCCTTCTGGAATATCAAACCTTGGTGGTTTCCCTCCTAAGAGCTTCATCCATGCGTAGCAGGCAAATAGAGGCACGCCTGCACCGCTTGCCATTTTTATCAGTCCAAAAGGGTCCGAAGGCACACCCATCTCCGCTGCATTTTTCTCTATATCCTCCGCATAGCCTTCTAACCCCGGGTCATACCTATACTTCTTATCCACAAGCGCTGCCAATCCCTCTTGCATAAATACTACTGCTATATCCTCACCTGCCTTCTTTCTATTTGTAGCGACGATAAGAGCGCTCAAATAGGAGTTTATCGTCCCCTCCTTACAAAGCACTATGGTTTCAGCCATTTTTTATCACCGTCTAACTGAGTGTTTTAACACTTTATAAAGTTGTCGGTTTTTCAGCATGTAATTAGGGGCTACCTGAATAAATTAGGGGAAAACCTTAAATATACCCAATATTAGATGTAGATGCTGAAGATGTAATATACTTATATTCACACCGCTCCATATTCCTTTTTTAAGTAGCTGCCATGCCTGATAGTAACATAGCCTCTGTTAACCCGGTATTCATTTTATCTGGCACCTCATATCCAATATCTCGAAGCAAGCTTTTAAAAGGCTCTTCAGCAGCAAACACGCATTTTGGTGGGTCTGCGTACAATAAATAACTTGACAGATGCTCCAAAACGTCTTTAAAGCTGATATCGGGCAGTTCCGAGTGCATGCATTGAACGAGATTATAAACCAGATTTTGTCCTAAAATAAAATTGATGTCCAACCTCGTCACCACCTTTACACCCGCTTTTCTTGCTTCTCTCGCATTTTCACCCGATTTCAAACCGGCATAAGAAATAACAAACAAATCCCAAATA
>JAGXOS010000148.1 GCA_023659775.1 Methanomicrobia archaeon LH_S14 | reverse complement strand
ATGAAGAGGAAATGAGAAGATTGAGTGGCAGAGAGAGGGAGAAGAAAGGCAGAGCTTTTCTGCGGATGAAAGGAAAATCTCAAGGCTTGGGATTGGGCGGGAAGCACTTGGTGAAATTTAGAAAGCAGAACGCTGGTTTCACACTACCGGAAAGCGAAATAGAAGTAGGTGACCTCATTCTGGTGAGTAAAACAAGCCCGTGGGATGAGGATAACCCCACGGGAACCGTTTCTGAAAAGACCTCGTATTCCATCACGGTTGCTTTTGACGAAGCGCCGCCGGGATTTGTGTTCCGTAAAGACCTTAGAATTGACCTTTTTGTAAATGACATCACGTTTCAACGGATGATTGAAGCATTGAAGAAATTTAAAAGATTGCCGAGGCGGCGAAAAGATAAACTGCTTGGTAATGCGGCTCCGGATTTTGAGAAAATAGGAGAAATAGAATTCTTAAATGAGAAATTGAACGATAGCCAGCGAGAAGCGGTTTTGAGGAGTTTAGCGGCACGTGATTTCTTCCTCATTCACGGACCGCCGGGAACCGGGAAGACGATAACATGCGTTGAGATTATCGCACAACTTGTTAAGCATGAATGTGAGGGTGAGAGAAGCTATAAGATTTTAGCTGCGGCAGACTCTAACGTGGCTGTGGATAACTTGGTCGAGCGATTGGATGAAATAGGTGTGGATGTGGTGCGAATAGGACATCCTGCACGTGTAATTCCTTCTTTAAGGAGAAGAAGCCTTGATTATCTGGTTCAAGAGGAGCCGGACTATATAAAGGCGCAGGAGCTCAGAGAGAAAGGTTATGAGATAAAAGAACGCATGAAAGGGTTTATCGTGCCGGAAATGCGATGGAGGCGGGGATTGAGTGACGAGGCGATAATGAAGCTTGCAAGTGAAGGGAAAACAACAAGAGGCATACCTAAGCATAAAATAGGAGGGATGCGGAGATGGCTTGATTTGAAGCACGGAATAGATAAGTTATTCGGCGCTGCGAGAGAACTGGAAGAGAGCGCGGTAAAAAGTATTATCCACGAAGCAGAGGTAATTTGCGCAACGAACAGCACGGTGGGTTCCGAGATACTCAAAGGTGAGCGGTTCGATTTTGCTGTTATTGACGAAGCAACGCATTCCACGGAACCATCTTCTTTAATATCTGTGCTCAAGACGAAGAGGTTTATCATGGCTGGTGACCACAAGCAGCTTCCACCTACGATTTTGAATGAGAACGCAGCAAGAGGAAACCTGAGCAGGAGCTTGTTTGAACGACTTTTAGAGATGCACGGGGATAAAATAAGAGTTATGCTTGACGTGCAGTATAGAATGAACGAAGAGATAGCGGAATTTCCGAATAAGGAGTTTTATAACGGTAAGCTGAAGGCAGATGAAAGCGTGAAGGAACATAATCTTCTGGATTTATTGCCGGAATCGAATTTTGTGAATGAAGATGTCAAACCATTTTTGTTTATTGATACCGGGGGCAGCGAGACGTTCAATGAGCGGACAAGAAGAGGGTCTACATCAAAGGAGAACGCAGGGGAAGCGAAATTAGTCGAGGAAATCACGGAACGGTTGTTAAGCTTGGGTGTAAAACCTGAGGAGATTACAATTATATCACCTTATGCTGACCAGGTTGCGCTCATTAGAAAGATGCTCCGTGTGGACGGGTTGGAGATAAAGACGGTGGATGGGTTTCAGGGTCGCGAGAAAGAAGTTGTTATTGTGTCGCTTGTGAGGAGTAATAAATCCAGAGAAATAGGATTTCTAAGAGATTTGCGGAGGCTAAACGTGTCTATAACGAGAGCGAAGAGGAAGTTGGTTTTAATCGGTGATTCCTATACGCTGGAAAGTGAAGGCTGTTATAAGAGGCTTGTTGCGTTGGCGAAGGAGAGAGGAGGGTATAAGAAAGTGGTTTAGTGCGCTTGTTATTGCCCATCATGTGCGATGTCGTTGAAGTATTTCAAAGATAAGCAGGTGTTTGCTCAGTTGGATTTTGCGATGTAACTCGTTTCTCCGCTTCACGCTTCCCAATTTGTAGCGACATTTAAACTTTTTATTAAATTGAACCATTCTTCTCTTACGCCATTGT
>JAGXOS010000147.1 GCA_023659775.1 Methanomicrobia archaeon LH_S14 | reverse complement strand
GCTGATAAGAAGTTGTCCAAGTATTATGTCTAGGGATTAAATTGTGGCGACACTAGAGGGTACATAACTACATTTCAAACTCCCACTCGTCAACTCCACACAAACATTCTTCTTATAGGGGAAGCCATCTGTGCCAGTATAATTGTATTTCTCCACCTGAGCATTGCTATTTTTGTCAAAGGTGGAATTTGTAGCAAAAGTAATTAAACCAGTAAATCCTGCCCCGAGAGTATTACAATCTCCTGTTCCTGTTGTGGTCTGGACAGAGGATATATCAGAGCAGCAGAGTTTTTGAGAATAACCTCCACTTGCTCCAACTATTTCAGTATGGGCATTATTTTTAGCAGAAAGGTCTATTATTTCTGTTTCGCCAGATGCGCAACTTGTATCTACATGACATGCAAAGTAAGCCGGAGCAACGCAATAATTATTATAGTCAGCAGAGCCAACAGCACAGGTTGAACCATCGCATTTTAAGTTATATTCACAACTGCAAGAGACAGAACAAGTTATCTCATCACAAGTTCCATGAGGTGGAGTGCATCCACTTAAATCAGTATCATCACATTCTTCTGATGGCTGATTTACAGCTCCATCTCCACAAACGGCATCACAATCAGTATCATTTGTGGCATCGCAACCAGTAGGGCAACAATCATCATTGTTAGTACAGGCAACTATTGATGTATAACTACAACTACTTGCTGGATCTCCAGGACTATTACAAGTATCTGTTGTGCAAGGGTCTCCATCATCACAATCTGAATTACCATAACAAGCAATAGAAGGACCAGTACAAGTCAAATAACCATAGTCCATAGTAGTCCCATAAATTTTTACAATTAGTTTGTATCTCTTCGGATTTAGGTTGAGAAAATTTATCTCCTGTACACCACCATCTTTTTTGATAGTCCCTGTTGTTGGAGAAGTTGTTACTGGTTTATAAGTTTCTGTTCCAGGTTCAGCAACATAAAAACCTATAACTTCAATTGGAACATCTTTTGTCCCTGTGTTTCTCAGATAAATCTTACAATCCCCAAAAACATCAATTTTTGTATCTATTCAGGTTTTTAAAGTTTTTCTTTTTTGATAGAATAATAGTTGCGAAGAATGTCTTGATCTAAAATGAAGAACAGTGTCTGAAAACCGTTAAAAACCGAAAATCATAAAATGAATGAGCACAAATTGAAAATGCAGAATGAACAGTGGCTGCATAGTGATTATGGAAGAGTTGCGGAAAGAAAACAGAGAACTAAGGGATGAAGTCGGTCGTCTACGTAAGGAACTCGAAGAGAAGGAATCATGGATCAGCGAACTGCAAGAAGAGATCAACGAGTTAAAAGAGGAGAATCAAAAGTTAAGACAGGACATTTTCGGCTTGAAAGCATCCAAGAAGAGAAGGAGGGGTTCAAATACAAACAGAAAAACAAAAAAGAGAGGACCGCCTTTTGGACACAAGGGCACTTCACGCAAGCGACCGGATAGAGCAGACACAACCATTCTCATCGAGCTTGACGCTTGTCCTCATTGCGGTGGGGGACTCAAAGAATTAGAGGATGTAAGGGTGAGATATGAGGAAGAAATCATCCCAATCCCCCTTTTTGTGATCAAATACATCATCAAGCAGGGCTATTGCAGGAACTGTGACAAGATTGTTTATCCTGAGGTGCCGGAGACAATTGGCAATCGCCACTTCGGCATCCGTTTCCTCCTCTACATCGCTTACCTGAGGTATGTCATGAATTTGCCCGAGAATAAGATCGCAGCGCTCTTGAATGATACTTACAACGCCCATGTCTCGGTAGGAACGGTGGTTGGCTATCTTAAGAAGGCTGCTGAGTTGTTCGGTGATGAATACAAGCGTATAAAGAAGGAGATGAGGGAATCAAGGATTTGCAACTACGATGAGACCGGGCAGCGAGTGGATGGGATGAACCGATGGCTTTGGGCTTTTGTCTCGAAGGAGATGGTGCTCTATCTCACGAGCAAGAAGCAGGGTGTATACCGAATTCGTGGAAAGGTTGGAGAGTTTTGTGATAAAAAAGGGGAAATGGAAGCATCACGCAGTAAAAAAACTGGCGAAACGAGCTCTG
>JAGXOS010000146.1 GCA_023659775.1 Methanomicrobia archaeon LH_S14 | reverse complement strand
ATTGGAAAGTAAAATTGTGGCGGATATAACGGCGTTGAAGAGGCAAATAGAAGAATTGGCGTTTGATAAAATGGCGTATGTAGAGATGAAGGCGAGATACGACCGGAAGAGAGAGGAATTGAATGAATTAAAGCTAAAGCTTTTGGAGAAGAGAAACGAGTTTGAGAACGTGTGCAGGGACATAAAGCATGTGTTAGAGGAGATAGAGGAGCAGAAGAGGTTGTTAGAGGAGAAAGAGAAGGAAGAGACGGAAATAATGTATCTCGGCTTGCTTGAGAAGATAATGAACGACTTCAAGGTGTACATGGTGGGGATGATTCGTCCGATGCTTTCTGATTACGCATCGGATATGCTGAGAAGGTTAACGGATGGAAAATACAGCAAGTTGGAGCTGGATGAGAATTATGATGTTTTCGTTTATGACGAAGGGACAGCGTATGAGATAAACAGGTTTTCAGGTGGTGAGGAGGACTTAGTGAATCTTTGTTTGAGGCTTGCGATTTCCGCAGTCGTTTCGGAACGAAGCGCGATTCAAACGAATTTTATTATTCTTGACGAGATTTTTGGCTCGCAGGACGCACTTCGGAAACGGAATATTATTCTTGCGTTGAACGAGCTGTCAAAGAAGTTCCGGCAGATATTTTTGATTACGCATATAGAGGAAGTGAAGGATTATATGGAGTATGTGTTGAGGGTGACGGAAGACGAGGAGGGTGTGAGCTGGGTGAAGGTGGGGGCGTAACAATAAATCCCAATGACAAATACTACCAAATCCCAAGTAAATCCCAACTAAGGGTGAGGAGGAATCAATGAAAGGCAAGTGAGGTGAGCAATAAGGTTTTATCACGTCCAGAGCCTAATTGCAGGAATTGTAGTTTTCGTTTGCGACAAGCGTGAAGGGCTTATCAAACGAGATATTGTGCCAGTCGCCAACGTAACCGCTCCATATTGCGACTTCGTCTAACGTGGAGTTCCATATTCTTGCATATTCTGTATGCCCGCCAGTTCCTGCACATGGATAAGTGTAAAGTTTGGATACCTCGATTGTTACATTCGCCGTGATTGTGCCGTTATGCGTTCCCATGATGCTTGGGTATGGATTTTCAGGATCTCCTGTGTCAAATACTACTTTTTGGGGTCATGTGCCCTGACCAATCTTCTACTGTATCAGTATCTATGCTCGATGTTCTCTGTATTGATTGATTTGTATCTGCAACAATGTCCCAACCCTCAATATAGTTCTCCCAAGCTACAAGCTACCATGTCTATTATTGTATCATCATCCAGCAATTCTATGACATCGCCTGTATTGCTTAGCGAAAGGGTCATGCAACTTATATTAGGAGGAAGACCATAACCCAAATCCAAGAAACCGTTTCTATCCCTTGCTATGATTATCGTGCTGTTTGCACTAATCACTGTATCAGATGGCAGTGTCCAATTACCAAAATTATCACGTAAAATCAATCCTGAGCTGTCTAAGTCTGCGGTAGTAGGATTATAAAGTTCTATCCATTCCTCCTCTGAGTCTTTACCCGGTGTGTCATAAAATACCTCGGTTAAGATAAGCATCTTTCAGCGAATTTGACACATTTTCAAGTTTAATATCATAGAAAGCGGCATATACACTTGAATTTGTACTGTTTATCCCCTCTACTATGTATTGGTCACATCTATCTTCTGGGGAGAAATAGATAGAATACTAGGTAGAAGATGCACACACAGGGATACAGCTAAAAAGCAGTGAAATTACGATTACAAGCAGTAGAATCTTTTCGTCTTTTTTCATCTTAATGATCCCTCGCTATATAACGTATTTACGTTATTCCTACTTTGTATCTATAATTATCGTATATAAATAGGCTGGTTCAATTCCAAAACAAAATGGAATTGAACATTAATGATGAGTTAAAAGCAAGGGTTTTGAAGCAGTTAAGCGATGGTAAGGTTTATTCGTTCTATCTATTGTCGAAAGCGGTTAGGGCTAATAACACCACGGTTAAGAAAAATTGTAACTTCCTCTACCTGATAGGGCTCATTGAGATCAGCAAAATCTCCGCAGAAGAAAGTGCATCCGGTTCACCATCTTACCGTGTAAGAATCACAGAAGAGGGATTGAAAGCAGTAAAGAACATTCTCAAG
>JAGXOS010000145.1 GCA_023659775.1 Methanomicrobia archaeon LH_S14 | reverse complement strand
GGAATAAACATAGTAACAGATGTTAGATTAAAGAGAACTATCCGGGATTACCTAATGAATTTTAAAAAGGAAGAAATATTTGTTAAAGAAATAACCAATGAAGCGGGTAAGATACAAGACGCTAAGTTAAGAGCAAAAGATTTTCTAAAAGAGGTGGTTGATCTGGGAAATAAGGGCTTTAATGAACAGAAAAACATAATTAAGGACAAAATAGTTAACGACTGCATTGACGTCCGATTGTTCGGCGCCACGATACCTCTCGATTTAACAATAAAAGAAGGAAGTAAATCAAAAAATGTTACTGGCTCTATTACTCTAACGGGTCCTATTCAGTTTAGAATGGGCAGGTCATTGCATAAAGTTGAATTGAAGCATATTAAAGGGACAGGTGCATTTGCTTCTAAAGCAGGCACAACGCAAAAAACATTTAGAGAAGAGGATATTTTACCATACTCCTTAATTGGTTTTTATGGTATTATCAACGAAAATGCAGCACAGCATACGCAGCTCACCGAAGATGATGCAACCTCACTTTTAGACGGGATGTGGAATGGAACTAAGAATCTAATTTCAAGAACCAAAGCAGGGCAGATGCCGAGATTACTCTTGAAAGCAAATTACAAAGAAAAGAACTACCATATCGGAGATTTGGATAAGCTCATTAAGATAAAAGGCATTGAAAAACTAAACCAAGAAAAGATAAGGGATATTTCAGAAATTGAGTTGGACACAACTGAATTAATTCAAACATTGAACGAAAACAAAGATAAAATCGAGAGTGTTGATATAAAAATTGATAACAGGGTGAATATTGATTTTAGCGGTTTGGATAAAAGTATAACCAAAAATGATCTTTCGTTTGGGTGAGTAAATGTATGTCAATAAACAAGGTGCTAATATTTGATGTGTGGGGAGATTATGCGCACTTCAGACGATTCTATACCACTACTTCTCCTCTCACGTTTCCTATTCCTCCCCGAACCGCGTTATGCGGTTTAATTGGTGCAATAACAGGATTAGAAAAAGAGAACAATGAATATTTGAAATATTTTACATTAAATAAAGCATTTATTGGCTTGAGATTAATAAATCCTCTAAGAAAAGTAAGAATTGCAGAGAACATAATTGACACGGAAAAATCACCAAAAAGTTTTTATGATATAAAACGAACAAGGATTAGGTATGAATTCATAAAAAATCCAAAATATAGGATTTATTTTTATCATACAGATGAGAATGTTTATAAAGAATTAAAAGAGAATTTAATAAACCACAAATCAGTATATACCCCCTGTCTTGGTTTAAGCGAGAATATAGCAAATTTTGCGTTCGTGGGTGAATTTAAAGTCAAATCAGAAACTACGGGAGAATATGTCCAAATTAATTCCGTTTTGCCGACCGAAAAAATTGCAGAAAAACAGGGTATAAATTTTAATTCTGAAGGCGAGTATTTTTCGATACAGGTCCCAATAGAACTAAATTTAGACAGGATTGTTACAAGATACAGCGACATCTTTTTTGAAAGAACAGGTAAGCCAGTGGAAGCTAAACTAATAAGCCCTTACTGGAGCATAGATTATAATTATAATTATAAGGGTGGGACAAATGAAAACTTCGTTTTTATTGAATAATCTAAAATCGCATCCCGATAAGCTTTTAAAAGAGCATCTGTTTAACGTTGGAAAATACTGCAGGGAGTCGCTATCAACAAAAAAACTAAACATAGAGAAATATATCGATTTCGATACACTGCAGGATGTTGCTTATCTAATAGGTGTTACCCACGACTTCGGTAAGGCTACTTCTTATTTTCAAGATTATATAACTGAGAAAGATGAAACAAAGAAGGCGAGACTAAAAAACAAACCTGAGACCCATCACGGATTTATTTCCTCCATTTTTACATATTATGCCATAAGAGAGTACCTCCAGACCAAAAACCTGCTGGATAAAAATTATTATGAATACCTGCCAATAATTGGTTTTTTAGTTGTAAAGCGGCATCACGGAAATTTACAAAATGCTGATGATGAAGTTATTGATTTTGATGAAAATAAACAAGAGATATTAGAAAAACAAATTAAGTCAATTGATTTTGATGAAGTTAAGAAAATATACAACAGATTTTCTATTTTTAATGTAGATTTAGAA
>JAGXOS010000144.1 GCA_023659775.1 Methanomicrobia archaeon LH_S14 | reverse complement strand
TTCTTTTGCTTTCTTACGTTTAAATATTAATAACTTTTTCTTCATTTCGGGCACTCTCTTCACCTACAAGAGTGTCCCTCTTCTGCATGAAACTCAACCACTAATATTTTAATTTCAACGGGGCTTCGTGGATAAGTGCATTTCAGGTATGTAGCATAGAGTCATAGGGTGCGCTTAGAAATCAACAGGAACTCGCAACTCAAAATAACAAAGGAAAACAATGATTTTATAATCCTGAAAGACAATAAAGAACTGGTACGAGGAGACATTGAGTCAGTGCTTGCACATTGTCCAGAGCAAGCATACATCACGCTGAGTGAACGCTGTATCTATGATTGTACATTCTGTTCGGTTCCAAAGTTGCAAGGTAAAATCAAGACCCTGAAAGAGGCCATTAATATCGTTGAGCAAGCAAAGAAAACGGGTTTGATGAAAGCAATCGCAATTACGTCAGGCGTGGCAAAATCGCCAGAAGATGAGATTGAACGAAGGGGTTGAAGTGGTAAAAGCACTGAAAAGATACAACGTCCCATTGGAGTCGCGGTATATCCTACAAGAAACTCCACAAAACTATTGAACGAAGCAGGTGCGGTTGAACTCAAGACCCAGTGCTGAGCGGTTGCTTAAACTTGCAAGGATGACACGCGAAATATTGGATAAGTACGGTCTTCGTGTAGATGTCTCGCAGACGATGTGTCTTCCGTGTACTGGCTGCGATATAACTCCTTACAGGGATATATGATTTTTTTCCTTGTTTGCAGCACTTTTTCCTTCGGATGTCCAAAAGCATACATCTCTTTTGTGACACACGTAATTGGTCAATATCTAAGGGGTATAAATTCTAAGCACTAAACTCAAAATCCTAAACAAATCTTTCTTTTGGGATTTTGGATTTGGATATGGGTTAGCATGTCTGGTTAGGGTCGGGATGAAGACGAAAGGATGGTTAGGGGTTGACCTATGGAGGTCTCGTATCGTCCTCAACCGTGTCCTGGAATATGGCAGAGGCTCTGGGGTAAGGAAGGTATAACCTGGATGGGAAAGCCGGAATGATGCGATGCGAGAAGTCGGACGGATTCATAGTAGCGATGATGTCGGTGCCCGTGAATGGCTGGTAACAGCCGGGAGGATAAAACACCGATTATGCGAAGGAATCCTGCTTTGGTGAAATCGGTCAATGGGTGAGATAGTTGCCCAATCCAAGTAAGTGATTGGCGGAAGTAGGCTCAGGAGAAAGACGCTGTGCTGATTACCGAAATGGATTGTGTGATGAAACAGCCCGTTGAGGTGATTGGTGAGAAATGAGCAAAAAGAAGAAGTGGCATTCCTTGATTGATAAGGTCTGGAATTGGAGGAATCTAAAGGAAGCATGGGATAAAGTGAAGTAGAATAGAGGAGCAGGTGGAATAGACGAAGTGTCTATTGCAGAGTTTGAGAGGAATCAGGAACAGAATCTCAATGAGATCCAGCGACTACTGAGGCAGGACAGGTATAAGCCTAATCCAGTGAAAAGAGTATATTTACCAAAGCCAGATGGTAAGCAGAGACCGTTGGGTATTCCAACAATCAGGGATAGAGTGGTGCAGCAAGCCCTGAAGAGTGTCATCGAGCCGATATTTGAAGCCGGGTTTTCGGGCTCAAGCTTTGGATACCGACCCGGAAAGAATGCGAAACAGGCGATAGAGCGAATGGAAGAGGTCAGAGATGAAGGACATGAATGGGTAGTAGATGCAGACATAAAAGCCTTATTTGATACGGTGAACCACGAAAAGCTCATTGATGCGGTAGCAGAACGAATGTCATAGGCACGCCGCAGGGCGGTGTCATATCTCCGCTTTTAGCCAACATTTATCTGCATCATTTTGATGAAAGGATGGCAGAACTTGGCTATGAGGTGGTTAGATACGCAGATGACCTTTTAGTGCTTTGCGGGAGCGAAGAAGAGGCGAGGAAAGCACTTTCTCATGTAAAAGAGATCTTAGGAGTGCTGGAACTCACGTTGCATCCGGAGAAGACAAAGATAAAGAACCTTGCAGAAGGCGTTGACTTCCTCGGATTTACAGTTTACGTCTGCCACAAAGTGCCACGAAAAGAGGCGGTCAGGAAATACAAGAATGCTGTCAGGCGTGCTACACGTAGACAACTGCCGATTAACCTTGAAATGGTGATCCAGAGGCTTAATCCGATTGTTATCGGAT
>JAGXOS010000143.1 GCA_023659775.1 Methanomicrobia archaeon LH_S14 | reverse complement strand
GGTTAAAGAAGCATGTAAGCTACAGAATAAGCCCTGCTATTTCCTTCGCAGTTCTGGTTTGAGTGCGCTTAAGAAAGGGTTGGTTAATTTTGCTGCGCAAGTTTATATTTAATATAAGTAAGATAGAGTCTATATTGTATGGAAAGCAAAGCAAAGGATAAAGAGAAGGAGGTAGAATGTAGAGATGGAATATATATATGCTGCATTGCTCTTGCATAACTCGGGTAAAGAGGTAACAGAGGATGGAATAACAGTGGTGATGGATGCTGCGGGAATAAAAGCAGATAAAGGAAGGATAAAAGCACTGATATCCGCTCTTAGCGATGTCAACATAGATGAGGCGATGGTACAAGCCCAGCCTGCTTACGCTCCTGCACCAGTGGCACCGCCAGCACAAGTACCGATGCCAGCAGCGGCTCCGGAAGCGCCAAAGGCAGAGAAGGCAGGAAAGGAAGAGGAGAAGAAGAAGAAAGAGGAAGAGGGGAAGGCAGAAGAGACTGGGATGGAAGGACTTTCTTCTTTGTTTGGCTAACAACAAACCTTTCTTTAAAAAAGGAAGCTTTACCAAAGAAACTATGTTTTTTTCCCGTAAATGCTTTTGCGAAGCAAAAAGTTTCCTATAAATCGCTTTCTTCAGGAAGGGATTTATGCTCCGGTAGTGTAGCTCGGCCAATCATTTCGGCCTTTCGAGCCGAGGACTCGGGTTCAAATCCCGACCGGAGCATGATTTATTTTTTTATCCAGCTCATAATGCAGCACGGTAATGCATTGCGAGGCGAGATAAGAGGTAGTGCCAAGAGCTATTTTCTCGTGTTCAAACCTTTCTACAAACTTCTCTTCTTTCTTCGGAAGTCCTATGTGGTCGCCGAGGACGAATACAGGATTCGCTTTTAGCTTTACACATGCTATATCCCTGCCTTTCTCATGTAATATATAAAACATCTTGCCTTCGGCTGCCAATTGTTCTATCAACTGCTGAAAACTGAGTTTGCGGATGTTTATCCCTGGATTTTTTCTCTTCAGTGCCAATGCTTTCTTTATCCATGCCGCTATGTTCCTTTCGTCCGGTGACACATCCCTCAATTTGTCCCCGTAAAAGGAGATAACAACCGGGGGGTTGGGACTACCACAAGCGACTACATGAATGCATGAATCTCTTCTCAAATCATGACTTATCCATAGGGCGTTGCAAATGCATCTTGCAACAAGGTCCATTCTGCCACCGCTACCCGGCAGGTCGTCTAAATGGAAATCAGGACTTGTTACGGCTTTCCTCGCATATAGGATGAATTGTTTCAAGTTTTCGGTTCCTTTAAATATTTTTTCAAAAACATCGCCAATTTTTCACTATCAGCACCGTTTTTTATTATAATATCTGTTTTGAACACCGCCACTTCTTTATCCACTTTGCATTCATCACCCTTGTCTATGACAAGCATGGCTAAAAAATCATCATAACGCTTGAATACACCATAAGGCGATACTTCAAATCCCTTTGCTCGCATGAATTTTCCCGCAGGTCCGCTTACCGGCTTATTGCCAACAATCGGCGAAATCGCCACCACTTTCTTGTGCTTCAACAACTGTCTTATCCCTCGCAAACTTAAAATAGGTCCTATGCTTGTTATCGGGTTACTCGGTCCTATTAGCACAATCTCTTCGGACCTGGACTCCAGCACATTCATAACTTCTTCGGATGGTTTTACTTTTTCTATACCATCAAAAAAAACATCAGAAACTTCTGGCTCTCCTTTTTTAGACACCCAAAAATCCTGGAAATGTAGTTCGCCTTCCGGCGTGAGAATCGTCGTGCTTACAGATGCGGGGTCATCAGTCATCGGCAGTATTTTGGCGGCAATGCCAAATTTTCTTGCAAGCAAAGAAGTTGCTTCAGTCAGACTTTTCCCTCTCCTTAACAGCTCAGACCTGATTATATGCGTTGCTCTGTCTTTATCACCAATCATCATTGGTTCATCATAATCAAACCTGCTCAAAACAGTATGCGTGTAAAAACTGTCATCTCCGATGCCCCACCATTTATCTTCGTCTATTACACCTGCCAATGCATAAATGACTGAATCTATATCCGGGCAAACTAAATTCCCGGAAATCCATACATCCTCCGCCGTGTTCACGATTATCTTCAGTTCTTCTTCCTTGAATACTCGCTTCATACCCACTAACAGCTTTGGTGTTCCAGTACCGCCTGATAGAAT
>JAGXOS010000142.1 GCA_023659775.1 Methanomicrobia archaeon LH_S14 | reverse complement strand
TTCTCAGTGTTGCTGATTTCATCGATGGTTGGAGAACAGGAGAGAAATGTTTCAGGATATTCTCGCTCATGAAGAAGGAAAATCCGTCACTTTACTTCAAACTACTTGACCCTTCTGTGGTAAGCGAACCGATATTCGCTAAGGCGCACTCAACGATAATGATGAGCGGCACACTGTGTCCAACAGAGATGTATGCAGATGTTTTAGGCGCGGCTTCAGATAGAATAAAAAGTAAGGAAATTGTTTTAAGGGAGTACAAGTCGCCTTTTCCAAAGGAAAACCGATTGATTGTCGTTACAGAAGAGCTTACGACAAAATATACGGAAAGGGGTGAGGAGATGTACAGGAAGGTAGCCGCGAAGATTGGTGATGTGGCTAAATACGTGCGAGGGGGTATGGCTGTTTTCTTTCCTTCTTATGCGCTTTTAAAAAACATTTCTGCACATTTACCACCGGAAGTAAGAAGAAGGGCGCTAGTAGAGAAGAGAGAGATGAAAAAGGATGAGAAAAATAGGTTATATGAAATGCTGAGGGATGATAATGAGGGAATATTGCTTGCCGTGCAGGGTGGTTCGCTTTCCGAAGGCATGGATTATGAATCCAATACGCTGAAGGCGATTATCGTGGTTGGACTGCCGTTAAGTCCGCCAACGCTGGAGGTAAAGACCATAGAAGGCTATTATGTAGGGAAATACGGAGCAGAGAAGGGAAGGCTTTATGGTTATCTCTACCCTGCAATAACAAAGGTGCTGCAAGCGGCTGGTAGAGGCATAAGAAGCGAGCACGACCGTTGCATCATCATTCTAATGGATTACCGATTCGAAAAATATCCGTATAAAAACTGTTTCCCATCGGATTACGACGTGACATTTACGGATAGAGCGGAAGAGTATTGCAGAAATTTTTTTAACGTAGGAATACAAAGATAATACATGAGGAACTATGAAATTAGAACAGGCAACGGCAGATGTTGAGTTCAGGCACGGGGGTTGAAATATTGTGAAAAAAGGAAATAGCAAGTGCAAAAAGTCAAAATTGCACTTGCACTTTGCATTTGCAATTAATTACTGTTCCTCCTCAAGTCCTTCGAGTTCCTCGCCGAATTCCTCTTCCACTTCTTTCTCCAGTTCCGCACCCACGCCGATACCTAAAGCATCCTCTACTAGCTCCTTTATGGAATTCCATAATGCAAATGCCTTTTCCTTATCATAAGGAAAAGAATAGCGCTTTTTTGCCCACTGGCTATCTACTATCTTTTTACCTTCCATCTTTTGCACCCAGTGTTGCTCTACGGATATAAACTTGCCATATTGCCCTTCTTTTACGAAACCTCTCCATACTAACCTCGGGCTGCCATCTTCCTTTTTCAGAATCACTCTATACCCGACATCTTTTACTGTTCTTATACTCGGTCTTATTTCGCTCATGTTTTTTCTTTCACCTATACCCCTATTTATATTTTCTGTCAGTATATAAATTAGGTGAGTACATTTAACTAAATATATCGTTGGTGGTTATGGGCAATGAAGTTCACGATATGGATGTGGAAGAAGTTAAAATGGAATTTAGGGTGAATCTATGGGGTAAATTTTCTATTTTAGTGAACGAATTGGCGGATGGAGATATTTTAAGCATAAGAAAAGGGTTAGCAAAAAATTTTCCTTTTGGCGATAGGGTCTTTCCTCAAATAAATTGCGATGAGAAGTATGGCTCTGAGGTGATGATAGAATACGAGAGGGAGAGGATTGTCGTTGACGGCACGAATGTTGCATGGATGGCAAAAAAGGAAGGAAAGCCGAATATAGACAATATAGAGATACTCAAGTTGGAGCTGGAAAAGGACGGTTATGCGCCAATAATTATTGTGGATGCCAGCTTGAGACATAATGTTCCCGAGAGCGATAAGGAAAGATTTGAAAAGTGGGTAGAAGTAGTGAGTAATGATACTTTCAGGGATTATGAAGAAGTTTATCCCTGGGTAAAGGACAAAGGCAAGAGGATTCCCTTTAATATAATAGGCAGTCAGGCTATTTTATATTTCAGGTGAAGATGGATTGGCAAGCCCAAAAATTGGCAGAGGAAGAAAGGGATATTGAAAAAATAGAGGCTGTCCCCCAATTAATTATCAACAGTGACACGTAAAGTTAATCGTTGCATGAACACGTAAAAAGTTCCCGACTTTAGATGCCGAATTAGCTACTAACGTCCGAATTGTACTGATGACCGGCACAT
>JAGXOS010000141.1 GCA_023659775.1 Methanomicrobia archaeon LH_S14 | reverse complement strand
ATTGGAGCTTGATGGCATAATAATAGCTGCCTGTACAGAAAAGAATCGTATCTTTGAAAGGGTGACCTATGGATTTGGTCGTGATACCTTCTTCTTAAATATCCGCGAGCACTGTGGTTGGGTGCATGGAAGAAAAGAAGCAACAGAAAAGGCGAAAAGCATGATAAAAGCCGCTATCAGTTATGTTGCAATAAAAAGCTCAATTCCCGAACCTAAAAAAAATCGCGGTGGATGCTGGATATGATGTGTTGGTGATAGGAGACGAGGATAGAGGAGCAATAGAAGTTGCAAAAAGTCTTTCTAATCTGTCAAACGTGCATCTCTTGACAAAGAGCGTGCAAGAATGGTGTGATGACATTGCGATGCATATTGGCGAAGTTAAAGGAATAAGGGGAACTATCGGCGAATTTGAGGTGGAAATAGAAAAAAATATAGATGAAGAGAAGTGCATATCCTGTGGTCTTTGCGTGGCGGCATGCCCGAAAAATGCGATACGATATAATGCGGCATACACAATAGGAGAGGGATGCGATAAATGCGGCGACTGTATTGATGTATGTCCAACAGGTGCCATTGAGTTCCACAATCGAGAAGTCATTCACGCAGGGCAAATTCTGGTGATAACCAGGGACAAGGAATGGAAATGGTCAACTCAATTTGGGATTTATATAGCAGCGGATTACGAAGATGCACTAAGCAAAGCGCTTGAACTTGTATCGAATTTAGGGGAAATAAAGAAGAGGAAGTATTTGGAGTTAGATTTGGGGAGGTGTGCGAGTGGGAGGAGTGAATTAATTGGGTGTGAGTTTTGTTTACCCTGTCCCTACGAGGCGATAACGAGGGAGGGTACAAAGATGGTATTTAACGAGATTAGATGTCAAGGATGCGGACTCTGCTGTGCTCTATGCCCCTTATCAGTGCCCCAATTACAACAATATCCCAATCATTTGATGTATTCGCAAATAGAAAACCTATTATCAGGGGATTTACACCCTAAAGTTCTTTTGTTTGCTTGTTCAGAACATTTTGAAACTCTAAATGCCGTTGGCAGGAAAAAAATAAAATATCCAGCGTTGTTACCCCTCTTCGTGCCTTGTATTGATTTGGTATCAGAAACACATATACTTAGCGCATTTGAACTTGGAGCTGATGGTGTTATTCTGCTGGGCTGCGAAAACAGCCATCTTGAACAAATCGAAACTGCGGTAAAGTTCGCAAATATGGCTTTATCAGCCTTCGATTTAGGAGAAAGGGTGTTCTTGATAAGCGATGGTCAATGCGATGCAGAAGATTTTGCAAAGGAGACTGTGGATTTTGTCAATGAGCTAAGTCCTTCTCCTATCAGGAACATGAAGCGGGAAAAGATTGACTTTACTAAACCAAAAAGGGATGTTCTGTTAGAATTGATACAAAACCTTCATAAGAAAACAAAAGTGCATCCAGGTTTAATAGAGGAGAATACGCAGTTTCCATTCGCTGATGTCGCTATTGATTCTAAATGCACGATATGCAACGCATGCGTGAACCTATGCTCGACAAATGCCTTAAGTAAGGAAGGGAATAAAGTCAACTTTGTATATGGAAACTGTATTGCCTGCGGCTTATGTGAGCGAGCATGTCCGGAAGAAGCGATTACCTTAGAGAGAGCGCTTGATTTTTCGCGGCTGGTTGAAAAAGAAACTCTTGTTGAACCTGAGTTCATCGCATGTACGGGATGTGGGAAATTGTTTATGAGCAGGTCAGCGTTTGAGCGAATATCAGAGCTGTTAAAGGAAAGAGAAGGCGAAAGTGGAGGAAAGGGGGAACTCAGCGTAGAAGAGCAATTAGAATTGCTCAGATATTGCGAAGACTGCAGAGCTTCAAAAGCAGTTGAATGGATGTATAGGAAGGTGGGTGTAGAGGGTGTATAGATGACAGAAACGAAAGAAATTTTGGAAACGAGAAGAAACTTCTACGCATTTTTGTATCGAATGTATTTAGAGGAGCCACCGAGAGAGCTTGCTGATGATCTGGTGAAGGGAAAAATCTCTTTTTCTGACTTGATACCATTAGACGAAGAGCTATCCGAGGGTTTTCGTAGATTAAACGAATTTATGGAGAAGAGCAAAGGCAAAGCCGCGGATGAATTGCATGAAGAGCTCGTAGACGAATACACTCGCCTGTTCGTTGGTCCTCATAGACTTCCGGTGCAGCCATACGAGTCATGGTGGGTGGATGGTAAGCTGATGGGGAAATCGCTGTTAA
>JAGXOS010000140.1 GCA_023659775.1 Methanomicrobia archaeon LH_S14 | reverse complement strand
ATGTAGAATAATAAGAGTGAAATGAAAAAAGGGGGGATAAAATGAGGGTATTTGTGATAGGTTATGGACAAGCAGGTGGAAGAGTAGCAGACACATTTTTAGAGTTTGCAAAGCGAACGGGGCAGAATTTCGTGATTCGTGCATTGGCTATTAATACCGCGAGGTCGGATTTGCTTGGAATAAGGGACATACCAATGGAAGACAGGTTGCTCGTAGGAGAGTCACTGACGAAAGGGCATGGGATAGGAGCAGATAACGAATTAGGCGCGAAGGTTGCCACTGATGAACTATACAGCATACAAAGTGCAATAGATAAGCGGGGGTCACATAAGGTGGATGCTTTTCTGATAATAGCGGGTTTAGGAGGAGGGACAGGTTCTGGAGGTGCGCCAGTGTTGGCAAGGAGGCTGAAGAAATTATATGAGGAGCCAGTTTATGGGCTTGGGATTTTACCGACGAAGGAAGAAGGGAGTTTATATTCTTTAAATGCAGCGAGAAGCCTGATGAGTTTCGTGAACGAAGTTGACAATCTTTTCCTTTTCGATAATGATGCGTGGAAGACAGGGGGGGAGACGGTAAAAGAAGCATTCGCAGACATAAATGAGGAGATAGTGAGGAGATTCGGGATTTTATTTGGCGCAAGCGAAGCGAACGAAGTGGGTCAGGTGGTGGTAGATGCCGCAGAGATAATTAACACGCTTAAAGGAGGCGGGATATCAACGATTGGATATGCTGCGGAAGAAATAGGGAGCGAAGGGTTGTTAAAGAAGTTCTTTAGTAAGAAAGGGTCCCTGGAGAAGATAGACGCAGTTACAAGGATTACTGCTTTGACGAGGCGAGCAGTAGCAGGCAGATTAACGATTCCATGTGATGTTTCAACTGCGGAAAGGGCATTGATAATAGCAGCGGGACCTCCAAAGGAGTTAAGTAGAAAGGGCATAGAGAAATCGAAGGAGCGGTTGGAAGAGATGATAAGAGGAACGGAAGTACGAGGAGGTGATTTTCCGTCTGTAAGGAGTCAGCATGTGGCGACCATTGTTTTGTTCTCAGGCGTATCGGATATCCCGAGGGTAAAAGACTTACAGGAAATAGGTGCGGAAGCACAAGAGAAACTAAAAGAAGTGTCAAGCGAGAAAGAGAAGGGGTACAAGGAGTTAATGGACACCGGCGAAACTATAAAGCCTTTGTTCTGAGGTAAGATAGAGGAGGAGGATAACGTTGAAAAAGAAGTTATTATTTTCTTTAATATTAGCGTTTTTTTTGATGTCAATATGCATGAGCGTAAGCGAGGTTGTTACAGCAGAGCAAGCGAACTTACGGGAATCTAAGTATGTGGAGGTTGCACCTGAGCATGTATACCATGAGAAGGTAAGTGGGATGGTAAAAAACGGCAGTGAAGTTTCTATAAGCGTTGTGTTAACCAACTTTAGCAAGGTGATAGAAGGGAATAAATCCGAACTATTTTTTTATTCTGACTTGGGAGTGCTGCCCAGCATAATTGTAGATGGCACACCTAAAGAATACAAGATTCCTTTCGTTGTGGACCATAGAAAAGTTAGGGAAGTAAAAGTAACGTTAGTAAGGGATGCACCGGAGGTGAATAAACGGAGGGAGAATGTTACCCTGTTGAACATAACGCAAAAGATAAAAGAAGAAGAATATTCGGTGATAGATATAAAAAGGCACGTGACGTCAGAGATAATAGAAGATGCCCTTAGCGCGTGGCATAAAGCCGAAGAAGCGGTAGAAGCTGCGAATTTGACAATTACAAACGCAACAAAAGCAAAAATAAACGTTGAGGAAGCGAAGACAACTCTCAAACTGGCTAAAGAGCATTTGAATAATTCTCTTGATTTTTATAATGGCGGTAGACCAGAAGAGGCATTAAGAGAAGCAGAACTGGCATCGGTTTCTGCTGGGGATGCTAAGAAACTTGCGGAAAGTGTAAAAGGTGCTCGAAGGATTAGGAATTATGGTATTCTCGCCGCAGTAGTAATTATCGCGGTTGTAGTATTAGGACTCTGGGCTAAAAAAAGGAGTAAGAAACGGAGGATATACTAAAAGCAAATAAAGCATAGCAAAAATTCCAATTTCCATTGGCAATTCACTGTTTGCCTATTCCCCCTTTTTGGATTTATATACGAGTTATACAAATAGTTATGAGCATGGCAACTCAAAAATCTCCAGAAAGCAGTTTTGTGTCGAGTAATAAGAATATGTCTTCTTTATCTCGTATCCCACAGTTCATGAAGCCCTATTTGGAGGATGCAGTAGAG
>JAGXOS010000013.1 GCA_023659775.1 Methanomicrobia archaeon LH_S14 | reverse complement strand
AAACAGTGTCTCTATTCAAAATATTATTCCGAGTTTAAGGATTTCAAAAAAGCCATCACCGACTGCCTGAACCAGACTGATACTACCCACAAACAAAAACTTGACTCTTTACTCATACTGCGGTTTCAGCGGTTTGAAAAAGCTCAATCTGCGGAGGTGTGAAGTATACACAAAAGCAAAGACAAATAAAAGCAACGATAATCCAGGTGTAATGTACCTGAGTATCATAAAGAGACTTTTTTGTCCTTCAATTCCTGCTTGCGCACTTCCCATCGGCACCAGTGCTACAAGAGAAGCCACTATTATTGATTCTAATAAGCGCGTCCATTTTTTTGTTTCTGTCTTCATTTTTTCCTTTTCCATTTTATCTTCCATACATTATCAATATCATGATTAACGCCACAATCAAACTCACTATTATGCTTATATAAGCTACTCTTTCAGTCCAGAACTTCCCTCTTTCTTTTTGTAACTCCCCTATCTGCTTCTCTCTCTCTTCAATCATTGCCTTGTACTCCTGAAATTCCTTTTTCAATTTGAATATCTCTTCCCTCGGATCAAATCCATCTGGCATCTTATCTTAATCTCCTCCTTTTTTTCTTTTTGTTATTTATTATAATACCTTTATTTTCCCGGCATTGCCGGAAGAACACCGAGCAGCACCCAGTATTCTTCCCCATGCATTGTTAGCTTGCCTTCGCCTATCCTGCTCCTCTCGTAGTCCATAACGGTTACCGAGATATTACCCACCGGTTCAAGTTCCGGGCCCTGCAAGGGCTCCTGAACTTGAACTTGAACTTGAACTTGAACTTGAACCATGACATCGGCATTAATGGTCAAATTATCCCCCGCAGTGGTCATGACGCTAATGTTAGCAAGCTGGTAGTGCTCCTCGGCAAACCGCATATACCCCTGATAGGAAGGAGCCCATCCCTTTTCTATGATCTCTCCTTTTATCTCTTCAATGCTTTTATCCTCTTCCATAAGTTCTCTAATCCGTATCGGTTCAATGTGTCTTATCCTGACGACGTGTATCCGGAGCGTGTGGAATTCGGCTCTATCTGCTTTTAAGGCGAAGCCATACCCTTTATAAACTATTATAATTGGTAAATTTAAATTTAAATTCATAGCTTCGTTTGGTGTTTTCCCTTCCGCTACGTTATCCCTCGCTTCCCCTTTATGCACCTGTTGCGTCGCTTGCGCACCCGCGACACCTGTCCCGATGAGACTGAGCAATAGCAGTGTTACCATGCCCATGCACAAAATACTTCTCAGATTCATTTTTTATATATGTTTCTTTGGTAAAGCTTTCTTTTTGAAAGAAAGGTTTGTTCTGAACGATATAAAAAAGGTACACAAAACAAACCGTTCAGAAAAACGTTTAAAACGTTCATCTTTCGCCTTTTTTTCTTAAAAACCATGCTGATAGTTCTATAACGTTCGTTCTGCCCCATTCTTTCTTATTGATTATCTTCCTCCGTTCGAGCGTGCGAAGGATGCCGGTCAATGAAGATTTTGGAATCCCCGTCTCGTATCTGAGGTCCGCCTGGGTCATCTCGCCGTTATGCTTAATCAACGCATTTACAATAGCACGCTCCCTATCCGTTAGCGTCTCCATCACCCTCGCCATTTCGCTCGTAACCTCGATTTCACCTTTTTTTACCTCACCCTTAGCCACTTCCTCAGGGCTGCCTTTCTCCCTCTTCATTTTGACGATTAATATGGTAAGTACCAGAGCTAAAACCGCGAGTGCGATGACGAGTAGTAAGTATCCAAAGCCGAATCTGAAACCGATACCCTCACCGCCGGTTTCCTTAAGTGGCTGTTGGTATTCAATCGTGGTCATAGGATTTTCAACGTCATATCCTTGAACGTCTATAACAAGTGACTCGTTGGACGTGGTCACAAAATATTCCAGTCCCTCAGAGCAATTAATCATCTTGCCCACCAGTTTCACATTCCCGGGCAAATAAAAAATCGTATGATATTCGGTGTAATAATCGCAGGTTGTGAATTTTATTGTCCAGTTGTCCCCGTATTTCCATGTCAATGCATTGGTAAGGGCATTTAGTGTATCATTTTCATAGTGATAGTCGGATGTTTTTAGGAAGGGGAGGCTATCAACATCTGCGTGTTCTACGTATCCCGTCACAAATGCTTTGCCTGCTTCGTCTACGACGATATTCAGGATAAGTTGTTTGAAATGAGTGTCATTAACGGCAGCAGGATACTCGTAATCGTTGTAGCCCGCGACGGGCGCAGAAGCAACTATTAAGATTATGACGATAAGAAGTTGCAATAAGCTTAATTTACTGAGTTCTGTCATTTTTCATTGTATACTTTGTAAGGTATAACTTCCTTCTATTTAAGACACGGATTTACACTGATTAAGCGAGTTTGGAGGTTTAGCTCGTTAGCGGCTCAGTCCCTTTGACCAAACCGCTAAACCGCTATATTATCATCTGTGTTAATTAAACACTTTCAGGGCTTGCGGGGAGTGTGCCTCGTAGCCTAATCAGCCAGAGGGTTAAAATCCCTCCTGTGCTATCAAAGAAACTGGTTTTTGATAAAACTTTTTCCTAAAAAGTTTTATGCAGAAGCCGGCAGTGGCAGGGTGTCCCTCGTGAGGGGGGAATCTGAAGAGCCTGAGGCAGTCTTCAGCCTGAAGCGAAAGCTTAGCATGTCTGGTTAGGGTCGGGATGAAGACGAAAGGATGGTAAGAAAGGTATAACCTGGATGGGAAAGCCGGAATGATGCGATGCGAGAAGTCGGACGAATTCATAGTAGCGATGATGTCGGTTCGGTGCCCGTGAATGGCTGGTAACAGCCGGGAGGATAAAACACCGATTATGCGAAGGAATCCTGCTTTGGTGAAATCGGTCAATGGGTGAGATAGTTGCCCAATCCAGGTAAGTGATTGGCGGAAGTAGGCTCAGGAGAAAGACGCTGTGCTGAAGACAAAGATAAAGAACCTTGCAGAAGGCGTTGACTTCCTCTGATTTACAGTTTACGTATGCCACAAAGTGCCACGAAAAGAGGCGGTCAGGAAATACAAGAATGCTGGCAGGCGTGCTACGCGTATAAACCTGCCGATTAACCTTGAAATGGTGATCCAGAGGCTTAATCCGATTGTTATCGGATGGACAAGAATGAGGTTGCGAGCATTTAAAGAGAAGAGGAAGAGTTACAATAGTAATCGGCGCATAACAAATGCATTTTTGAGAAATTTGGGCTTGAAATCTTTGTCAACGCTCTTGAACTCTGATTGGTGATCTCGCTCCCTGTAATGGGGCAACGCCAAAGGAGAGCCGCATACGGCAAATCCGTACGTGCGGTTCGATGAGGGGACGGTGGTCAAAAGACCTCCTCCTACTCTACCGTGGGCAGAGCCCACGAGCGTTAATCTGTGTCAATAATTTATTATTTCTTCTCTCTCATCTCTTTCCTTAGCTCTCTTATAAAACTTTATGATGATTTTCGCCATTACCGGGACTCCTGGCACGGGTAAGACAAGCGTATGTAAAGCGCTTGGACTTGAATTTATGGATTTGAATAAGGTAATAGAGGAGAAGGGCTTCTATAGCGGCGTAGATAATGAAAGAGGGTGTTTTATTGCGGACCTCGATAAACTAAATGAATACGTCAAAGAAGAGAAAGAAGGTGGAAATTTGTTGTTGGTGATAGAGAGCCACTTATCTCATTTCCTGAACCCCGATGTTGCAATCGTGCTGCGCGCAAATCCGTTTTTGCTTGCTCATAGGCTAAAGCAAAAGGGCTTTTCAACGCAAAAAATAAATGAGAATGTGGAAGCAGAAGTGTTGGATGTTATACTCGTTGAGGCGGTAGAGGTGTGTGAAATTGTATATGAAGTGGATACAAGTGGGAAGAGCATAGAAGAAGTAGCTTTTATGGTGCGAGAGGTTATAGACGCAGAGACGGAAGATAAAAGCAGAAGAAGGAAAGCGCTAAGGGATAGGTATAAGCCAGGGTCAGTGGACTGGACTCGTCACCTGACGGGGACAATGAGAAAACCACGAGATTTCACAAGATTAACACCAGAAGATTAGCCAACACTCAATTCTCAATTCTTAATTCTTAATTCTCAATTCCTTATCCCTCATTACCATTATTATTTTCTCGTGAAAATCTGTGTAATCTTGTGGTTTAGAATTTATAAG
This sequence comes from Methanomicrobia archaeon LH_S14, assembly GCA_023659775.1. Classification (GTDB taxonomy): domain Archaea; phylum Halobacteriota; class Syntropharchaeia; order Alkanophagales; family Methanospirareceae; genus JAGXOS01. Next base: position 18,901 of record JAGXOS010000013.1, on the reverse strand, counting down.
CCCCTATATGATATTTTAATGAGTAATTATAAAATGGCTCTTGATTCTCTGTTGCGTGCATTTGTGAATAATTGGTGGTTAGCGAGAAGAATTGCGAAGTCTTTCGCAGCCATAGGCATCTCGCCGAATTTTTTATCCGTGCTCTCTTTCTTCTTCGCTGTACTCGCTGGCTTATTTTTCTTCTTCGCCGGTAACAGTAACAGCACCCACAGCCACTACTCTTTCAACTTTCTTCTGCTACTCGCTGGCGTTTTCGTATGCCTGAACGCATTTTTGGACGCCTTGGATGGTGTTTTAGCTCGTGAGATCGGGAATGCAAGCAAAAAGGGCGATTTCCTCGACCATGTTATTGACCGATATTCTGATGTATTCATTATCGGAGGCATTATCTTCGGTGGCTATGTAAGCTGGGAAATCGGCATAGTAGCGATTATTGGCGTTTTGCTCTCCTCATACATGGGCACGCAGGCGCAGGCGGTGGGACTGAGCAGGGTGTACGGGGGTTTGATTGGCAGAGCAGACCGCCTTTTGATTATCATCGTTGCAACTTTTATCACCCTGATTTACCCCCATCCGGTTCCCGCATCGGGTTCGCTAAGCTTGCTAAGCTTGCTAAGCTTGCTAAGCTTCCCTTTCCTCGGCTGGACAATAGTTATCTTTGCTCTTCTTTGCAATGCCACTGCGTTACAAAGGTTTTTTTACACGTGGAGAAGAATTTAAAAAACAATGAAAAATGCAAAGTGCAAAAGGCAAAATTTTGCATTGGGCGATAGCATCTATTTTTCTTTACTCTTCGCAGTTATTACGGATTTTGCAACAATTTTGACCAATTCATCGGCTTCTCTCAGTAATGGGTGTAAATCCTCACTTGGAATTAACTTGGCTCTTCCTATTAGTTTCAACCAATATAATGACTCACATAATTCTTTCAAGACAAGTTGCATTTTATGGATGAAATCAGCTTTGCTTTCGGCACCGCAGGCTTCTTCGTAATTCGCTCCTGAGGATGTTGCGGACCGCATTAACTGATCCCCGATATGTCGACCCACAGCGGTTTTATTGAGCTTGACGGTTAATCCAATAATGCGGACTCCAAAGTCCAATAAACGTTCCGATAGGCTCTTTCTATTATTTTGCATTTTTCAATTTGCATTTTGCATTGAGCTATTGCCCCTTCACCTTTAAGATCCGCAACGCGAGCAAAGCCGCATTTTCCCCGTTATCTATACCCACTACACCCACCGGAACACCCGAAGGCATTTGCACCATAGAAAGCAAAGCGTCCACGCCGAACAACTTTCCACTCACCGGAACACCGATGACCGGCTTTTCCGTTTTTGACGCTATTATCCCCGGCAGAGCTGCCGATAGCCCTGCAATCGCTATTATCACTGACACATCGTCGCTGCTTTCCCTCAGATATCTGTCCAGCTCCTCTGGATTCCTGTGTGCTGAGATCACGCTCACTTCATAAGGAATCTTATGCTCATCCAACACCTTTACCGCTTTATCTGCCACCGCCCTATCGCTCTCCGAACCCAATATTACCGCTACTTTATTCATTTCTCAATTTTCACTCTGCACTTTGCATTTTGCACTTTTCACTTCGCTTCAGTCAGCCCTTTCCCCTCTCCTCTATCACACAGGTGAACTCCTCCGGGTCCCTTATCTTTTTCAACTCCTCCTTCTTTATCAAAACCGTATTATCTATTTGCACTCGCTTCACGTTCCCATTCACCACGAACACCGACTTCGTTTTTGTAACCTGCGACAAACTGCTGATTATTCTCGCCTTTTTTATCATTCGCTCTGTGTATCTACTTATTCCCGTAAGAATTTTCACTCTTTCGCTTTCCTCTCCTCCTGGTCTTGCCGGTTGCGAAAGCGAAACAGCGTTAAAAGGCGCATACGCAGTTGTAAATATCTCAAACCCTATCTCTTCCATTATGCTCAAAATATATCTCTCTAAGCTCGAAACCGTTTCTTCTACCCCCGCCCCTGATATATCCGGGGGCAAGGGTTTTTCAAATTCCGGGTTTAAAAAATCCAGGGGTTCTATTAACATCATATCTAAAATTTCCTGGAGCATAAGTGCAATGTCTATTGTAGTGCTCACCCCACCCTCTTCATACTTGCTAACACTCCTTCTTGAAATACCTAACTCGGCGGCGATGCCCCCCAAGGAAATATCCTTCCTTTCTCTTGCCCCTTTCATCACTTCCCCATCTATCGTAACATACAACCCCCCCGTTGCTGAATAAACGTAGGGATGCACGCCTTCAACAAAATAATCGTATAGTGTATGTGTGTTTATAGCAGGGATGCCGTATCTGCGATATATAACATCATCCTCTAAAAAGAAAGCACCTCTTCTCACCCCTACGACAATGGGTGAAGCGAGTAAGCAAAAAGCTGCCCTCCTTATACTTCTCGCTACCTCCTCGCTAATGCCATCTATGTTTTGCAGTATCTTTGCTAACAATGTTATTTCCTCTCTTCTCGCCGCTAAATCAAAACTCCTTGCTTCGCATCTACTCGATACGATGAATCCCGCTTCCTTCAATATCTCCGTTACCCTTGCAATCAAATCTTTCCTTTCTTCATTTTGCATTTTTCATTGAGCTTTGCTCGGATATTTCCCTTGCACGCCGGGTTGCTTCTATTACCGCCTCCATCATCGCTGCCTTTACATCTCTCGATTCCATTGCATATACCCCTCTTATTGTCGTTCCCCCAGGGGAAGCGGTCATTGCCTTTATCCCCGACGGCTTTTCTCCCGCAAGGACCATTTTTGCAGCTCCAATCGCAGTCTTAGCAGAAATCGCCAGCGATAAATCATACGGCAACCCTTCATACACACCGCCATCCGCCATCGCATCTATTATCGCAGCAAAGAAAGCAATGCCACTGCCACTTAACCCCGTAATAACATCCATATCGTTCTCTTTTACGCTATAAACAGTGCCAATCGTACTTAAAATATCCTTTGCTATTTCTTCATCCTCTTCCCTTGCATATTCGCCCTTGCATATTGCACACACCGCCTCTCTTACTCGTGCCCCTATATTCGGCATCACCCGAATCACCTTCCGCCCCTCACCAAGATAGTCCTCTATCGCTCTCGTTGGCACGCCAGCAGCTACCGATATCAATATTTTCCCTTCGTTCATAAAAGGTGCAATCTCTTCTACTACCCCTGGCACAGCGTTTGGCTTAACTGCCAGAATTATCACCTCTGATCTCTTCGCTACCTCTTCGTTGCTCTCGCATACCTCAACTCTTGAGCCTGTCTCTGGGTCGCTTTCAAAATATCTAAGCTTCTCCTTATTTTCATCGCTTATAAAAATCTTTTCCCTCACTCCACCAGCCAAAAGCCCACGAAGAATGGCCATCCCTATGTTACCCACACCGATAATGCCTATTCTCTTTTCCTTTGCCCCTTTCTCATTCATTCTTTCAATGGATTTATAAGCACGACGTTATTGCCTCGGACTACTACAGAGCCAAGCAATCTCTTCCTTTCTCCATTCTCTACCTCGTTTGCCCCGCTCAGGTACAAATTCAAGTAATCATCTACACTTGTCAGCACACCCTCCAGCACGTTCCTCTCACCTTTCATCTCTACATGCACCCTTTTCCCCACCATACCCTGCACTCTCTTATTTGGAAACATCCTCTTATCTTTATACTTTTACTCTTTTCTTTAAAAGGTATTTGCATAGCTCAGTTAAATTTCAAGCACCAGGCACAAAATTCAAAATTATAAACTCATTTTGATTTTTGGTCATTTGAATTTATCATCTGAACAAATAAATACGTTAATGATATGCCCCATGATCTGGTTGTTGAAGGTAAAGTTGTAAATCCCGAGGAAATATACGACGCTCAGATAGGTATTGACAAAGGATATATTACAGAGATAAAAAAGCAGGGTTTACGAGGCGAGAGAAAGGTAGAGGATGCAAGGGGCTGTTTGATTTTCCCCGGATTTATTGATATACACGCCCATTTAAGGGAGGATAGCAGTCATAAATGGGACTATAAGGAAGATTTCAGGTCTGGCACCCAGGCTGCACTCCATGGTGGTATAACTACCGTCGTTGACATGCCCAATACTCCTTTGCCAGGTATAAATTCTGAGCGAATAAAAGCGAAGCACAAGCTTGCATACATAAAGTCGAAAGGTTTGATTGACCTCTTTTTCTGCGGCGGTGTAACGGAATCCAATATGAATACAGTTGCAGATATGCAAAAAGAAGTCGTGGCTTACAAAATATACCTCGCCGAGACTTCGGGCGGATTGTATATACGAGATGAGGTGCTGCCAGAAGCAATTAAGGCGGTAGAAGCGACTTCTAAACCCATCGTAGTTCATTGCGAAGACCAGGGAATTATAGAGAAGAGGAAAGAGGAATTAAAAATAAGAGGGGAAGAATGGAGGGGTCATAATCACGTGGAAATCCATTCTGAGCTAAGACCTGAGGAAGCGGAATTGTCAGCAGTCGAGAAAGTTGTAGCCACTGTTTCCTCGGGTAACAAAATCAATATAGCCCATGTTTCTGTTTACGCTACTTTGGGTATTATAAGGCAATACAAAAAAGTTCACTGCGAAGTCACGCCACATCATTTGTTCTTCAGTAAAACCGATGTATTGGCTAAGAAGGCATTTTTAAAAACGAACCCACCTTTGAGAACGGAAGAAAACAGGCTGAGGTTGCTGGAAGCATTTAAAGAAGGCGAAATAGATTTTCTAGTGACTGACCATGCACCGCATACGAAGGAGGAAAAAGCCCGTGATATTTTAGAAGCTCCAGCCGGTGTCCCTAATTTAGACACATACGGTAATTTCGTGTCATGGTTGATTGTATGTTGCGGTGTCCATCCGAAACTTATATCAAGGGTATGTTCATATAATCCAGCGACGTTCTTGGGATTGAACGATAGAGGGCGTATAGAAGTAGGAAAAAGAGCAAATTTGACAATATTAGATTTAAAGAAGCGAGTGAAAATCAGTGGTGAACATTTGTATACAAAATGCGGGTGGTCACCATTCGAGGGCTGTGAATTTCCCGGGGCGGTGAGGCATACCATTTTTAATGGTACAGTAGTGAGTGAATATGAAGAAGTAGCAGGTGATCTGGTATCATGAACCCTATCATAGAGACCGTCGGGGTTGCACTATGGCTGATGCTGCCCGCTTATATAACAAATTCAAGTGCGGCGTTTTTTGGCGGTAAAACGCCAATAGACAGAGGTGTTTTTTGGGGTAAAAACAGGTTGCTTGGCGATGGTAAGACAGATGAAGGTTTCTTAAAAGGATTCTCTTGCGGCTTTGGCTTTGGCATCTTTCAGCAACTGTTTTTGAGTGAGTATATAAAAATTCCTTCCTTTGGACCTTTTTCCTCCTTTTTAGCCACTTTATTTTGCTTGTCGGCGGGCGCAATGCTTGGGGATATACTTGGGAGTTTCATAAAAAGGAGAGTAGGGCTAAAAAGAGGTGCTCCTTTGCCTCTGGTAGATCAACTGGACTTCGTAGGCGGTGCCTGGCTGCTTTTGTTCCTGTTTGCAAGAGAGTGGTATGTCAAAACCTTTTCGGTAGAGATAATCATTACGGTTATTATTATTACCCCTCTCCTCCATCTGCTTACAAATTACATTGGCTTTAAGATAGGGAAGAAGGGGGTGCCGTGGTAAACAATTTTGACGAGTTTATACAAAAGCCAAAAAGCGAAAAATATATGTAAAACGTTGCACAGAGTATGTTGGAGACACTTACTGACAATAAGAGAAATAATTAGAGATAAAGAAGAAGAGAGAGTGAAAATGAAGGATGAAGGGTGGTAAGATTGTTTTTAGCTGAACATTATCCTGTGCTTGTCATTGCAATATCTCTGCTTTCTGCATTTACTATTTTGATTGCGGGGTGGATGAATAAGAAGACTTGTTTGCCTATTTCCCTTGCGACCATTTCCGTGCAACTATTTATGGCTTTTTTCATTTTACACCAGGTCATCACCAGTGGAACGATACATTACTGGCTGGGTGGATGGGCGCCGCCCTGGGGCATAGAATACGTTATAGATGCATTCAACGCATACGTATTGGTTATAGTTCTATTCATCTGCCTGTTAACGGCGATATATGCAAAAAGGAGTGTAGAGAAAGAACAGCCTCTTAAGATCGTGCCGTTCTACGTGGTCTTTCAACTTCTTATCACCGGTTTATGCGGTATAACCGTGACCGGGGATATATTCAACTTGTATGTATTCCTGGAGATAGCCTCTTTAGCGGCGTATGCGTTAATAGCTGTTGCAGGTGGGAGAGCGCTGAAAGCGAGCTATAACTACGTAATAATGGGTTCCATAGGCGCTTGCTTCTACCTTCTTGGCGTTGGTTTCCTGTATGCTGTGACAGGCTCGCTTAACATGGCGGACCTTTCGTATTTGTTGCCACCGCTGTATGGGAATAAAGTAGTGCAAGCAGCTTTTGTCTTCTTTGTCGTTGGAATAAGCATAAAAATGGCGCTCTTCCCGCTTCATATCTGGCAACCCGACGCATACACGTATGCTCCTTCCGCGGTTACCGTGATAATAGCGGCGGCGATGTCAAAAGTTTCGATTTATGCATTTATAAGGGTCCTTTTTTCCGTCTTCACCACGAAATTCATCCAGATTTACGTGCCCATTGACACTGCTATTTCCTGGATAGCTGCGATAGCCATAATCATGGGCTCGGTTATCGCAATAATGCAGACTAATTTGAAGAGAATGCTTGCTTATTCCAGCGTCTCACAAGTAGGCTATATCGTGCTTGGTGTGGGACTCTATTCTACTCATTGGGGACTATACGGTGCGTTGATACATATATTGAATCATGCAATAACGAAAGGATGCCTGTTCATGGCCGCCGGCGCCATTATATACCGGAGTGGTTTGTGGAACATAAGAGATTTCGAAGGTTTGGGTAAGAAGATGCCCTACACATGCGCTGCTTTTACGTTAGCAGCGTTATCAATGATAGGAGTGCCGCCAAGTGTGGGTTTTATAACGAAATTGTGTTTACTGCTTGCGTCTTTAGAAGCTGTGGAATATGCTTTTGTAGCCGTTATACTTGCCAGCACGCTTCTCAACCTGGTCTATTTCTGGCGAGTTATAGATCGCATGTATTTTGTGCGGAAGGAGGGAGAGGAAGAGGGAGAAAAAAAAGATGAAGCACCGACGAGTATGGTTCTCCCAGCCTTAATACTCGGTTCTCTCTGCATTATCGTCGGTATCCTATGGCTTGCGGGTGAGAAGGCACCATTATTCCCGATAGTTGAGCAGGCAGTTACTACATTGAAGGGGGTGATAGTGCCATGACAGAGGGAGCAATAGTTTATAGTTTCATACCCTTGTTAGCGATTTTATGCCCTGCCACCGCTGCGATTCTCATATTGCTGTCCAGCAAGCGGCCGAACGTAAGAGAGAGCTGGACGATTATCGCCGGCGTACTGCAGTTCTCGCTCATTGCATCCATGATACCGACAATTTTGAACGAGGAGGTCATAGAATGCACGTTCTTCCAGACAATGTTTACGGGCATTGCATTTGGATTCAAGGTGGATGCTTTTGGTCTTATTTTCGCTCTCACCGCATCCTTCTTGTGGATTCTCGTATCCTTCTATTCCATAGGATACATGAGGTCTTTGCGCGAGCATGCACAGACAAGATACTATTTCTGCTTTGCCATCGCCATATTCGGCGCCATTGGCGTTGCGCTTTCCGCGAATTTACTCACGATGTACATATTCTTCGAGATACTAACGGTGTCAACATATCCGTTAGTTATACACGACCAGAGCAAAGAGGCGCTAAGCGCGGGTCATAAATATTTCGCATATTTGCTCACCGCGGGCGTTTTCCTCCTGTTCGCAATAATGATGACTTATTATCTTACGGGGACCACCGATTTTACAGGTGGCGGGATAAAAGCATTAGCGGAACTTGGCCCTGCCTATAAGTTGACACTGATAATTTTGTTCTTCTGCTTCTTGCTGGGGTTCATGAAAGCGGCGTGGATGCCTTTCCACTCATGGCTGCCTACCGCAATGATCGCACCCACACCGGTAAGTGCGCTTCTGCACGCAGTAGCGGTGGTGAAGGCGGGGGTGTTTGGAATCGTCAGGATTGTATGCTATATATATGGTGTGGATTTGATGACCTCGCTTAAACTTGGAATAGCGCTTGCCTGTATAGCGGGGTTTACAATGATCGTCGCTAATTTGTTTGCCATTGCACAGGATAACTTGAAAAGGAGACTGGCATACTCCACGATAAACCAGCTATCGTATATAATCCTGGGTGCTGCGTTGTTAACACAGGATGGTGTGAGAGGAGCAATGATGCACATTCCATTTCACGGGTTCATGAAGATAACGCTGTTCCTCTGCGCTGGTGCGATAATGGTGGTGACGGGTAAGAGAAACATAAGTGAGATGGGTGGTGTAGGAAAAACAATGCCGGTAACGATGCTCGCATTCACCATAACCGCGTTTGGAATGTGTGGTATTCCGCCGGCGGTGGGTTTCATAAGCAAATGGTATTTATGCATGGGATCGTATGAAGCATTCCTGCAAATTTCACCCGTGATGATAACATTCCTGTTTGTCCTCTTGATAGCTTCCTTGCTGGATGTCGTTTATTTCTTCCCTATAATACATACCGCATTCTTCAAGACACCGGAAGGAGTGGTGGGGGAGGTAGAAGTAAAAGTAAAAGAAGCGCCTCTGTTCATGCTCATTCCATTATCAATAACAGCGATTTTATCTGTTGTATTTCTTTTAGATTATATTCTAGGGTTAAATATAATCTCAATGTATATTTATAAGCTTGTGGAAGTAGCGATTGAAAATGTGGGTCTGATTCCATAGTATAAATTTAATTAAATCGGGGTTATAACTAAAATTAGGAGAAATGCGATGAAGAAGGAAAATGACAGAGAAGAAGAAATAAGAATAGCACAGGTTTCCTGTGGCACCGTGTATGGAAATGTGCAGCACGAGATAGAGCGTGCGGCGGAAGAGATAGGTGTAGAGATATTTGTGCCCGAAGTGGACCTTGATTATGTAGCGGAGAAGGTGGACGAATTCGGATATGACATGAAGACCAGTCTTGGATTAAGTGTGGCGTTAGCGAGAGGATACGCAGTGGCTGAAGGTTTATGCGATGCTGATGCGGTATTCGTCGCGGGATGTCACAAATGTCCACGAGGAGCGATTATAAGGACAGAAATCAGGCGAATAATACAGGAAAGGACGACATTACCGCTTGTTATGTACCCTTTTTCGGAGCGGACAAAGGCGGGTGAATTGCTGACGAGAATGGAAGCGCTGATTACGATAGTGAAGCGGAGATGGATACTGGAGAGGAAGGAGCAGGAGGGGCTTACTGCGGGCATAGATTCTGGCTCCTCAACGACAAAAGCAGCGATAATGCAGGATAATGAGGTGATAGGAGCGACATGGACCCCAACAGGGGACGTGGTAAAAACGGGTGAGAAAGTTTTTGCGAAGGCGTTGGAAATCGCAGGGGTGAAAAGAGAGGATGTAGAGGCATTGGGGACGACGGGTTACGGCAGACACGCGTTAGGTGAGCATTTCAAGGCAGATTTGGTGCAGGAAGAGCTGACCGTGAACTCGAAGGCTGCGATGTATTTAGCGGGAATAGAAAAGGGCGAGGCAATGATTATTGACATCGGGGGCATGGACAACAAGATAATAACGGCAAAAGATGGTATTCCCGATAATTTCACGATGGGCGGGATATGCGCAGGAGCTTCGGGAAGATTCCTGGAAATGATAGCACGCAGACTGGGCGTGGACGTAGTAGAGATGGGGAAGTTAGCTTTAGAAGGCGACGCGTATAAAGTAAAGACCGACAGTTATTGCATCGTTTTTGGTATTCAGGACCTCGTATCGGCGTTATCGAGTGGAGCGAGGCGCGAAGACGTTGCGGCTGCTGCATGTCATTCGGTAGTGGAGCAGGTAAAAGAGCAGTTGTTACAGGAGATAGACCTCAGACAGCCTGCGATAGAGGTTGGCGGCACTGCATTGGTGGAGGGCGTGCCGGTAGCGATGAACGACGTGCTGGGATTTGATGTGATTGTGCCAAAACATCCACAATATATAGGGGCGGTAGGAGGAGCACTGCTTTCTTCGTCTTTCAGGTAAAAATGAAATCTAAGGAACTCTTTGAACTCGCATCGAAGTACATGCCAGGAGGCGTTAGCAGCCCTGTACGAGCATATAAGCCGTATCCGTTTTTTACCGCAAGTGCGAAAGGCTCACGGATATACGATATTGATGGCAAAGAATACATTGACTACTGCTTAGCGTACGGACCGCTTGTTTTAGGGCATGGAAACGAAGAGGTGAAGGGTGCCGTGAGAGAACAGCTTGAAAAAGGATGGCTCTATGGCACGCCGCATGAAAAGGAAATAGAGCTTGCTAAGAAGATAATAAACTATTATCCTTCTGTTGAGCTCGTCAGATTTGTTAATACGGGTAGCGAGGCAACGATGGCAGGAATAAGGCTCGCAAGAGGGTTTAAGGAACGTGATAAAATAGTAAAAATTGAGGGAGGGTTTCACGGCGCTCATGATGGTGTGTTAGTTAAAGCGGGGTCTGGTGCCACCACATTTGGTATTCCGGACTCTAAAGGAGTGCCAAAGGATTCGGTGATAAACACGCTACAGGTTCCGTTTAATGATGCTGAGGCACTTAACAATACGCTGGAGAATAATTCTGGCGAGGTTGCAGCGGTTATACTCGAGCCGGTGATGGGAAATGTAGGACCGATACCGCCCCGGAATAACTATTTGGGCGATGTAAGGAAAATAACGGAAGAGAAAGACGTTTTACTTATTCTTGACGAAGTGATTACGGGTTTCAGGCTCGCTTTGGGTGGTGCACAGGAGTTTTATGGTGTGAATGCAGATTTAACGATTTTAGGTAAAATAGTCGGTGGTGGTTTTCCTATTGGTGTGCTTGGCGGTAAAAAGGAGATTATGGAGCTCGTGGCACCCTCAGGAGAGGTATATCAAGCAGGGACGTTTAGTGGCAATCCTGTTTCTATTACTGCTGGATTGAAAACAGTAGAAATAATAGAGAGAGAAGGAGTGCCTCGAAGAATAAACGAATTTGGTGCGAGGCTGAATACGGCTTTAAGCGAAATACTGGCTGATTCAGGAGTTGAGGGTTGTGTTTCCGGTGTGGGCTCGATGTTTAAGGTGTTTTTCAGTGCGGGCGGAAAAGAAGTAAGAAACTATGCTGATGCTTTATCGTGTGATAAAAACAAGTATTTGCGCTTTTTTCATAAAATGCTTTCCGCTGGTATATTTCTGCCTCCTTCGCAGTTTGAAACGAATTTTATCAGTTTTGCGCATACAGAGGAGGATGTAGAAAGGACGACAGAGGCGTATAAGGAGAATATTAACGATTTGCACGGCTAAACAACTCCTAAACAATTCCAAATCTCAAGCACCAAATAACTTCTTTTGCTGTACTCATTCTTTTTTATGCTCCCTTACCCAATAACAGTTATCAGCAAACAACAAGTCTTTCATAAGATATGGCAATAATGATAGAAGGGGTATGGGTGTATCCGGAAAATTTACGGCGGGCACTTGTATTCCGTAAATTGCTTGGAAGGGGGAAAGAGTATGCCATCAGAAGAGAATCAGATAAGCGATATTCTAAGAAAACTGAATAGTAAAGGAATACCGCACAGGATAATAGGAGGAGTTCCTACAATATTGTATGGCGTGGAAAGACCAACCTATGACATAGATATCGCTGTACCTGAGGATTTGGAGGTGTTGACGGAAATCATAGATATTTTGAAAGATTTGGAGTATACTTCTATCCACAAATGCCCCTTTCCTCATGACTTTCTTATGCCGATTGATTTCATCACGGCGCAATTTATCATAGATAAACAGTGTGTGGAGTTCCGCAATGAGGAATTAGAGCTATTTCCCGTAGATATACTTGCTGTGGGTAAGGATTTATTCCAAGAGCTATCGAAAGAAGTGATAACGATCCCTTTTAAGAATACTTTTTTGCTCTGCCCAAGTATTCAGAAACTGATTGAGATGAAGGAGACGGTAGGAAGACCAGAGGACATAGAAGATGTCAGGAAATTAAGACAAATACTTGGAAAGTTAGAGAAGAAGTATTATGAGTAATTACAAATGATTATAGGAACGCGTGGTAGTAAACTGGCGATATTGCAAACTGAGAAAGTATGCGAGCGGTTGAAAGAGTTAGGATACGAGCCTACGATACGAACAGTGCGGAGTTTAGGTGATGTCATGGTGGACAGGGGTTTATATGAAATGCCGGAGAAGGGCGTTTTTGTTAAAAAACTTGATATGCTTCTTTTAGAAGGTAAAATAGACCTCGCAGTGCATTCCATGAAGGATATACCTTTAGAACGCGATGAAAGGTTAGAGACATCTGCTGTTTTACTACGTGATTCGCCTTATGATGCATTGGTATCGAAGTATAGATTGGCTGATATGCCAGAGGGTGCTGTAATAGGGACGTCAAGTGTGCGGAGGAAGTTCCAATTCTTGAACTACACGGAGGAGCGAGGTGTAAAAGTAAGGATAAAAGACATCCGCGGTAATGTTGACACGAGGATTAAAAAGTTCAGAAGAGGCGAATACGATGGTGTGATTCTTGCGGAAGCCGGACTTGAAAGGTTACACCTGGATATAGAATATGAGAGGCTTGATTGCGACCCTTTTGTGCCTTCACCGGGGCAAGGAATAATTGCGGTAGTTACGAGGAGAGGGTCGGAGGAGAGTAATATTTTAAAGGCGATAGACGATGCAAAGACGAGGGTAGAGGCTGAAGCGGAGAATGAAGTATTGGAAGTAATTGGAGGCGGATGTGCGCTACCAGTGGGTGTGCACGCGCATGCTTGTTGTAAAGGCGGGCAGGAAGAAGAAATTGAGTTGGCTGTTTACGTTAGTGTTTCTCGTGAGAAATATGTTTTGGAAAAGGGTGTGCTTAGTAAAGACAAAAGTTTGGAAGAGGCGCGGGATTTCGCATCTGCACTTTCTTTCTAAAATTTTTCTTTTCCAAAGAAAGTTTGGTTTGTTGGTAAACCTTTTCTTTTAAGAAAAGGTTTAAAAAAGTTGGGATGAGATGACAAAGAAAAAACCAAAATTCGAGCGATATGGATGGAGGAAAAAGAAGAAATTGAGTAAGAGCTGGAGAAGACCTCGTGGGCATGATAACAAGATGAGGGAGCATATAGCGGCGAAAGGTGCGAGGGTGCAAGCAGGATATAGGAGAAAGAAAGAAGAGAGGGGATTGCATCCTTCAGGAGTGCGAGAGGTGCTTGTTTTCAACACGAATGACCTTGCTAAGACAGAGATTACGAAAGAGGAAATAGCGGCAGCGCGGATAGCATCAGGGGTTGGAAGGAGAAAGAGGGAACAAATAGAAGAGGAAGCGGCGGCGATTGGTATAAAGGTGCTTAATCCTAAGCATTAGAACGTATATATAAAAGGGCTTTTAATTAAAACCATGCCAAAAAGAGCTCCTGACCCCATTACCGAAGAAGAGCTGAACAAAATCCTGGATGCCGCTATTATAAGTGATAGAGACTATTTAATATTGCGGCTGCTTGCAAGAACAGGCATTCGTATAGGTGAGCTTTATGGTGTGTATAAGCGTGAGCAAGGAGGGTGGATATACGGGATACAGAAGAAGGATATTGACTTCCGCAATAAAAGGCTGTGGGTATATTCGTTGAAACAGCGGAAATATGTAAGAAGAGAAGTCCTTGTTGACGATGCCACTATCATGCTGCTGAGGAGACATACAGAAAAGATGAAAACCGAGGATCATGTTTTCAGAAACATCTCGTATAGACAGATTCAAAGGCTGCCGAAGAAGTATGCCCAGCTTGCGGGAGTAGATAAAAATGTGTCCTGTCATTCTCTTCGACATTTCTTTATCACGCATTCCTGGAGAAAGGGGATGGACATTGCCAGACTTCAATACCTCGCAGGTCATGCAGACTTGAAAACCACGATGATATACACGCATGTGACGACCGAGGATGTGGAGAAGAAATATCGCGAGATATACGAAGGATAGTATCAGCTCAAAATTCTGTGGATTTTTGAGCAGACAATGAACAATCTACAAGATTTTGAGCAATTTCATCGTCTCTTCCGCAGGTATTTCATTCTCCGTGCATACCGCAATAGTGCAAAGATTCCTTATTTCTATTTCTTTAAGGTAAAGAAAACCTATTGTCGTGCCAATATTGATAGGATAACCTCTTAGTATGCCTTTTATCGTCACGAAAAAAAATCGCGAGAGGGCGTCCTCAAAAGGGATAAGTGAGTTCTCTGCCTCATAAGCGGATAAAGCCCCGGTTAACACTTCCTTATAAGCTGAAGCCGGCATCAACTGGACAGCACTGCTCACGTTCTCTGCGGAAATCGAATCCTTCACCGCATCGGCATTGAAATCAAATGTAAATGGCAAAAAATATTTTCTCATCTCCGCCTCCGCTATCCCTTCTGATTTGCACCGCAGCAGAGTCATGAGATTTACAAGGTCAAACTCAGTTCCAATAATTTTTCTCACTATTTCCTCATCCTCTCCCCTTAACCTCTCTATTCTATTCCATATAGCACCCGAGATTTCCTCATCGAGTGCGTTCTCGATGATTAATATCCTTTTGCTTTTTTCATATTCCGGCAATGCTTCTTCCAATACTCGCCTGTACGGATTTTCTAATTGTTTTATTACGCTTTCCACAGAGTCAGCCTCCGTTAATCTGCTTATTCTACGTTTGAAGAAATCTTCAACCGGAAAAAACATTGCTGCTTCGGTAGTTCCTGTTCCCGCAATCTCCGCAGCTTTAGCTCTGATAACCGCTTTCAGATTTTTTACTTCTAAACGCCTGAGAAATTCCTCAAAAATATCTCTTATCGCACCCTCTGTTGATTTTATCACCATTAAATACTGGTCTATTAGCTCTTCCTTCAACGCTTTTTCTATTTTTCTTGCGTCTACTTCTACCACAGCCGCCTTTGTTAATTTCTCTTTATATGCGGTATCCATCAGAGAAGACAAGAAATCTTCCCTGCGAGCATCTACAAGTTCTCTTAATCTTCTCTCATCCAGAAGATCGCTCATCCTCGCCCTTATTCTTGCATATACATACGCATAGTTCGATACGCTCATCTACTCTTCTTCACCTCGCTGTAATTATCAATATCCCTGGAGTTATAAATAAAAAATCCTGGTTCCAATTCCAAGCACCAAATTACAAATACTTTTAATTGTTCACGGTACTTTTTAGAAATGAAGAGGGAATGAAAGATGTCAGAAGAGCATTTAAGTGAGGGGGGAATATTTGCAGATAAAGCGGTACTTCGCAGTACCTATATTCCTGAAAATCTACCACATCGAATGGAGCAAATAGCAAGTCTGACTGATATACTATCCACAGCATTAAAGGGGAAGGCCGCTACGGTAAAGTACGTAAGCAAACAATTAGAGGAAATGGCACGAACCTGTAATTGCGCTCTTATATACATCAATTGCGAGCTATTCTATACTCAGTATCGTGTATTTGCCTATTTAGCAAGAGTTTTCAATAAACATATTCCAGTGTTTGGTTGGCCAAATGATGTGGTTTTTTCAGAGCTTAAGAAAGGGTTAGATACAGAAGGTAGACATATAGTTGTTATATTGGATGAAATGGACAAGTTAGTGACCAAAGAAGACGAAGCCTTGTATAAACTCATAAGGATAAACAGCGAGCTGAATAAGGCAAGGGTAAGCGTAATAGGTATCTCGAATGACCTGACCTTCTCAGAGCTACTGGACCAGCGGGTAAAGTCTTCGTTAGGCGTGAAGGAAATAACATTTCCAGCTTACAATGCCGACCAGTTAAAGGATATTCTGACCGAAAGGGCGGTTATGGCGTTCAATTATTCCGCGCTTGACGATGCGGTGATACCGCTATGCGTTGCTCTTGCAGCAAAGCGGAATGGAGATGCAAAGCGTGCTCTTGATCTACTACTTATATCAGGGGAAATTGCAGAGCGTGCGAAATCCAAAAAGGTCAGTGAGGAACATGTAAGGATTGCAAGTGAAAAGATAAAAGCTAGTATGGTGGAAGTGGTAAAAACAATGCCGTTGCAACCAAAGATTTTGTTAAGTAGTGTGCTCACGCTAATGAGAGAAAAGAACGAAAGATCTTTCTCTAGCGGTGAAGTTTATAATATGTATCGGAGATTGTGTGACCATTTAGGTGTGGGGATGTTATCACAGCGGCGTTTGGCCGATTTGATCTCGGAATTGGACTTTTTGGAGTTAATAAACGCAGTGGTTGTAAGCAGAGGTAGACATGGAATGACAAAAGAGATTTCACTAAATGTGCCAGAAGAGCTGATCCAGCCTGTTTTATTTGCAGACCATGAACTTGAAGCGTTATTTAATATTAGAGTTAAGGCATAAATAATCTCAGGGGCTGTAAGGTAGCCAGGCCATCCTCCCAGCTCGGGGAGCTGGTAACCGGAGTTCAAATCTCCGCAGCCCCATACTACTTTGAGAATAGAAAAGGAAATGCGATTAAAGGAAGTGAAAGGAGTTAGAATAGGTAAGTGTAGGACTTTGCCCCACGACCCCGGAAGCCCTGTAAGGGCTTATATGAGTGTAGATGAACTTGTAAGGGAGCTAAGAGGCTGCGCCTTCGGAGCTGGAAGATTAGCAACGGCAGTGGACATATACGAAGAAATGCTGACGGAGGAAACGACAAAATTCATGGGCATTTCCGGTGCATTGGTCCCTGCGGGAATGCGAAATGTAATAGCACAGATGATAAGAGAGAGATACGTGGATGTAGTGGTAACGACGGGCGCAAACCTTGTGCACGACATTATAGAAGCACTTGGCGATCATCATTATAAAATAGGCGAGGTGGGAATGGATGCAGGTGCAGAGAAGAATGCAGATACAGCGATGGAGGTAGATGATGTATGGCTGAGAGAACAAGGGATGGAGAGAATATACGATGTGATTCTGCATGAAGAGGCATTCGCAAGGTTAGAGGATTTTTTAAGAAGCGTTTTTGAAAAACTCGCGCCTCAAAAAAATAAGGGCTACAGTATAAAGGAGTTGACAAAAGCGATAGGAGAAAATCTTTCGGACAGGGACTCTATACTGAGAAGCGCAGTGGATAGCGAAGTTCCCATATTTTGTCCTGCGATTGCAGATTCTATGATTGGGCTCCATGCGTGGATATATAAACAAACAAATGAGCTACGAGTGGATGCATTCGATGATATGAAGGAATTAATAGATATTTTCTGCGAGGCAACGCGCACGGGTGCAATAATACTTGGTGGTGGTGTGCCAAAGAACTTTATATTCCAAACTGCGTTGATAGCGCCACCACGAGAACAGGGACAAGAAGGATTCGATTACGCTATACAGATAACCACGGATACGCCGGAGAATGGCAGTTTGAGTGGTGCAACGTTAGAGGAAGCGAAATCGTGGGGTAAAATAGGTGATAAAGCGAAAGCAGTTACTGTTTATTGTGATGCTACAATCGCATTGCCGATAATCATGGCTGCGGTGCGCGAGAGAATCGCTGGGCAGCGTTAGAAATTATAATCTCTTGTTATAATTTTGCTTCTTGTCAAAAACCGTCAAATTTCCATCAAATTCTATTCTGTCTTCCAGGGGCGAGAAAATCTTCTCTTCCTCTTTATCCCTAACCCTGAGTTTTTCCACTGATGCTTTTTCGATTACCGCTTCTGTTACCTTCTGTTCCAAGCCAAGTCCCTTCACCGCAGTTGCTACATATCACTTCTTCCTATACCACCCAAACAGTGCACCAATACAGCTTTTCCATCCTCAATTTCTCTTTTTATCCATTCTATTACCTCATGCAGGTCATCCAAACTCGGAGTTCCAAAATCAGAGATAGACCGGTGTTTCACTTCCACAAGAATTTTTCATCTATCCACGAGACCATTTTTCGGGCTTTTGTGAGAACTTTACATAAGCAGCAAACTTGGAAGATAGATCATTCTTTACATTCTGCCACTTGACTTTACCGCCAAGATGCTCAGCAATGGTTTTAGCATATTTCGGATCTGTCAGTTGCAATGACATAATTCCGCCTATGTTATTGTAAACTTTAAGTAATTGCCCTGCTGATGCCTCCCTTTCATATTTAAGGCGATGCGCCTCGTCTATAATGACGTATAACCTTGGGTCTCGGGATTCACCTATTTTATCGAGATAATATCTCAACTTTCGCATAAAGAAAAAATCCCATAGTCAAAAATTGGGTCTAATCTGGCAAATATGCCTTTAATTGAAGACCTTGTTCCGCTATCTCCCTCATCGGATATTTTATTCAAGTTATTTTGAATATCATCAAATGTTGGTAGGGCATTGCTCCAGCTATCCTCATCTTCATAGCTCTGTTTGATAGCACTTCGGATGTATCCTACCTGCCTTTCCAAATTTTAAGATTCTTTAACCTAATATCCAGGACACAAAATACAAACAAGTTGATCGAATCTTTTGGCAGCTTGATCTCATGTTTCAGGATGTCAATGAATCCGTACTCTTTACCACTGCCCTTATCGTTCTTTCGCCGTACAATCCGTAAAAAATAGATTTTATCAGCCCTGAAATGTTTAACAGCCTTATTTTCCAGATTCACGTTCTTGAAATCGTCCATATGCTTGATGTCCCCCTCTTTGATTTCGGGATTGTTTGAGATCAATTGCGAATATTTATCATTAGGGCTCGTAAAAAAATTAACATGGACAAATGGGCGCATGTTTTGGAAGGATAGTATAGTTCCAT
>JAGXOS010000139.1 GCA_023659775.1 Methanomicrobia archaeon LH_S14 | reverse complement strand
CCTTCAACATCGCCTCTATCTGTGCTGATGTGAAGTGCTTTTGTGTCATCGCACCGACGGGGCATTCGGGAATGCAAGCGCCACAGCCTTTACATAGCGCTGGGTTCACATACGATTTCCTTGTCCTGAGCAAGATTTCCTCTAACTGTTTCTCATCTTCTTTTAGCTCTATCGCTCCAAACGGACAAACTTCTTCGCAAGAACCACAGCCGATACAAAGCGCTTCATTCACTTCTGCTATTATCGGCTCCACTTCTATATAGTCCTGAGATAATATGCTGCAAACTCTCGATGCCGCTGCCGATGCCTGTGCAACGCTGTCAGGAATATCTTTTGGCGATTGACAGCATCCTGCGAGGAAAATACCATCGGTAAGCGTATCCATAGGTCGAAGTTTTGGATGTGCCTCAAGGAAGAATTTATCGGCACTTTGTGTTATCTTTAACTTCCGTGCAAGGTCACGGGCATCATTCCGGGGAACAATGCCAGTTGCAAGCACCACGAGGTCTGCTTCCTTCTCTATTGGTCGCCCTTCACTTACCGTTTTCACCCTCAATTTCCCATTCTCGTCCTTCTCCACGTTTATATCGTCTGTTAACTCGCGTCTTATGTAATTCACGCCCTCATCTTTCACTCGCCAATAAAACTCCTCAAATCCTTTACCAAACGCTCGAACATCAGTATAAAATACGGTTACGTTTGCATCCGG
Organism: Methanomicrobia archaeon LH_S14; assembly: GCA_023659775.1. Classification (GTDB taxonomy): domain Archaea; phylum Halobacteriota; class Syntropharchaeia; order Alkanophagales; family Methanospirareceae; genus JAGXOS01. The sequence continues at coordinate 1,602 of JAGXOS010000139.1, read as the reverse complement.
AATATGTTCTTTCACTAAATGCGCCTGTTTCGCTATATACATGCAGCAGACCCTTGAACAATATTCATTCCCTTTTCCTCCCTTCACCTCTTTCTCCCTCGACCCCACGCAAGATATGAAAACCACTTCTTTCGGCTCTTTTCCATTTATCTCTATCTTTCCTAATGTCGGACCTGAAGCGTTACAAAGCCGCTCGAATTCCAAGCCTGTTATTACCTCATCATATTCATATCCGTAATTAGGCTCCAGAGAGGGGTTGAATAAGTCATAGCCCGTTGCTGCTATTATCGCACCTGTGTCTATATCAAAAAATTCTTCCTTCATCTCGTGGTTTATCGCTTCTGCCTCGCACACCGTCTCACAAAGCCTGCAATCGGCACAGATGCCACACCTCAAGCATCTCTTTGCCTCTTCTATCGCATCCTCTTCAGTAAATCCAAGTTCAACTACTTCAAAGCTATCCCTTCTTCTTTCAATAGGAATTTTCGCGATTTTTCGCCGTTCTTTCTTCTCCAATCCCGGTCTCCGCGCCTTTATGTCCTCTATCCCTATCTTTTCCTTTTCTTCATCTTCGGATTCGGGCAATGGCGCTCCACGTAGATAACTATCAATCGCCTCTGCTGCCTTCTTCCCTCCTGCAATCGCATCTATCACTGTTGCTGGTCCTGTTACGGCGTCACCCGCAGCAAATACGCCTTCTACGTTTGTTCTACCATTCCTATCCACCTTAATCCAGTTGCCATCTATCTCTATACCGCTTCCTTCAAGGAATTCAAGCGCCGATTGCTGCCCTACCGCTAATATCACCGTATCCACATCCTGTATGAATTCCGAACCCTCAACGGGTACGGGCCGCCGCCTACCGGATTCGTCCTGTTCTCCCAATTCCATCCTTACGCATTCCATGCCCTGCACCTTATCATCACCAATAATCCTGCTTGGATTCGTTAAATAAGTGATTTTCACGCCCTCATCCTCAGCATCTGCTATCTCCTCGTCCCGTGCAGGCATCTCCTCTCTCGACCGCCTATACACGATGGTTACATCAGAGCCCAATCGCAAAGCACATCTCGCTGCGTCTATCGCTACGTCCCCACCGCCGACTACCGCCGCTTTCTTGCCCGGCTCCACAATATTACCAAGATTCAGTTCACGTAGGAACTCAAAACCATGAACTACCCCCTTCAGACTCTCACCCACCATACCGAGTTCTCTGCTCTTATCCGCGCCAACGGAGACGAAAATAGCGTTGTATTCTCTTCTAAGTTTTTCAAAACCTTCTTTGTCTATCCCACTTCCGGTTTCTATCACTATTTTCCCGGCACCTTCTCGTTTGATGTAATCTATCTCCTTTTTCAAAACGTCTCTTGGTAACCTGTATTTGGGTATTCCAGCAGCGAGCATCCCTCCCGGAACTGGCAACTTCTCAATTATCCTCACTGAATACCCTCTCTTCGCAAGATAATAGGCTGCGGTTAGACCTGCCGGACCTGAGCCGATAATCGCTATCTTCTCCTCCTTCTCCTCCGTAATCGCATTTTCATCTTTACCCTTATCCTTATCTTCTTCTTCAGCTTCATAATCAATACAATCAGCCGCAAA
>JAGXOS010000138.1 GCA_023659775.1 Methanomicrobia archaeon LH_S14 | reverse complement strand
GAGAAGATATTTGTGAAGGAAGGGATAAAGAAAGTAAGAGTAAGCGAATATTTCAAGAAAGAGATAGAAAGAGCGGGCTATGGGGGGATGGAGATAAAAAGGACGCCAATGGGCACGCAGATAACGGTGAATGTTGAGAAGCCAGGGATGATAATAGGGAAGGATGGGCGTCAGATAAATAAGCAGATAGAGCGTGAAAAACATGAGCACCAGCAGCACCCCTGTTCCTATTGCCACGCGGTGCACCGACTCGCCAGGATACAGTCTCCTGAGTTCTTCCAGGTCTCGCTCATAGCGCGTAGATGTGGGATCAAAAGGTCGCACTACCACTGCACCTATCGTAAGCACCATTATTCTCGATGCTGCCGTTGGGTTTCTGCTGAACCAGACGAAGGAATCCGCAATGTCCTTCAGGGCTTTATCAATAGAATTCGCAAAATCCAATAACGGCTTCTCGCAGAACCATATAAACCTCTTCCCCACTATTCGATAGAACCAGTCGGTATCAAGCGTGATTGTCGGTGTGCCGTGAAGCATTCTTCTTAGTAACCAGAATCCTACAAACGTAAACAGAAGAAGCTGACTCATTCCTATTACATGCGATGCGGTGTAAGGGGCATAATCAACTGCATAAGGAAGCATCCGGTAGAGAGCTTGCGGATACACACCGATAAAAATACACAGAAATGCAGTGACACCCATCGCGGCGAGCATATTCTTAGGTGGCTCTTTCACTGCTTTCGCTTCTACAACTGGCTCCTTCCTTGCAAACCAGGTAAGATACGGAACTTTTAGACCTATAGAGAGGAAAGTACCTATTGAAGCACCTTCGAGCATCAGCCATATAATCGGCAGATGTGACAGGGCTGCTGATTCTACTACCATCGTCTTACTCACGAACCCATTGAATAATGGGAAGCCCGATATAGAGAAAGCACCAATCATGTAAAGCCAGAAAGTGAGGGGCATATATTTGTAGAGGCCGCTTAATTCGGTGAACTTGCTTCTACCTGTCATCTCTATTACCACACCAGCACCCATGAAAAGCAATGCCTTATAGAAAATGTGACAGAACGCATGAGCAGTTGAGCCGTTTAGTGCCATCCAGGTTCCTATTCCTACCCCTGCCACCATATATCCTACCTGAGAGATGATGTGATAAGCAAGAACTCTTCTTATGTCATTCTCGAGCACTGCGTAGATGACTCCATACACGGCCATTATTGCTCCTAACCATATCAGGAGTTCTACGCCCGGAAAACCCCTTATTAACACGTATATCGCGCTTTTTGTCGTGAATGCAGTCAAGAACACAGCTCCCGTGACCGTGGCTTCCGGGTAAGCATCAGACAGCCAGGCATGCAACGGAGGAACTGCAGCATTTATAATAAAACCAACGAATATAAAGTAAGAAGGCAGATAACCCCAGCCCGTTCCCCAGTTGAAAGAGTCAAAAGCAATGGACCCTGTGCTTTGCAGATGTAATATAATACCTGCTAACAGGCATATACCACCAAAAATATGCACCAGGATATATCGGAATCCCGCTTCCGAGGATGCCTTCGTCTTGCGATACCAGATAAGGAAAAGCGAAGAAAAAGCCATCACTTCCCAAAACAGGTATAAAGTGAAAAGGTCACCAGCGAAGACTACTCCCAGTGTGCTCCCAACATACAGGAAGGCAGCTACATGTTGCCCGTCCTCTTTTACATGCAGTGCATAAAGCGTCATGCAAAAAGCGGCAATCACAAATACATACCCAAAAACCAAACTCAATTGGTCAACTCTGCCAAATACGAGTTCGTATTCCAGAAGAGGAAGACGCCAGAATACACCCTTGCTCATATACAGAAGGTCTATAAGCGCTGCTATCGGCAACAGAAGCAGATATGTCTTTTTCCATTTCCCCTTTAAGACCGGTATTAGAAGAGCACCTAAGATAAATATGAGTCCCGGATGCATCCATTCAATCATAATAATCCTCCTCGCGCTGTTGTACTCGATTGCTTTCGTTGCGGGGTATTCGTTTCTTTATCTGACGTATGGTGTGCTGTGGTTTTAGGTAAAAAATGGAAATAGAAAAGAAGTATTTGTTTCGCATGCTTTATGTATGCCTTGCGGCGAGCGTATTAGCTGGTGTGCTCGTTCATTTATTCATGCCATCCCATGCTGCCTTCGTGTGGCAGGCAATCCCGGGATTCAGTGCAATATATGGATTTGTTGGCTGCATTCTGATCATCGTTGTGTCAAAGGCATTGGGACATCACTGGCTTCAGCGCGAGGAGGATTATTATGATTGAATGGATGCATCCGGGAC
>JAGXOS010000137.1 GCA_023659775.1 Methanomicrobia archaeon LH_S14 | reverse complement strand
ACTTTCGGATAAATCAAATTTGCCACCATCCTAAACTTGACCACATTTATATAGGATAAACACATATCCTATATCAAATGTCAGAAGAAGAGAGGATATGTGAAATTCTAAGCACTATCCAAAAGATCAAAGAGTCAAAACAACCTGTTAGAGGGTATTTTAAACAGAATTCGGTTCCATTTTCTCGCGCACAATACTACACCTACTGCAAAACACTTCAGAAATACGGTGAAGAAGGGCTTCGGGATAAGAGAAAAGATGGAAATTACACGAAACTAAAAGAAAGAATAAAAGGTTACGTTGTGTCCACGGTCAAGGAAAACAGGAGCATGCCCTCATCGCAATTGCAGGGCAAGATTCTAAACCAGTTTGATGTGAAGATTTCAGAATCCTGTTTGAATAACTTCAGGGCATCTGTGTCTTTAACGAGATTGCCCGCTCCTAAAGAAGAGAAATACGAACGCAACAAATCCGGTGGAGGCGAAATTCTCACGTGTTTAGCCTTTTTCACTCACATTATCGAGATATACACCAAAACAATAATCGAGCGAGTGAACGAGGTTCGCCAATCACCACTATTCAAGCAGAATAAAAGTATCGGCGAAGATCATCTGGACATCCGCTCGCATGGGAAATTCACCAGGGAGTACAATCAATTGATATCTGTGCGAGAAAACCGTTTCAGATCAATCGATGAAAAAATTTGGGGGAAGAATTTTTCAGCCATGAATATCTTTAAGATGTCGGAAAAGGCGATTTCTCGATATAATCTGGCACTGCTGTGCCTGCCTTTGGTCACGTCGAACGGAAAAACAAGCAGGGTGAACCGAGTAAAAGGAAACGATTTAGCCTTCCTCTGTGGTTACAATTACAAAGACGCATCGCTCAATAGACATCTTGGAGACCTAAAATATCTCGAGGTTGCTGACCTGTTAATTACGGCAACCGCGAAATTTTGGATGGATTTCTGGCGAGATGAATCCGAAGAAGAAACCTATTTTGCGTGCTATTACATTGACGGTAATACGAAGGCATTGTGGTCGTCCAATAGCTGTTATAAGGGTAGAGTGACAATGCTTGGTCGTGTGATGAATTGTCTCGAAAATGTGTTTATCCACGATGGCAAGGGGCATCCGCTCTATTTTCAGACCTTCCAGGGGCATGCAGATCTCGGCAAGCACGCATTGAACATGCTCACGAAATTGACACAACTTTTTGATGACCCATCCGCTCGCGTCAGCGTGAAGCGGATATTGGTGATAGATGGCGGAGGTAACGGCGTAAAAACGCTCAGAGCATTCGACGACAGTGATGAATATTTTATCACCATTCTCGACGATAATCAGGTAAAGGAGAGGAAATTCAAGGACATCCGGGAGGAAACGAGGTATAAATACGGGAATGCAAGCCTCGTTGACTGTCAGATTGAATTACGGGATTCATCAGAAAAGGGCTACCTCTACGAATGCCGTGCAGTGATTGTGGAGTGGGATAATGGCAGAAAATCGGTCTTGATTACGGACATACCCTGTGATTTGTTGGATGCAAGCGAAGTTACAAAGAAGTATTTTGACCGTTGGCCGATGCAGGAGAAGCAGTTCAGAGATGGGAAGAGTGGGGTAAATATCCATCGAATTGTGGGTTATGGAATGAAGATTGAGAATTATGAGAAAATGGACGAAAAGCACGGCGAAATATGCAAGACGATAACACAACTCAAATCGCGATTGGAAAAGCCATTGCAGGAAATAGAAGCGATAGAAGTGCAGCTTGCTCATTTATACCGGCAGGAAAGAGCGATTCGTGAAAAATCAACGATCGTTGATGGGAAAAGAGTTTTGAGTGAGGCAGACTCAATGGAATTGCAGCAATGTGAAGCGCGAATCAATAAGTGCCTCCGTCAGCAGAAGACGATTGAAAAAGAGCACAAAGACGATTTTAAGCGATTAAAGAGCCGTTTAAAGGAAGAAAAGCGGATCCGGGGTAAAGATAAAGTGTATAGAATCGATACAGAGTTGGACCAAATTATGACTTGCTTTAAATTGTCATTTGTCAATCTCTGCAGTCTGTTTTTGACAAAATGCCTTGATCGTGAAAAATTTGAATTGTTGACACTATTCGAGTCAATTTTTCAGCTTGGTGGCGATGCTCTTGCTAGAGACGGAGAGAAGATAATTGGACTGGAGATGAATCCAAAAGAGCCAGAGTTGATGGATAAGCTTGATAAAGCTCTTCGTGTGTTAAATACGATGAATATCTATGATCCCGATGGGCGGTCTATACAGTTTGACGTATGAATTGTTAATGGTCAAGTTTAGGTTGGTCATAAAATCAAAATCTCCGAAAGTCATGTA
>JAGXOS010000136.1 GCA_023659775.1 Methanomicrobia archaeon LH_S14 | reverse complement strand
GGTAAGCACCACGCATGTATTAGGTTCTGCGGTAATAGGTGGGACGTTTTTTCAAAGCCTTCGTAGAATAAGGTGGCCTGAAGTGTGGAGAATGCTCACTGCGTGGGTGATAACCATTCCTCTGGCTGCGGCAATTGGAGGAGCAGCGTATTGGGTAGTGCAGTTGGGCGTATCATAAACTTTTTTGCTTCGCAAAAACCTTTACTAAAAAATATAAGTTTCTTTGATCAAACTTTCTTTTTAAAAGAAAGGTTTTATGACAAAAAAATTAGCGGTACTGGATGTGAACAAATGTGTTGGATGCATGGAATGCATGTTTGCATGCTCGAGAAGGGTAGGTAGAGGGGGGTTCAATGAGTCGGCGATAAGAGTGAGGTCTGCCGGTGGCATAGAGCGAGGTTTTGTAATTGTTGTCTGTCGCGCATGTGAGAATCCGCCATGCGCGAGGGTGTGTCCTACGGGTGCTTTAAGGGAGAGGAAAGGAGGAGGAGTGATATTGAACGAGGATAAGTGCATAGGCTGTGGTTTTTGTGCGCAAGCCTGTATCATGGGCGCTATTTTCTGGGATGACGAGCGGAATAAGCCTATCGTGTGCAAATATTGTGGTGAATGCGTGGATTATTGCGTGCATAATGCCATTGGTATGGTTGAGGTTAAAGAGGGGGTGTCAAAGGAAAGGTCATTAGAAGATTTTTTGAGGTGAAAAAATGCCAAACAACAACCAACGCAGGAAAAAGGATTCCGCAAGACTCACATGGAGTTCAAAACCGAGAAGAGCGCCCAACCCAAAAGATATTGACTTCCAAACCGCAGAGATGGTAATAACAAAGATGAACAGGCTTATCTGGGGCGACAACATGCTTGCCATGCAGGCTCTCCTCGCTTCCGGCTACGAAGGCAAAGCAATGTTTTATGGAAATAGAAGTGAAAGATATGGGATGACGAAAAATGGGTTTAAAGGAAGTAAAAATTAAAAAAGCATATTCTTCGGACTTTGATAATATTTTACTCGATTTCTATATCCCAGTTCTATCTCACTCCGTTGGATACAACAGGTTAGCGGGATTTTTTTCCTCGAGTAGTTTAGCAATAGCAGCAAGAGGGATTTCCAGACTTCTAAAAAATGACGGAATTATGAGATTAGTTGTATCCCCGAAATTGAGAAAAGACGAATTTCTATTTGCAATGGCGATTGGGTTTAAAAACAAAGTCAAGCCCTCTCTGAAAATGCCGAAGGATGGTTTCTTCCTAACGAAAGATTTAAAACCTGAAGATGAAGCTTTAATAAACGCTATGGCCGTCTGGGAAAGTAATTCCGTAGATGTGCTCTCTAACAAAGAAGAAGTATTTAAAATAGCGGAAGAGTATGCACATGGAGGGGTTAGGATATTGCACGACTCCATAGGAAGCACACAATTTGGCTCTTTTAGCAAACAATTTGAAAAAATGCTCCATGAAATCCACGAAGAGTTGATGAGTGAGATGGTATGAAAAAGGATAGGATATTGCTTGTGGAGCCAGATTTTCCAATCCCGCCCAAAAGCAAGAATCATAAGAACTTTTTACCAATTGGATTGTTAAAAATAGCATCTTATCTCAGATCAAAAGAAATTGAAGTCAAATTGATGAGAGGTATGCCTAAGGATTTAAAGGATATGGATATTCTAAGCTTCAATCCACAAGAGATTTGGGTTACATCCCTATTTACCTACTGGGCGAAGTATGTAAAGGATGCGGTGCAATATTATAAGCAGGTATTTCCTGAGGCAAAAATAGTAGTTGGTGGCATTTATGCCTCTTTAATGCCTGACGATTGTAGAAGATACACAAGCTGTGACGAAGTGAGAAAGGGGATTGTCCAAGAAGCGGAAGAATGCTTTCCAGCGTATGATTTAATAAAAGATGCGAATCCTCATCCAATTGATTATCAAATACTGCATGCTTCTAGAGGATGCATTAGAGATTGTGCTTTTTGTGGAGTACGAAAAATCGAGCCAGATTTCAAGTCGAAAAGCACTATAAAAGGCGAAATCAAAAAAAGAAAAATTGTATTTTATGACAATAATTTTTTATCAAACGATTACATAGAAGATATTTTAAATGAACTTATCGATTTTAAAAAGGAAAAAAAGATTTTGTGGTGTGAATCGCAGAGTGGGTTTGATGGCAGGGTGTTAAAAGAAAAACCATATTTAGGGAAAATGCTTAAAAAGGCGGGCTTTCGATATCCAAGAATAGCCTGGGATTGGGGATACAACCAATTTAAAGAGATTAAAGAGCAGGTTGATATTTTAGATACAGGGGGTTACAATTTCAAAGATATTTACATTTTCATGCTTTACAACTGGGATATACCTTTTGATGAGATGG
>JAGXOS010000135.1 GCA_023659775.1 Methanomicrobia archaeon LH_S14 | reverse complement strand
TCGAGAACAAGATTGACTTACCGAAAGCATGTGACATATATTGAATAACTAAACCTTGCTTTTTGATTTTCCAGCCAACGGATTTGGCTTTGATGTTGCGACTTTTGCGCTATCGCCTAATTTACCTTCCTCTGTAGCCTCTTTAATCTTTGCCCATACTTCATCTACATTTTGGAGGTCAACAAATATGAGCCATTTCCCACTCCTTTGAGTTGCCTTAGGGTACTTACCCTTCTTCCTCATTGCGTAAATCCAGTAAACATCGGTTATCTCAGAGGGTTTGGCGTCAGAATAAGGCAGAGAGAGTTCTCTTTGTTTAGCTTTGATAGATCCGTGTCTGTTAGCTTTCTTTTCCATTCTATCCCTTCTTTGAAGCACTTTTAATCATATCCTTATATTCTCCTAAATCTACATGCCACTCATGTTGTGATCGCTCACGCCATTCGTCAAATGCTCTTTCTCTATGTTTTTCAAAAATTCTCTTATCACAGTTGTTCACCTCCATAAAATGTTCAACGACTTTTTCATAATCTAATTTTCCTTCTGATGATAGGATTCCAGCCAGTCCTATATGCTTCACATGGTGGCACATATCGCAGAGTGCAATGAAACCAATCAATTTTTGGATATGTTTTTTATCATCATATTCCCAAATTTCATGGCAATTCAATCTTCCTTCGGCCCCACAAATACCACATCTATGCCCATATTCAACATAGGTTCTCTTCCGTATTTTGTCCCAGTCTTTCTTACTTATATATTTCCTTAAGTTGTCATACCACGATGTGGAAGGAACTAATTCAATTGCTAGCTTGAGTTTATCAGTTTTCGATTTCATGCTCTCTCACTTACCTTTCTTGCCCGCCGAAGTGCGATTGCGTATAACGTTTTGCGGATAAAAGAAGTCGCCGAAAGCGATTTGGACGAAGCGTAGCGAAGCATTATATCCGCTGTTATATGACCCGAAGGGCAAGGTTGCGAAACAACCGCAGAGTTTCCTCGCACGCCTTCTTTTCTTAGTTCCGTTTGATGTAACTTCATTTTTGTCGTTGCCTCACTATTTCATTGAAATCATGTAGTAGTTTTCCATCTTCAGTTTGCCAGTATCTAGGACCTGCTACACCATGTTCATCATGTTTAAGTCCGAGTTTTACATCTATAATTTTAGCTATTTCTGAAATTGAGTAAAGTTTACCATCGCCTTCGTATTTTAATTTGTTTTGATTCGCCACTATTTCAGTTTGTTCATCCTTGAATGCTCTACCATGGAAAAAGTATAAGGTTTGCCCATTCCTAACTAATCCAGCATCTACTAGCTCTTGCAAGGTGACTTTTTTCTTGGCTTTCCCGACATATTCTATAGGAGGAGCTGGAATTCTTCTAAAAAGCTCGAGAGGTAAATCAAGAGCATTCCAAATCTCAGATACTTTAGCTTTTTCTTCCTTCTCTAAATTTTCTCTTTCTGTTTTTAATTGTCCTATTTCTTCTTCTTTTGTTTCTATATCACTATCGATGCCCTCAATTTTGCTATCATATTCCTCTTTGAGACGTTCTTCATTCGCCATAGCGTCTTTTATTTGTCGTTCTCGCTCCTCTATTTTCTTAAATACATTCCTATTCTGTAACTTGTCGTTATGTAAAAGGTCTGAAAGTATATTCCAAATAGAGTCCTTGCTGAGGTCTTGCCTTTTAATTGAATACAATAATGACCTTTCAAATGCTACTCCTCGAAGTGGACTATAGATTCTAATTTCAGTGCCATTTGCTATCATTGTGAGTAAAGCATTCTCATCAAAAGTATAATTTTTAATCTGTTCAAGGTAATCGTTTAGGTTCTCATTGTAATTTTTAGTGTCAATAATCACTTTACAATCAGAGGGTACATTTTTAATGTAAATGTCTATCTTACCTCCACTTCGCGTACGGTATTCGAACTCTAAGTTTTCTCTTTTGTGACCTAACAAGTCAAGAAGCGGCACAACAACTTTCTGTTTTACATTTTCTTCAGTAGGCCCTATGTCACTCTCTCTTAATTTAGAAATTCTTTCTATTTCTTGTTTTATTTCCATCATTGTTCACCTCCTTTGGCGTGCGAGGAAATTTCATATAACGTACCGGGCGTATCTGGAGTTCCCCGAAGGGGAATTTGGGCGAGGTGTAGCGGAGCCGGATACGCTCTGTTAGGCGAAGGGGCATGCAAACTAAAATCTAAATTGAAAGACAACATGTTCTCCATTCCTCTTGTGATGAATAGTAAATATCCCGTATTTGTATAGCTACCTATCTCGTTAAAAGTTTTTCGGTTTTTTTTTTTGGCTTCATCCCAAAACTAAGAAATAATAAACACGCTCGTAGCGCAACGCCTCTGCATCGAACAACTGCCGGGACATAGTGTT
>JAGXOS010000134.1 GCA_023659775.1 Methanomicrobia archaeon LH_S14 | reverse complement strand
GTATGAGGGTGGAAGAAAGATGGATAAGAGAGCGCTGAAAGTATTGCTGATAATGATTGCGTGTGTGCTATTAGTGGTATCTGCGATATTCGTATTTGTGGAGCATTCACATTCAGAATTTTTTACAGGCTTTTTATACGGGGCGACAGGAGTGGGATTTTTCGTGGTTATGGCTAAAGTATTGTCCCTAATACAAAAAGAAGGAAAGCAAGATGATTGATATAAGTGGCATACCAGATATTCCTCCTTTTTTAATTTACTTTGCAGGGGCTGCGTTACTACCTCTGCTCGGAAAGGGCAAGGTGAGGAAGATTTATCTCATTATTTTAGCTGCACTTGGGTTGATAGGTGTGGCAGTGCTAAGATCTCCTGCATCCGGAGAATGGGAATTTTCTGTTTCGGGATTTGAGCTGATATTCCTGTATGTTGACCCATTAAGCCGCATAATGGGCTATATATTTGCCATAATCGGCGCTTCTGCGATATTATATTCGTTAGGCGTAGTAAAAGAGAATGGCGAGTTTGTATGTGGATTGCTCTATTTAGGAAGTGCGATGGGTGCGGTATTTGCCGGGGATTTATTCACGTTGTACATCTTCTGGGAGATAATGGCGTTCTCCTCGCTCGGTTTGATATGGTACAGCCGGACAGAGAGGGCGACGAACGCGGGGATGCGATATATCTTGTTCCACCTGTTTGGCGGGTGTGCCCTTCTCGCCGGGATAATCATAAATTACATGAGCACAGGCTCTATCACGATGGTACCCGGGGAATCGGGTATAGGACACTTCTTTGTGGAATCGGGCATAGGATACTTCCTTCTGTTTGTAGGAATAGGAGTGAACACGGCATTTATACTGCTGCATACATGGCTTCCGGATTCATACCCGAAGGCAACGATCGCGGGTGCGGTATTTATGAGTGCATTCACGACAAAGACAGGCGTATATGCACTTGCGAGAACTTTCCCCGGTGCAGAACTTTCGCTATTCGGTAACGAAATCCCCTTTGTAGCATACATAGGCGGTGTGATGTGCCTCTATGGTGTTATATTCGCACTGCTGCAGAATGACGTGCGAAAACTTCTGTCTTATCATCTTATGTCTCAGGTAGGCTACATGGTAGCAGGGATAGGAATAGGCACGTATATAGGGATAAACGGAGGAATTGCGCACCTTTTCAATAATATCTTGTATAAAGCACTGCTGTTCATGTGTATGGGTGCAGTGATATATGCGACCGGAAGGAACAACCTCACAGAACTTGGAGGGTTGGCGAGGAAGATGCCGGTGACCGCGATAACATGCGTGATAGCGGCTCTCTCTATTTCTGGTGTTGCTGGTTTTAATGGATACGTGAGTAAAGGGATGGTAATTCACGCAGCGGAATTGGAAGAGATGCATATTCTTGCACTCGCTTTGATGTTGGGTTCAGTAGGCACGTTCCTGTCTTTCTTAAAACTCACTTATTTCACCTTTTTCAGAAGAAATGATGAGATAGAAGCGAAGGAAGCGCCGTTATTTATGCTTATTCCGATGAGCGTTACGGCATTCCTTTGCGTTGCTCTCGGAGTGTATCCGAAAATGCTTTATGAAATTCTCCCTTATAGAGCGGTGGCATTACAGTTTCATGCATACGCGCTTGGGCATACGTTGGGCACGCTGGAGTTATTGGCGATGACCGCATTTATGTTCTTCTCGCTGAGAGTCCTGATTATGCCACATGATAGGATAACGTATGATATAGATTATCTGTATAGAAAGGCAGGCAGAGGATTTATATGGTTCTGCGAGCATCCATTAGTGAGTTTTGCGATTGCGGTGGAGAAAGTGGTGTTGAGAATTGCGGATTATTTCGTCAGCTTCGGCAAGAATCCTATGAGAGGAACAAGAGTGATGATAGACATGATAGGGGTAGCGCTGGTGAAACCTTTTATTTTCGTTTTCAACCTGGTAATACAGCCGGTATATAAGTATTATGAGCGAGATCTGGAGGATGTGAAGATGCGCCCTGTGGAGGAAATGGAAAGAATGAGCATAGGGACGGGGATGCTGCTGGTGCTTCTCTTTTTCGCTTTATATTTGATAGCCATGCTTGTACACGGGTGGCTGGCTTAGGGAGGGCTAAAAATGGATAAAAAGGAGTCATCGAATTTTGCGATTACGGTGAAGAAAGTGGTATTGAGAATTGCTGATTCTTTTGTCAGTTTCGGCAAGAACCCACTGAGAGCAACAAGAATGATGGCTGACATGATAGGCGTAGCGCTGTTGAAACCTTTTGTTTTTTTTCAAAATCATGTAATACAGCCGGTATATAAGCATTATGAGCGGGATTTGGAGGAAGTGAAGATGCGACCAGTAGAGGAACAACTGGAAAGAATGAGCATAGGGACCGGAGTGCTGCTGGTGCTTCTCTTTTTCGCTTTGTATTTGATAGTTATGCTTATACACGGGTGGCTCAGTCCATGAGTGAGTGCAAA
>JAGXOS010000133.1 GCA_023659775.1 Methanomicrobia archaeon LH_S14 | reverse complement strand
GGATATTCCATATTGGTATCCAAAAGGTATAAGGTTATCAAGGGATGCTGACGTAAGTTATCTGGATCAATTATTCACTAAAAGGAATCTAATAGCCCTTTCTATACTCAACAAAGAGATTCAAAGTTTAAAAGAAGATAGCATAAGACAATTATTTCAGTTGATGTTTTCCTCAATATTAGCCCGCTGCACAAAGCTTGTCTTTGTTAATAAATACAGAGTAAAAAAAGGGATAAATCCCGCTGGTGTGTGGGGCGAAAAGAGATTTTGGGTGCCAAGTGAGTACGTTGAGAACAACGTTTTTTATTACTTTCAGGCAAGAATCCCTAAGTTTATGAAGGCAAAACAAGAGACTAACGCTCTCATTGGTAACTACTATAAGGAAGGCGAAACAATTCAGATTCACACTAGATCAGCAACAGATCTGTCAATAATTCCTTCCAATTCAATAAATTACTGCTTTACAGACCCTCCTTATGGAGGGTCTGTCCAATATCTCGATTTATCTCTCTTGTGGAATTCCTGGCTACAATTTCCTACCGATAGCAAAGAGGAAATTGTTATAAGAAATGGAAAAATCTCTTCTTATCGGACACTGTTGAAAATAGCATTTCAAGAAATCTACAGGGTGTTGAAACCTGGGGCATACTTATCGGTTACCTTCCACAGTTCAAACATATCGGTATGGAACTCCCTATTAGAGGCTTGTAGAGATTCGGGATTTCATCTGTCGAGTGTTATTCCTTTAAATCCTCTCAAGCGTTCGCATAATCAAATAGAATTAACAGGAGCAGTAAAGACTGATCTTCTATTAACTTTTAGAAAATCCAATGAAACAAAATTCATTCCTAAGGAAGTTGCTGAAGCAATTGATGTTCAAGGTGTAGTGATTAGGGCGGCAAGAAAACTTATAAAGAAATGGGGTTCTGCTTCTACAGGACAGATATACGATGCCACTATTATCGATTGGAGTAGTACTGTTTATCACTATCAGGTGCTACCAAAAAAGGTCGAACTTTCTATAAATTCTTTGAGAGGAATTCTTAGAGATCATCCAGAATTTGAATCTTTCGAAGAAACGGTATCTGATTACAAAGGGCAACAGAGGAGGATTGAGAAATGGCAAATGAAGAACTTAAAAAGTTAGAACAGAGGATAAAAATCATAGCAAAAGCAATTGATTTCGTTTGGAAAGATAAGATCGGTGATTTCAAAATACTCCATGAAAATCTTGTGCCTGAAGGATTGAAGCCTATAGCACGTTCTATTAGTTGGCTAATGGATCAAATAACTGTTCAGAATCTGAGAAGATATAGAGACGAATGTGGGATTGAGGAAGTTAATGATCCGCCACATGGTCTTACTCAGTATGACTGCATTATCAAAATGAAAAATGATGACAGAGACTATTATCTGAATGTTAAGACCAGTCTCACAATAACAAAGTTAGGGGGAAGATTTGACATTTCTAAGGCACGACGAATGATACAGTTCTATCAGGAAAATCCAAATCTGGTATTACTTGTTGCCATCATTAGGGTAGATTTAGATAATATCTGGGTACGTTTTAGTAACGCCGTTGTTTTCAACGTTGCCTGGATACCTGATATATACTATAATCGAGCGAATCACAACTTACAGTCCAGATGCAATGGAACTCAAACTTTCAGAACTAATGAAGAGTTTGTTAGTGAATTGGAACGTCAAATGGAAGATGCTGGACATCTTGAACATTATTCCTGATATGGAAAGTAAAGCACTGTAAACCATGATTAGAAAGCGACCAACAGCGTATAACAGAGCGTATCTGGCTACGGCTAACGCCTCCGCCCAAATTCGCCCTATCTGGCGAACTTCAGATACGCTCAGAACGATGGATGAAATATCATTAGAGGCTCGAATATGAACACCGTCCAGCGGATCGCGAAGAACACAGGGGTATTGCCTATCTCGCAAATTGCAAGCTACATCTTAGGCTTAGAAAGTTTGATCAAACAACTTTTTTATCTTCGATAAAAACCTTGACTAAAAATAAACCCTTTTAGAAAAAGCGTTTACGGAAAATGCGTCGCATATCGTTTGCTCTTGCTTTTACGGGCATATTTGGTGTTTTTAGTGATTTGGGTTTAAGCACTCTAACGGTAAGAGAAGTTGCAATGGATAAAATCTTAGCAAAGTGAGTATTTTAAATTGTTTTAAATCCAATTCCGGGTCTATCAGTTTCTTTATCCGGATTCGCAGCCTAATAGACATGTGCACCGCTTTCTACGAAAATCACTGGAATTTCCTCTCTATTCTTCCCGGTAAGCTTCGATGCTTTCTCTTTCACATATTTTAAGTCCTCACCTGCCACAATAACCTCTTTGTTCACGATTGCCACCCATAGGTCTCTGAACTTCAGTTGCAGGTTTTTGTAATAGTCGAGACCCCATTTCATATCTTCCATGAATTCTTTTGCTATTTTTTGAAGGGTTTGATTAACGATTTCGGAGATGATATC
>JAGXOS010000132.1 GCA_023659775.1 Methanomicrobia archaeon LH_S14 | reverse complement strand
GTTAAAACCGGAAATGAATTTGACCGGGGTTTTTGGGATTGAAACAATTGATGTTCTTTTACAATCCTCATCTCCTCTGCATGACCTATACAATCCTTCACGTGGAAAAAACATCCCCATACGCTCTTTTCACCCATTCCTCCCTTTATTGCCTTTTAAATTGTGATTCAGCTCGCTAGCTAAACATCCAAACCGCTATCCTCTGTGTGCTCTGCGGTGAAATTTAAGGATTTATTATTATAAATATTATATACTTTACTTTAAATAAAGCAATGTGGAGGTGAAAGAAAAAGAAATGGTAAAGATGCCAGAGGAAGTGATGGATATGTTCAACGAGTGGGATGCTTCAAAAACTATCGCAACTGCTGACGCAGAAGGGAAATTGAACGTTGCACCAATAAAGACGTTTTCCGTAGTGGACGAAGAAACACTCGCATTTGGATACGTATTTCCGGGGAAGACGAAAGACAACATGGAAGCGACAAAGAAAGTAGCGGTTACTGCTTTTAAGGGCAGTACGGGCTATCAGATAAAAGGTTCTTTCCAGGAATTCCTGATTTCGGGTCCGATATTCGACCAAAAGAAGGAGCAGGTAAAGGAGAAGTTAAAACTGGATGCGAAAAGCGCGGGGATAATAAAAGTAGAAGAAGTCTATTCCGTGAGCCCCGGACCTGATGCCGGAAAGAAGCTGGCATAAAATTTTTCATCTTTTTTTTATTTTTTCCCTATTTCTCTATTCAGCATTTTGATAAACGGAGGAGAAAGCAGCGAAGACGGTTGGCGGTCTGAGTGAGACTAAAGATAGAGAGAGGGAAGAGGAGCGAAAGCGGATGAGACCTCTGCACGGACAAACTCTGTATTCGAGGTGGTAAAACCCAGCTTATTATTACTTCGACTTGCACAAATATGCTTACTTACGTGCCCCCAAAGATTGAGATCACTGAAAGTTTCTTTAAGTAGTTAATAACCGCTCAAAAGAATTACATCCGCGGCGCGCAATTTCATTACTTGAAACGAGACTATCAGAGACTATAGCTGAATATCAGGCGTTGGATTTATTAACTTCTACATTACTGGTCTCATTCCTTAGACGCCTATTTGATACATACTTTGACCAAAAACAGATACCTGAAAAGACCGTAAATTGCGAACGGAACGTGAGCATCATGTAGCTCGCTTCGTCGGATGCTTCCTGTCCTTCTCGATGTCTATAATATCATTGATGATGTACTCGCTTCCGGAAAGCATGCAGAAGATAGCGAAGGCGGCGATAACGTTGAGCCACATCTGGAGATTCAGCAGATTTAGTAAGAAATAATTTATAGGAAAAGCCCCAAAAGCAGGACAACAGCCAGCAACGTTGGAAGAGCAGCCCCTAAACTTTTGAATGCTCGGTAAATAAAAAGACATGACAATGCTTTTGGGTTTCTCATCACTTATACCCTTTTGTTTTGGATTAATTATATTCTTTACCTCTTTTTTCCTCCTCAGTAAGCCAGAAGACTTTCTCCCGGTATTTAACCCTCTTTATTTTTCCGCTTTCCTCCAGCCTCGTTAAGCTGTCGTGAACACCTCCTTCCTCTACCTCAATTTTTTTCAGCATTTCTACAACCTGCTCCTCGCGCATTGGATGCCGTCTTATTATTGCTAAAATAGCGTCTTCGGGGTTTGTGAACCCCTTGATAGAAAATTCTCCCGTCTCCTCTGCGGTAATATCCACTACATTAACATCACCGAGAATCGCATGTGCTAATGCGATGCTCTCTTTATCAGGAGGCACAGCCCACGGTTCCGCAGGTGGTCTTATCGGGACATTTATATACGTTCGGTTGGGCTTTAAGGGGCTAAGCCTGCTTTTTATCGCTTCTAATTCCTCTTCTGAGTCATTGAGCCCTTTTACCAGCATGACTTCTACCCACATCTCTCCATCATATTCTTGCCTGAACTTTTCCATACCTTCGACAACCGCTTCAAAATCAATACCTCGATGTGGTCTGTTTATCCGTCTGAATGTTTCGGCAGTGCCTGCGTCAAGCGAAGGCATAACAACTTCTGCTTCCGAAAGGTCGTTTCTTACGTCTTTTCTGTAAAGAAGCGAACCGTTTGTATCAACAGCTATGGGTATATCTGCTATTTCTTTGGTCTTCCTGATTAACCAGCCAAGGCTTTTACATAACGTTGGTTCGCCTTCGCCTACGAAGGTGACAAAATCTATTTCACTACGGCTGCTTTCTGCTTCTGGCTCTATTGCCCTTTTGATTTCGTTCAACAACTCTTCCGGAGGGAAGAAGTCTTTACGCTGATTGGTCATGTACGTTGTCCTGCCAAGCTGGCAGTACACACAGGAGTAGTCACAGGTTTTGAATGGAATTGGGCCAACGCCTAAAGAGCGTCCAAGACGCCGTGATGGAACCGGTCCATAGACTTTTTTCATATTATGCATCTCTGAACTATTATATGTCTCATCATATTAAACTTTAGCCTTCCTAAAAAGCAAAATAATCTTAACATCAATTGTTTCAATCCCAAAAACCCCGGTCAAATTCATTTCCGGTTTTAAC
>JAGXOS010000131.1 GCA_023659775.1 Methanomicrobia archaeon LH_S14 | reverse complement strand
GTATAAATAGCTATCGTCGAAAAATAAATATTTATTGCTCACACTTATCTAAAACCGCAACAAAATATCGAAAAAATGGTAGAAGAAATACTAAAAAGGAAGAGAGAGACCATCAAGAAGCTAAAGCAACGAAGAAGCATAAAAGAAGCGATATTAGAATCAAAAAAAGCAGGAAAAAGAGCTATAATCGCAGAAGTAAAGAGAAGAGGCGTGAAAGAAGGAGAAGAAGAGGTGGACATAGAAGCTGCGGAAGCAGCGAACCAGATGGATAAAGGCGGTGCATGCGCACTATCAGTTTTAACAGATGCGGCTTTTTCCGGTAGTTTAGAAGATTTAAAAACCGTTAAACTTTCTGTTGACCTGCCAGTATTGAGAAAGGACTTCATTTTCGATGACTTCCAGGTGTACGAATCCTACGCGTACGGAGCAAATGCAATATTGCTTATAGCGAGATTTTTAAGTGCGGAAAGATTAAATGAGCTGGCAAAGAAGGCTTCCTTGCTTGGTATGGAAGCGCTTGTTGAGATAGATAGAGAATCAAAGGACAAGATTTTTGATGCTGACCTTGACCTAATGGGAATATCATCATCTTCGTTAATAGGCATAAACAATCGAGACCTGAATACGTTTGAAGTAAATTTGGCAACTTTTGAGCAGATTGCACCGGAGGTTAAGCCTGAACTACCAGCCGATGTTCTTTTAGTGGCGCTGAGTGGAATTAATGGTAAAGAAGACGCAAGGAGGATGTTCGATGCAGGTGCCGATGCTTTGCTTGTAGGCACGTCCATAATGAATGCAGAGGATGTAGAAGAGAAAGTAAAAGATTTTGTGAGTATTTACTAAAAGAGAAAAAAAAGAAAGGGGACGAAAAAAGATGGTGAAAATTTACAGGACTGCAAGGTGTTTCAAATTTTTAAATTTGAGCTTGGTGCTTTTGTTTTTCTATGGATTCATGATAGGAGCCTGTGTTGGGCAACAGCAACAGGGACAGAAAGCCTCCGGGTTGACTGACCTTGATTTTAATGACGATGGGTATATCAATCAACTCGATTTAAACATATTGAAGTCGCATTTCAACGAAAGATATAACTGGTATGTTCCATGGGATTTGAATGCGGATTTTCGATGCGACCATAAGGACTTTTATTATTTCGCTGACCACGTTCCTTTAAATTATCGGTATAAAGTAGCGGTAAATATTTCGGTTTGGAACCTGTCCAATTATACGATAGAGAGAGGCGGAGAGCCTGTAATTATTCTTGACGAGGTTATTTATCCTCAGAATCCAAACCGAACTGTTACGTGGGTAGAGCATTATACGAGTCTTGAATCGCCAAAGAACGACAGCGCTGTTTGTGTTCATTACGCTCGTGACCTCTGCCGGCTGGCATACAGAAGTTTAGGACCGAAGACGATAGCCTGGGGCTCTTCTGGCGTTCACGCGTACGGAATAATATATACAGGCGGTAACTGGCGAGATTTATCCAACTGGTTTATAATTGACCCATTCTGGAAATTGTATGATTTTGAAGACATCTCAACCGCAATGGGCTATCATAATACGCATACGATAAAAATACTGCTGGATGAAGGGCGTTATGGCTATTGGGCAATCCATTTGTCGGTAGATTATGATAATAAGACGGTTTATGACCCTTATAAAGCGGAGTACAGGATAGGAAAGTTCAGGGAGCCTGTATCTGCTCAAAATTAAGTGGAATTGTGAATTTTCTAAAAAGTTTTAAAGAAAAGGTGTTGGCTAATTCTGCCTTTTCAATGGACATCTCCAATTCTCCCCTATTCTCGTCTTACAGCCGCCGCATACCTTCGCATATACACAACCATTACAATCACTATCACCACTCGTATTAGCATACTCAGACTTTTCTAAATTTTCCCATATCCTATCAATCCTTTCCTTCCTTACATTTCCCACTTGCGTTGGAAGAAAAGGACATGCCCATACATCTCCATTCGGCTTGATATACATCATTCCCTTACCAGCTAAACAACCGCCGAAGAAAAGCCCCAGAAAATTTATTAATCGCCTGCTGTGAATCCCTCGCCTTTGAAGCACGTATGCCCAGTATTCAGGAAATGCGACAGGAATTATTATTGCCCTCACTTCACGTTGCTTCTCGAGAATCAAGTCCAAAAGCGCTTTAAAATCATCTCTTCCAAGTTCATAATCTTGAATCTCTTCACCTCTGCCAAAAGGAACAAAACGATAAATGAAATAAGAATAAACACCTATTTTGGTGCCATAATCTATGATTCGCTCGATTTCTGCAAAATTCGGTCTGGATGCTACGATGTTCAGATGTAGGTAAAGATTTTCCGCGATGCAATTTTCTATCCCTTCAATCACGGCGTCATAAGCACCTTCGACACCCCTGAAGGAATCGTGTATTTGGGGATTCATTGCGTCTAAGCCTATTACAACACCAACATCGAATTCGCGCAGCAGTTTCGCAACTTCTTTTGTTATCAACGTTCCATTCGTGGCTATGAAGACGGTGAACCCTATTGACTTCGCATATGCAATCAATTCAAAAAGGTCTTCACGTAGTAGAGGCTCTCCGCCCGTGAATACCAATGACCTGATGTCCGACGAGGCTATTTGGTCTATCAACGCCATCGC
>JAGXOS010000130.1 GCA_023659775.1 Methanomicrobia archaeon LH_S14 | reverse complement strand
CGCTACCAGTGACGGGCACATCTATGCATTGAATGCAATGACCGGAGCAGTGTTATGGAGCAGAGGGATAGCAGAAATCAACGACTGGATAGGCACACCTGTAACCTACGCAGCGGAAGATGGAAAGATTTATGTGGGTTCTCGTATGAACGGGAATGGGACAAATGACGCGGGTGTGTATTACTGCCTGGATTCCAATGGAAATCTCGTATGGAACAGGACTTCGACTACTGGAAAGGGATATTACTGGTCTGGATCTGCGGTGGTAGGTGATTATCTTGTTTATGGCGATTTCGCATCTGTGCTGACAAGCGTCGACAGAAATAATGGAACTAAAGTGGATGAGATAAACATCATAACAGATGTTCCTTTCAATCAGAGCGATGCAGGCGAGATTAAGTCCTCAGTGGTTTATAGTGATGGTTTCATTTATTTCACTTCTGGAGGTGGCTACGTCTGGAAGGTAGGGTTTGACGAAAGTTCGGGTAAATTCATAACGACAGAGGACTGGTCCAGAGAAATAGGATATTCAAGTAGCACACCTGTGGTGCACGAAGGAGCAGTATACGTTGGAACCGGCAGTTGGGCCACAAGTGGTGGAAAATTATATTGCTTAAATACTTCGGATGGCAATGAGATGTGGAGCTTTGAGGCAAACGGAGGAATACAATCATCGCCTGCGATAAGCATACAGGGCGGGAATTCATACATCTACTTCACCACGAACTGCGCAAATGGCAGGGTTTACTGCGTTGATAAAGAGGGAAAAGAGATGTGGAACTACACAAGTGAAGAGGCAGGTCCTTCTGGTGGACATATCTTACAGGGCGTGGCAATCTCTGATGGGTATGTGTATTTCGGCAATGATGGTGGCTATGTTTATGGATTGAAAGAGGCAGAGGTAGGACCTGTTGTTATTTGGGAAGGAGAAGTAACCCTGGCAGCAAACACCACGTTTAACATAACTGCGCATAATAGTGGAAAAAGTTATGTGGTAAATAGAACAACCGCACTGGGAGCGCTTGATGCAGCAGCGGAAAAGGGTGTTTTCAATTACACGGTAAGTGACAAATGGTATGCCAGTTACGGCTCTTTCTTCGTGGATTCCATCGCTGAGATTGAAAATACCGCGACCGAATACTGGTTGTACCGGGTGAATTATCCAGAAGAGCCGAGGCCTGGGGTAGGTGTGAACCTGTATGAAGTTGAAGAAGGAGATGTCGTAACCTACTATTATGGTGGCTGGACTGCAACACCTGATAATGCATCAAAGGTAATAAGGATTATAACTCACGTGAAGGAACTCACCACTGACTGGGAGCAATTCCATTACGATGTAGCAAACACCGGTAACTCACCCGCCAATGCACCTGATACGAACCAGACAAAGTGGATAACGGATAATATTGGAGTAGTAGCAGGATCACAAGCGATGATCGTACGCGATAAAGTATTTGTTTATGGAAATGACCATATAGTAGCGCTGAATAAATCTTCTGGTGCAATCCTATGGAATACCTCGATTCCAGGTGACATAAAAGGCTGGAGCACATGGGCATCGCCTGCATATGAGGATGATATGCTCTTTGTGAGTGCAGGATACAACCTGACAAAGCTCAATGCAACAAATGGAGCAATAATACAACAGATTGCTTTTCCTGATGCTGGATATTCCATTAACGGTGGTCCAACGGTTGCAGATGGAATGGTATTTGCTGGAAGTGGTGCCTATGGAGTGCCTGGATCGCACTACTATGCATTTGATGCGGCAAATCTGAATAACGTGATCTGGAACTTTACAGTTACAAAAAGGGCAGGTTCAACACCTGCAGTTGCAGCTAATAAGGTCATATTCGGTGAATGGGGGTGGGGTGCAGCTTCTACCAACCTATCTTGTGTCGATGCGTCAACAGGAGCTTTAGACTGGTCAACATCCCTTATAGGAAACATTGGAGGCTCTGCTGCAATCGATGCCCCAAACAACAGCGTCTATGTTACAACCAACGTCGATTATGGAAGCGATAGTGGCAAGCTGTATGCACTTGCACTCGATACCGGAGGAGTGATCCAGTGGAGTGCTGACATCGCTTACACCGATTCGACACCGGCAATATCGGGCGACTATATCTATGTTTCAGGGTCCGGTAAAGCACCAGGGGTTACATACTGTTTCGATTCGGCAGGTAATCAGGTATGGAATGGTTCCTGTGGAAGCTGGAAGATGTCGCCCACTGTCGCAGATGGAAAGGTCTTTACAGGTAGGGTTGGAATATGGGGTGCGGAAGGAATCAGCGTCTACAATGCATTGACTGGGGATTTAGTCTGGTCTCATGATAATGCTGGCTCATCACCATCAATTGCAGAGGACATCATTGTAAGTATCGGCAGTGATGGGAAGGTTTATGCATTTGGGGAGAAAGAAGTGTTCCAGTTCGACACCGGCGCACCAGCCAATCCATATCCAAGCATCTTCGGCACCCATAACGGAACAATCACGCCAAATCAAACGATTACCGTATCTAAACTCTACACTTATCCATGCTCCGGAACAGGCGGGCACACCGAATTCGCGATGATTTGGAACGAAACGGAAGGAAAGTGTGCAATTGCTAACTGGAATGGCTATCAGGGTGACTACCATAACATTTCATTTAACACAACTCTGGCACTGC
>JAGXOS010000012.1 GCA_023659775.1 Methanomicrobia archaeon LH_S14 | reverse complement strand
TAGTTCATCCCTCCTCATTATCCCTTAACATATCATAATAAATCTGATAAGGGGGATGATAATTTTTTCCTTAAAATCTAAAAAAAATTACTTTATAAATGCCTGATTAAGGAAATACTTGAAAGTCCTGAAAAAATCGTGAATGAACTAAAAGAAATATATGCTCGTTTAATCAGTATCTCAGCAAGAGAGAACGGATTTGCTGATTGAATGTATAGATTGAATAAAACTATATTCTTCTTGGAACCATTTTGACGAAAAAGAATTTGGCAACCCCTATTTCTTCAGAGAGGGATTGAAGCTATTATTTCATGATGTTCCCAATCTTAGGGGAAATTATATAGAAAAAGTTGAAAGAACATTAGGGTCTTGGAAATTCAGAATAATAAACTGATATCAATGGAGTATGTAATTAAGGGGGTGAAACGAATATTTACTGAGATTTCCTCTTAGCATTTTCAATCATAATTCGCTCCTTACTCTCGTTTTCGTCTCGGTAACTTCAGATACCCACAAATCGTTATATGAAATAGCGTAATTAGAACTGATGAACACGAGTCTAAAAAAAATCGCAAATCAGAAGGAATTAACAGGCAATAATCCTCAGCAGATGTTATTCGCTGAGGAAGTAACAACGATAAAAAACCTTTATCCTCCTGACTCAACACGGCAAGAAATAGAGAACAAATTCGAAAATCTTATACATGAAGAGTTAAAGTTAGGCTCAGTGATTTCATACGTGGGGAATAAAAATGTTCTATTCCTGGAGAAGGAACTTGAAAAGTTGGAGAAAGGCGGTGGAGGGAAAAAATGAGCAAAGCAAAATTTAATGAAATTAAGGAGAAAATACGCCCGATAATGAAGAGATACGGCGTTAAAAAAGGGGCTTTATTTGGCTCGTTGGTGAGAGGAGAAAGTATTGCACTATTAAGCCTCTTCTCAAGGATAAAATTCTCAAGGAGCAGGTGGTGATTTTAGGAAAAGGGACGTAAGGGTTTATATTAAAGATGTATTGGAATGCGTTGAGAAGGTAGAAGAATACACAAAAGGAGTTGCCGAGGATGATTTTTATAGAAATAGCCAGATTCAAGATTTTAGAGAGCGTTATCCGGAAATTCCTTGGAGGAAAATCGCAGGTCTGAGAGATCTGCTCATACATGGATACTTTGGTGTAAATCTTCCAGGAGTCAGGAAAGTTATTTTGGAAGATTTACCGAACCTCAAACAAAAATTTCAAGAAATAAAAGAGCACGAAGGATGGAAATAATATGTTTGATTGAAGACTTTTCTTAATCATGTCGCTCACAAATTGCACCCCACGAGAAATTGTGCAGATACAAGAAGTCAGCGAACAGAGGTCGGAATTCTGTTTTCTATTCTCTGATCTCTGGTCTCGTGTCAATCTCGTGAAATCTCGTGGTTTTTTCACTAAAACATCATCCTCGCAAGAGTGAACAGCATCCTTGGATTCTTCTTTATCATCTCTTTCAACAACGCTCGTTCACTGAACTCCTTTATTCTTATTCCACCCGCTAAGGAATGAAAAAACCTGTCGAGATCCTGACTGCTCAGGTTCAACACGATATTCTTTGTCTTCAATCCCACTTCCAGAACTTTACCAAACTCTTTTCGCCATCTCTTCTCGTATTCGTGCAACCGTCTCTTTGAGAAGTTATTTTCTTGCACCGCGTTTGCAATTACATCACCTGCTATCTCTCCACCTTGCATCGCTTCTAAAATGCCTCCACCGGTGATAGGGTTAACGTGCCTTGCCGCATCACCTACTAAAATCAATCCATTTGCTACCGTTTCATATACCGGTCCGCTCAACGGCACAGCACCATACATCTCTGCTATTATCTCACCATCCGGGAACTTATCTCTTACGAATGCGTTCAGATAATCGTAGGCACGATGGTTTTCACCAGAAACGTCACCGCCTATTCCTATACCTACATTTGCGCAATCTTCCCCTTTTGGAAACACCCAGGCATACCCCCTGGGTGCGACGTCATAGCCGAAGAAAAGTTCACAATAGTCTCTGTTAAATTCAATGTCGCACATAAGGAACTGTGCGCAGGTTGCAACGTCAGCTAAGCGCAAAGTCGTGTCAATACCGCCCCATCTGCCCACTTTCGATTCCACACCATCCGCACCGACAACGACATCCGCAGAAATACGAATATCTCCATCGGCGCTTCTTGCATACACGCCCTTTACGTATCCTTCTTCTTGAACGATACCATAAGCCTGAGTTTTAACTCGTACTTCTGCACCTGCTCGCGCGGCTTCCTGTGCCAGGAATTTATCAAATAGCTTTCTTTCCAGTATGTATCCCGTCTCTTCAGCGCCTTCAACCGATAAAATCACCTTCGTGCCGTCAGGACCGTATGTAATAGTTCCTTTAAACACTGCGCATATCCACCTCTGGTCAACCTCAACGAACCGCTCTATTTCTTTGCTTACGGCCTCGCCGCATTTCACCGGCACGCCTATCTCCGGATTCCTTTCGATTAAAAGAACATCTAATCCGCATTCAGCAGCGGTCTTCGCAGTTATACTGCCCGCAGGTCCTGCTCCTACCACTACAACATCGTATCTCTCCTCTTTCATTGTGCCGTGCATATTTATATTTAGCAAACTTTATATAACCCTTTATAAAAATGTGAAATAGGAGAAGTGGAAACAATGGAAGAAGCGAAAAAGGTGGTGAAACCACAGCATTGGATGAACCGTTACTTAGAACGGTTAAATAGTGAAGAAGGCATGTCCGCAGAAGAGATACATGAAGAAGAGAATGCACGCCGAGCCGAAGAGGGTTTACCCTTGCTAAAATTCAATTCCATCGGTCGTACATTAAACACCTTTGGCTATCCGAAAGCAGGCACCAGGCATAGGCACTTAGCACAGGTTAAGCCGGTGCGCATAGGCACGTTCATGAATGACATAAAGCGGAAAGTAGAAAAACTCGACGAACTCATCAAAGAAGAAGGGTTATCACACATGGAAGAAGAGTTTATCTGGCTATATATAGAAAACTATCCGGAGTCACAGATAGTGGATATGCTACAATTGGATGAAGCAGGATTGAAGGAGATTAAGAAGAAGTTGCAACTGAGCTAATCCCTTTTAATATTCTCTTCCCTCTTCTTCTTATGTCCGATAAGAAAGTCCAGTTCCTCCGGCTTTGCCTCACCGAACTCGGCAGTTCTCTTCTCTCTGATGTAATTGATAACCTTCTTCGCATTCTCGGCCCTCACCACGACCGTTGAAAATCCTTTCGCACTCCCGACACTCCCGACACTCGCATCACTTTCCACCGCAGTGAAGTCGGTGCACACATTGCACCCACCGGGAAGTATCTCCTCAAGCTCTTTCACCTTGAATTTCACTTCTTCATCGGTCATCGTAGCAATGAACTTCCCCTTCGTTATGTCGGTTTTAACGAGCTTCGAGAAATCCACTCCTTTCTCTTGAAGGTATCTCGAAACCTCCTCGTAATGGAAATTTTCCGTGCAGAACAAACCTACCACGAGTTTTACGCGCTCACGAAAAACGGGGAATTCCTGCTGCAGTTTTCTTATTCCGGATACCATACAGGGCGTTCCAACAACACCAACTCCGCGCTTGGTGAACATCACCGCTTTCTTCAACTCGGGAAGCACATTCGCAAACGTATATTTTGTCCCTCCTAACGTGAGAACCCCAAGCTGTTCAGCGTCCTGCACATGAAAAATCCCGGTCATCCATCGCTCATCCCGGTCAACAAATAAACCCCTGTCTATCATTCCCATGTCTATCGCAGAGACGATAAGTTCAGTTGCCATTGCCCCGTCTTGTCCTTTAAATCGCTTCGACTGCCCGGCAATGAATTCTATATAATCTCCTAAACCACTTAGGGGCTTGTAGTCATACCGCGGGCATACCCGCACACAGGCACCGCAGTCAAGACATCTCTCCTCATAATCCGGGAAATCCACGTTATCCTCTGCCGTTACTATGAGCCCACTCGGGCATATAGATACGCATGTCAAACACCGGCTGCATAACCCCGTATCCATAACCACAGCCTTTAGATTCTCAAAATGCAATTTGTTCTTCAGTTTCTTCGCAGGTACTTTTACTTCCCATTCCGATTCTCCTATTGCCACTCCCGTCTCAGTTGCCATTCTCATTCCCTCCTCACGAGCCTCAATATCTGCATTGAACACTCCTTAACACATAATCCGCATCCCGTGCACTTCTCAGAATCTATTTTCATCTTGATTATCATCTTCGCCTCATCCAATAACGAAGAGACCGCTCCACTCTCACACACCTTCTCGCAAACCTTGCACGCAATACAACTCCCTCTATCTATGCACAGACTCACCATTGGAACACCTTGCGATGGTGCAACGTCAACAATAAGCTTGTCCTTGCCCTTTGTCCGTTTTAAAGTGAGGTCTTCCTTGTCTATCTCATACTCCACATATCCCTCATCCTCGCGAATTATCTCCGGCGGTTCAATCATCTCTTCTGTATGCGTGAACATCTCGTCCATATTCTTATAGGCTACATCGTGAATCTTTGTTGACCTTAAGGCACCTCCAGGACACGAATCAACACAGAAATGGCAGAAGATACATTTACCATAATCTAACGTGGGATAATACCGCCCGCTTGGCGCTTCCTTCATCCAAATTGCATTCGCGGGGCAGACAAACGAGCATTCAAAACAACTTATACACCGCTCAGGGTCAAAGAGGATATAACCCCTGAAACAGTCAGGCCATTTCCTCCGCTCCCGTGGATAATGCGTAGTTATGTTCAATGGCATTACTACCTCTTTCGCTGCTGTTGACAGAGCAGATACGTGATACTTCAGCTTGTCTTTAATGTCGTATTCCGGTGTTGCAACTTTCTTCATAATATCACCCCCATTACTAATGACCATGCCACTGCAACCAATGCTAAGATAAGCATTGCGCCCCATCCTATTTTTAAAGCCTGGTCAAGCCTATACCGCGGATACACACCACGGAGGTTAGCCATTACCACCAGAACTATCAGGGTCTTTAACACGAACCAGATAGCGTAGGATAACTCGCCCAGACCTGGAATTACAGGACCACTTCCGCCTCCAAGGAATAACATAGTCATGAGCGCACTGAGAACGTACATCTTCTCATAGCCCATCACATAAGCAAGCCCAAATGCAATCCCTGAATATTCAACAAAAGGTCCAAAGGACACTTCTTGATCCGCTTCCGGAATCTCAAAAGGCAACCGTGCGGTAGCCATCACCATTGCGATGAAGAATGTGAGAGCAGCAAGAGGATTCTGGATAATCCCCCACCACACGCCGCTTTGCGCATTAACTACCCCTACGGTGTTGGATGTCCCATACAGGACGATCATCGCGAGTACTACAATAATAAACGGTATCTCGTATGCAAAATACAGGAACGCCTCACGAACAGTACCGATAAATGCAAACCGGTTGTTCGATGCCCAGCCGACACCCAGAATGAATACCGGCATCAAACATATCAACGCCACCATTAATTGTAGTCCGTAATCGCTCACTATTGGAACAAGCGGATTACCCGCGGTCCCTGCGTTAATAAACAGTAGCGGTAGAAGCACGGGTATGAAATAAAGGAACGGGAACTGCAAGAAATAACTTCTATGGGCGTCCTTATGTATTATTACCTCCTGAAACAGAAATCGTAGTGAATCTGCAAGCAACTGGATGATACCTCTCGTATGTGGCGAGATTTCACGCGGTCCTACACGCCACTGCATCCGTCCGACCATTTTTCTTTCTATCCAGGGCAAAATGAGCAGCATGATGCCCAGAGTAGCAAAACCTGGCATGAGAATTAATACAAAAAACGGTTTCCACAGTACAAGCGCAATAAGGTACCCTACCAGAGGCATTTCGAGCATCGGCTTGAGAAGCGGCTGTAATAAGGGAATATCCACCTGGTTGTTCATCATCATGCTTATGACTGCGTTTATGTCAATCATTTTTCATCACCTCTTCACCTATCCGCCTCCGGCGGGAAGTACCCGAAACTGCCATAGACCGCCCAGAAGTCCGCATATCGTGCGCCTTTTAGCGCTTCCATAAAACCACGCAGGTTCATCCAGCAGGGGCTTATCACCCTTACACGATACGGAACGTTCGATTCGCCATCACTGATAATCGAAAATAACAACGTGCCCCTGCCTGCCTCGGTAATAGTAGTCCATTCGCCTTTTGGAAGAACCAGATTACCAAAAACTCTGAAGAAATTGCCCTTTATATCACTCGCAGCCTCTTTGTATTCGCCGAGGATGTCTGCGCTCAAAATTGGCCCCTTTATACTTCTCACTGCATCCACCGCTTGCTTTATTATCCGTACGCTTTCTTTTATCTCCGCTAACCTACCCAGGAACCGTCCGAGACAATCGCCATCGTCCCCCGTTGTGACTTCCCAATCGAGCTTATCATAAGCTTCATAAGGCGCTATCTTCCGGATGTCGTAATTTACCCCTGATGCCCTCAGGAACGGTCCCACAATACCGCATCGTATCGCATCCGCCTTCGTCAGCACCCCCACACCCTTTGCTCTTGCTATTGTCACCGGATTATACACAAATATATCCTCAAACTTCTTCATCCTTTTATGTATTGCAAAAGTGAGGTTATCGGTTAATTTAAGCACATCATCCGAAATGTCTCTCCGTATCCCACCGGGAACCAGGAAAGAAGGACCGCTTCTCGAGCCCGTCATCCCCATCAGCACTTCTATTACCATTTCCCTGATTGCCATAGAATACATGAAGCCCGTTGTATGGCCAAAGAAGAGAGAAAATATTCCTGAGTCGTAGTAGAATGCTTCTATACGCGATAGTTCAGCCATTATCGTCCTTAAATACTGTGCTCTTTCCGGAACTTCAATGCCCAGCGCATTCTCTAACGTCCGGACATACCCCAGGTTCATGTTCACCGGGTCATTTATCGCCAATCGCTCAAATAAAGGAACATTCTGGATATATAACCTGTTCTCTGCAAGCTTCTCCATTGACCGATGTACAAATCCAGGTTCGGGAATAGCCTCTACGATTATGTCCCCCTTTATCCTAAAAGTCACTCTGAGATGCCCGCTTCCTGCATGATGGGGCCCTATTGGGACTACAATCTCGTCATTATCATAAGCCTCTTCAATGAATTCTTCCGAGATTGGGATATACAGGTCCTTTGGAGGCTCAATGGGCACCATAAGCTCATCAAGAGGCATATCTTTTTCAAAGACGTATCGTTCCTCGGGAATCTTGAATTCTTTCCTCAATGGTAGATCTGGTGTATCCGGGGCAAGAATGAACTTCTTTCCCATTCCTTTGTTACCGTCAAACAGAACACCAAAAAACTCATGCATTTCTCGTTCGGAATAATTAGCACTTTCCCATATAGAAGTAAGACTCTCTATTTTCGGGTCTTTCAATCCTATCTCGACAAAAACGGTTACAAGAACGGGCATCAGCTCCTCTTCTGTATAACTTGAAATTATATATTCTACAATAAACTTCCGCTCATGTGGCACTTCTATCACATTCACGCTCTTCACATGGTCCAGCTTCATCTGCTCCCGGAGCTTCTGTGCAACCTCCTTCAAGTTCTCTTGAGTTGTTTTGATAGCTATACTGCTCTTGCCTGTAATCGTTATGGATTCATAGAGGCCTTCCAATTTGTTTTTGAGATTATCCTCCAGCTCTTTACCCCAATCTACCTCTCGTTTAACGTCCACTTTAATTAAAGGTGTAGGAGCAAATAGCTTTGGCGAAGTAGGCACCATCCGTTCTTCCAGTTGCTTCTCGAACGGCAGCTCTACTCTCTTAAATTCTATCGTCTTTCTGTCTATACCAACTATCTTATCTTGAGTTGCCCTCACACCCCTCAACAGGGCTTCCGGTGTTATTGGACAGCCGGGGATAAAGAAATCTACCGGAACGATATCTGAAGGGTGGGTTATATTATAACTATTCCAGAATATCCCGCCTCTTTCTCCACATGCTCCTATCACGTTCACAAACTTCGGGTCTGGCATCTGTCCCCACACAAATTGCAAAGCCCTCGCCATCTTCCTTGTTATCGTCCCCTCAATTATAATATAATTCGACTGCCGCGAGATACCCATGTTCAAAGTGCCCAGGCGCTCACCATCATAGCCGGCTGCAAACGCATGGGCGAGCTCAACGCCACAGCAAGAGGTGATGAAGTGGCAAGGCCATAAGCTCCACTTCGATGCCCATTTCCTAAATGGGGCAAGGGGTCCTGAATTGATGATGCGCATATTCGCGTTCTTATATTCTTCCATTTTTGTTTTCTCTTCACCTCTCTATCTATATTTAACTTTTTTCTACTTTTGACTCTGCCATTTCCAGCGCTATCGTATAGCCTACATATAGTGCAGGTAGGAGTATCAGGAGAGAGAGCAGTAGAAGCACCGAAAAGCCTAAACTAGGGTATGCTGAGAACAGGAGCAGAATGACAACTATTGGTTCCGCAGCCATGAACAGGAACATGTACCCGAAATACTGCATGGGAAGCGTATATTTCGGGTATTTCATCGGTGGGTTCCCGGCTTCCCATCTCATCATTTTTACCTCCGTTAAATCATACCGCGGCAATATTTTCACGAGCAAGAGCAATATCCCATCTGTCAGCACACAGATCAATATCAATATTCCGATTAACAAAGCATTTTCTATCATTTTTACTCCTATACTATGACTCCTATGGTTCGAGCAAGAGCTCTTACGCCCTCAAAGAACCAATTTGGTGGAACTACGGTAATTAAAATTATCACTACCGCAGAAACTGCAATAAAGTTAGTGAGGTTTGCTTTCCAGCCAATGCCCAGTTCGCTTGCAAGCCGGATATAATAAGGAATGGATATAGCGGAATTTATAACTATGAGTGCAGCTAACGCAATATAGACGTATCCCGCTTCAGCCATGAAAAGCCCAACTTTAACCAGCGATGAGAGAATAAAGAATTTACCCCAGAATCCCATTAGCGGCGGCACACCGATGAAAGAGAAAGCAAGCAGATACATCAAAGGCGAATAAGCTCCTTCTCCCTTTATTGCATTGAAAAAACCTATCTTCCCGGCTGCATTTGCAAACAGCATGAGCAATCCACCTACCAGTGCAAAACAGATGAATTCCGGTATTGGCTTGATGACCACAACCATGCAGGTCAAAACATAACCCATATTGGCAACCGTAGAATAAGCAAGGACTCTTGCATGCTCTTTTGAAGTCAAAGCACCTATATTACCGGTAAACATGGATATAGCGGCAAGCACGGCAGTAAAGATTGTTATTGACGCTGTTAGAGCACTGGCAGTATAAATTAATATCCATAAAGCGGCGATAAACGGAACGATTTTAGCAAGAGAAGCGATAATCGAAATGGGAATTGGGTCAGCACTTGTGAAAACGTCTGGCACCCACTCGTGCAGCGGTGCAACGCCAACCTCAAGACTCAAACCCAGAACGAGCATTACATACCCTAATATATACAGAACACCGTCAAACGAGTTTTTAGTGTAAGCCAGGATGATTGCACCGATTAAAAACAGAATGGTGGCGAAAACCATAAACGTAATATATTTGATACCAACCTCTACGTTTGCCCCGCCCTCCCTGATCATAACCAGGATATAAGTTGGGACGGAAACGAGAACGAGAGCTGCCAGAACCAGAGCGAGGTCGCTTGTATTGAAGATATACATGGTTGCGAGTGCCATCAACCCCACTAATCCATAGTCCACACCTTTAATCTCGCTCTTTATCGCCTCCAGCGACACCAGGTTAATGATTCCTATTGCGAAGATAAAAGCGCCATAATAGAGCGAACGACAGGCTGCAAGCCCAATTATAAGAGCAACTATCGCAGCATAGAATCCTACCCGGCGGTATTTGAAGGAGAAAACCGAACCAAGCGTTAAAATTGCTATTGCGACGAGCATCAGCGTCAACCCTGTTAATCCTATCATATCAATATCCCCCCTATCGAAGCTATTACGAGAAATATCATCACAAGACCAAGCACTATCTTCACATAATTCGTAAGATAGCCAGTCTGAATAGTTCGTATTCCTTTTGAAATCCTTTCAAATAAGCCTGGCATCACCTTTGTATTGAAGAATCCATCTATTCCTCTGTTTCCATAGTCCTGGACGAGGTGGGAGACGAAAAAGCCGGTTTTCGGTAAGATATAATCATTAACGAACGGAAGATACATCCGGTCATTGAAGAAAGCACCGAGTTTTGCAAGCGAGGGTATCCGTGGTTTGTATATTGCAATCACATAAGCAACTAATATTGCCATACCCACGGCAAAGGACGTTGGTATGAATCCTGCATGGACAAATCCTGCAGTTTCAGCGCTTGTAAAGATAAGGTATACCAATACAAAGAGCATTGAGACCATCATTACATATCCAAGTTTCATCAACCCGCCGCCTTCTACATGCTCATGCTCCGGTTTCTCACCTTTTATGAAATTGAGACTGAGGAACCTAGCAAGAATTGCAGAATAAACTAAAGAGGTAAGTATCAGAAGGACAATGGGTATAACCATACCATGGTGAATCAAGTGCTCCATGACTTCATCCATCCCGGATTTCACCCAGTAAGCAGTGAAAGGTGGCATTCCAATGAGGAAGGTGGTGGCGATGATGGTCACGCCAAATGCCGTTTTCATCCGCTTCCCGAACTCGAAATCGCCTACTGAGAACCTGCTGTGCGTGGCATGAATCAAATGACCGGATACGAGGAACAAACTCGCTTTTGCAAATGCATGCACAGCCATATACCAGAATGCGACGAGCAAGGCAAAGTTCATACCTGCTATTTCTTCATGAATCCAGTAAGAAGCGGCTGCCACGCCGAACATCAAACCAAGACTTGACATCGTGGATGCTGCAAGCAGAACCTTCCTCTCCAGCATCCCTGATGCCGAAAGCGCTCCATACAAGCCAGATATTAACCCAATGAAGAGAGCAAAGATATAAACGTAATTAAGCCCAGGAACGTGATGCAATTCCCACGGTTTTATATACCAGGTAAGTTTGATGAACACAAAAGCCCCCGCTGCTACCATTGTCGCGGAGTGCAGGAGTGCGCTCACGGTTGTAGGACCGGTCATTGCAGTCATAAGCCACTCACTGAACGGAACCTGCGCCGACTTTGTGAGCAGACCAAGGAGGAGTAAGACCAAAAGAATTATTGTTCCCGCACAGCCAATAGTTAAGAAAAGCGATTCCCAGTTAATTTCAGATATATTGAGAGTGCCTGCAAATACCCATATTGCTGCAATTGCGAAGAACATGGGCACATCGCCAAATCTTATGGTTGAGATAGCTCGCCACCCGCCAAAGCTCGGCGGCCAGCTCAGTTCAAGCGGTCCTACTTTTCTTTTTGGCACGCCAACGTAAGCAATTTCATCATCATCGCGGAACCAATGCCCGATTAATCCCCATGAAGCTGCTCCAAGTCCTTCCCAGCCTACAAACAGCAAAAACAGATTATCACTATAAACAACCAAAAGCATTGATGCAGTGAAAAGGTTGAAGAAGAACCAGTACCATGAGGGTCGGTAATCCCCACGCATATAGTCCAAGCCGTAAATCGCGATGAAAAACGCTATAAGCGCGGTTATGACACCCATGTATCTGCTTAAATAGTCTGTGATGAGGACGATATTTATCCCAAGGTCGGGAACCCAGTCGTAAACAAATTGTTGGTTCTTTGGAACAACGAACAGGATATAAAGGCTCATTAATACTGAAACGAAAATACCGAACACAGAAAGATAGGGCAGCTTCTCTGTCCATCCCTTACTCTTGTATGCTAAAGCAATGGGAATACTGCTCACAACTGGAGCTAAGAAAAGCAGCAAAAAAACAAGCCACTCATCAATCATGGTACAACACCTCCTAACCCCAAACCCGGAATCGCGTTAAGCCCCTGAATTAACGCTGTTGACAGCGGTGGGAACAATAACAGCACGGAAAGAATCCCGATGATAAATAGTGGAACGTAAAAGTATCTGCTTATTTCAAGCCTCTTCGTATCCTTCGGCTTACCATAGAATACTTTTCTTATCGTATAGAACCCATACCAAACCGAGAGGATAAACATGAATATCACAGCCAGGAGGATTGGTAAGCTCCCTGTCCAGCCAAGGAAAGAGGGAGAATCAGGTCTGAGGAAAGTGTCTACAACACCCCTTAATATGAAAAACTCACCGAGCATGCCGACCGTCAAGATTCCGCCAAGGTTCAAGAACCCGACAACGGCGGCATTTGAAATCCCCGGAATGGAATCGTGCAATCCACCCATCTTATTAATGTCTCGCAGACCATGATGAACCGCAATAATCCCACCAGCGCTCGAGAACAAGATTGACTTACCGAAAGCATGTGACATATATTGAATAACTAAACCAATAAGCCCAAAAGGACCAAGACAGAGCGCTACCAGTATATAGCCCATCTGCGATACCGTGGAATAAGCCAATAGCCGTTTGAAGTCAGTCTGCTTGAAGACCGAGAAACCGGCATAAATACTTGAAAATATCGCATAAGCAAGTATGGGCATTCGATATGTTTCAATAAAGGAATAATCTATAAGAGCAATCCTAAGCAAAACATAGCCAGCCAGACCCACAGTTAACGGGCTTAGTAATGCACTCACCGGTGTGGGTGCCTCTGCATGTGCCCACGGAAGCCATATATGGGGCCCCAATACGGGAAGTTCTATCAACATACCCACGAAAATAAAACCCCATGCGAGCATCCCGACTGCGGTTATTCCCTTGAGTGCAAGAGTATTATTTACGGGATCAAAAGCGATTATAATGAAACCTGCCAGTGTAAGAACACCCGCGATGGCACACCAGATCAAGTATAGGAGACCCACCCATCTTCGGTTACCATAGCCGTAGAAGTAGATGAGGAGGAAAGCAGTAATCAAGGTGATTTCCAGGAAGATGTACAGGAGGATGAGATTGCCACTATAAACCAACCACAGCATCGAAACGGCATAAAGGTCGTATAAGAATATGTATCTCCTGAATTCGCTCTCGACATTTCGCTCCATCTCCTCAAATCTGTGTTTCATGTAGGGCAATGCAAAAAGGGCGACCATCGCAGAAACAACGCAAATAGTGAGCCCAAACGCATTCGAGATAAAGTCAAAATTAAGGTAAATCTCTCCTATCGGTGGTGAGAAATTCATTATATGGATTTCTGAAGGACAGCCTCTGAAAATACAGTATAATATAGAAAAGAAAGGAATTATAAAAGCCAGTGAAGAGAGATAAGTAGATTTCTTAGGTGTTAGAAGTGGCGCAATAAATACAACAATTAAGGGCAAGAGCAAGAAGTAGAGCATAATCATACTTTATCACCTCCTATGGTAACGGAGCTTGTATAGATATTCTTTTTCTGCCTGTCCAGCGTTACGATAGCAGCGATAAGAACTAAAAGTTCGCCGCTGCTCGTGAAAATCGTGATGATTGCGATACCAAAAGCGGCATTACTAATGGCGGAGAAAAGAGGGATTAGCGACATGAATACAGCACCAAACATCAGCTCCAGCGCTATAAGAAGTCTAATCAAGTCTTTACTTGAAATCGCGGTGAGGTATCCTACAAGCAGGATTGCAAAGGACGTTACATAGATTATTGATAACTCTATCGCCTGCATTCAGCTCTTTCCCCCTTCTCTTTCTCCTACTCCCATTTTTAACACTGATAGCATCAGCAGTATAATGAGTGCGGTAAGGAATAAAATGAGCAAGAGATATTCAGGTGTAATAAAATTCTCAAGCGCAAATTGAATCTTTTCAGAAGAAACGAGTGGGGAGGCGTAAACGGAATAACCCAGAATGAAAGCGGTTATAATCACCGGCAGCGCCCATAACCCAGAAATCTGCCGCTCAGGTGCAAATCGGTAAGTTGCCGCAAGCGCCACTGTTACTATACCAATCGCACCTACAAATATAAACACGATTAAAACGAAAACAGGCTGGAGGTCGAAAAGAGCATAAACGCCTGCAACCATAATCAATGTTGCGGA
Organism: Methanomicrobia archaeon LH_S14; assembly: GCA_023659775.1. GTDB lineage: Archaea > Halobacteriota > Syntropharchaeia > Alkanophagales > Methanospirareceae > JAGXOS01. Next base: position 9,921 of record JAGXOS010000012.1, on the reverse strand, counting down.
CATGTACAGGGAAGCATAGAAGTTATCGCGGGTAAGCAATACTGCTATGGATGATAGCACGGCTACGCCCGCAAGAGCTAACAGCAATAACATTTCAATACTCATGGATTTATAATTTTGCACAATAGTTAAAAAGACTTTCGTTTTTTTTCGACTACTGAAAGCACAACCGGCTTGTGTCCTAAAAATTCCGCAGCGGTCATGAGCTTCTTATTCGCTTCTTTTGCCGTGCTCCACACCTTTTCAGTCCTTTCCCTGAATTTTCTCTCCCTTGGCAAGTGATGGTCGTAAATAATCAATTCCGCATCAATTGAACGCACAATTTCCGCTGCGTTCTCCACCGCCCGGTTTAAATTAATCCGGCTCAGCAAATAGCCAAACATGTAGGTCATGGGACCATCCAGGATAAGCACCTGAGGATTCTCGTGGATTATTTGCTGTGCATAATCCTCGATTATAGGACCGTTGAGGTCAGAAGAATGGATAAATTTCTCGTTTTCGTGCTCGACAATAGTATAAAATACCCATCCAACGCGTGAGAACTCTATTCCGTGAAACAGCGGTTTACTGAATCGAAGCGTGGTATCGCCGAATTTAAACTCCTCGCCTTCGGGATATTTTAGTTTGAGCAAAGGAAAGTCGAGTTCAGGAATCACCGGATTTTTAGCCCAGTTAGCGACTCTGCCCGCAAACCACTTCGAACCTTTATCAAAGAGTTCTGACCTTCTTTTATTATAATCGCCGAAATCCTTATGGCGGGATATCGGTAAATCAGCCAATGGGTCTGGATATTTATTTTTCATTTCTTTCGCCTTTTCTTTTGTCTTTTCCAATGACAATGATTCAAGGGTTGTTTTTCCATAAATCTCGCAGATACGGGAATAGAAGCTGTCTGCTCGTGCTCTTTGAGAATCGTTAATGTATTCATTGGGCTTTTTTGCGAACACCACTTTATTCTTATAAATGCTAAAATCGGTTGGGAAGTAATGGTCATAATGGTAGTGCGAGATTATTATTATATCAGCTTCTTTACTTGCTTTTTTTATCGCTTTTCTGCCATCCTCGCGCCACTCTTGCTTTTTCGCAGCCGAAGCGGGGAAAGAGGGTTGCATTGCTGCAATTCCAGGGTCTATCAGTATTCTCGCATCCGGGGTTTCAACCAGCGTGCATGAGGATTTTGCACCAAGCGAATCAAACCAGACTGGCTTGACTATTATCTTCTCCATACACTTTCTTTCTAAAGAAAGAACCTGTGCTAAGAAAGAATATATTTCTTTCGGTAAAGGTTTCTTTCATAAGAAAAGGTTTGTGTTAAAAGAAAAAAAAATATAATCCATGAGAGCGAATAATGTTTTTTATGCAAACTCTTTCTCTATTGCAAATAGCGCCTACTCTGGCGAAGTTTTTCGAGGTGCATCTGAACTCACAAGCACGCCCCGTGGAGCAAATACTCAATTTCGCTTATTCTCGCAAACCTGTTCCTAAAGTAGTGGTATTGGTGGTGGTAGACAGCCTCGATTTTCGGTTTTATACCGATTTCGCAGATGATTTAAGAGTAATTCACGAATGTGTCAAAGGAGATGGACTCCTATTCGAGTGTGAGACGGTAAGCAGCCATACAACACCGGTGATTGGTTCTATTCTCACGGGATTAAAACCCGAAGAACACGGGATTCTCACGAATGACGATGTGGGCAAGTCGAAGATAAAATCCATCATGGAGATACTTGAAGATGAGGGTCAGAAGACAGCAGCGGCAATCGAAACGAAGGGTGCAGAACCTCTTTGGGGAAGGATAAGCTATGTATTCGCAGTTGATGACCGTGAAGACATATTTGAATACGATGAGTTAATAAAAAAGCACACAATTTCCGTGTTGAAAAAGCAAGACTTGAGGTTGGTATTTTCTCATCTCCGTGCAATTGACCGGTTTGCACATAGGGGCGGGGATTTAAGTGCTGCTGCAAAGGCTACAAATAAAAATATAAAGGCAATCACAAAGGCTGTCGGCGAAAGGAACGGCTTGTTGTTTATTTGTGGTGACCACGAGACGCACTTGAAGGATAGGAAAGCTAAGCAAGCTTTACATAGAAAAGCAACGGTGCCGTTGATTGTTTGTTGTCCTTAGGAAAACAAGATGAGCAAGGAACATCAGTTTGAAAAGCTAAGGGATAGAGTAAAGATGGAGAGAATAGAAGAAGCCTGTATTGTCAGAGTGAAGGATGTAAAGGGGATATGCCCACCAAACTACGAAAAGACAGATTCAAGACCTTTGATAAGTCCAAAGATAATGGATGTTAAGAATTTTGTTATGGTTTATAATGAAGTAGAGGAACGTGGAGGCGTAAAAACGCATGAACATACCGCAGAACATGGATATTTCATTATAGAAGGAAAAATGCTCCTCTGCATAGGAAAAGAGGAGAAAGAGGTGGGAGCTGGAACGGCTATATATATTCCTTCAGGTGTCCCGCACAGTTTTAGAGCGATAGGGAAAGATAAACTTCGGTTGATTATGATTTATTCGCTACCTGATAAGGGTAAGAGGTAAAGGAATGATGACGGAGGTTCTGGGTGTAAATATTTATATGTTCTCAATGCAACTTTCATAGCAAACAGGGTAAGATGAAATTTAAAAACAAATATTCACAAGAAAAAGCAGTTGAACTGATAGAACAACACTACAAGGAAAGGGATATTACTTTTATTGCAAAAAATATACACTAAATTCGCACAACAAAAAATAAAAGAATATGAAAAATGATTAGAAGCCTCGAATATTATTTAAAAAGGGAATCTGAAGCTGGTCGAAACATCACTGAAGAGTTTTTACCTATATTAAATCCCATTCCCGATCCAATTAAAGGAAAATTCCCGGAAAGATACAAATTACATCAATATTGGTCAAGAAAACCCTGGTATGTCGTTAGGCAGTACATTGAACACTTCACAAAAGAAGACGATACAATTTTAGACTCTTTTGTCGGAAGCGGTGTCACAGCTTGTGAGGCATTAATTACAAGAAGGAAAGTTATTGCAATGGATTTAAATAAATTTAAATTTTCTTCTATATTGGTGCGCACATCCAAGCTGATTTTTGTTAACAATTATCGGCTTAATAAAGGTGTAAATCCCGCGGGTGTATGGGGTGAAAAGAGGTTCTGGGTGCCAGGCGAATATGTGGAGAACAACGTCCTCTATTATTTTAGGGAGCGACTTAGTAAGGTTATAAAAGCTAAAAAAGAAACTAATGCCCTTATTGGTAATTATTTTAAAGAAGGAAACACATTTAAGATGAGCACACAGTCAGCGACTGATTTAATGGATTAATATAGCTTATCGTAATTCGAAAACACCTAAAAATGTTAAAATATCATTAAATTTAAATGATGTAGCAGAAACGTTGAGAAGGAATAGCAATTTTGAAAGTTTCTCAGAAACAGCTTTTGATTATAAAGGAGAGGCAAGGGAAATCATAAAGTGGAGGTTGAAGAAAGCCATCTGAAATTACAAATAAGTATAAAGAGTAAGAAAAGCAAAATCATGAAGGCGGGGTGGCATCAGTTATTATTTATAAATACTAAAAAACCATATAAATAGAGGTGAATAAAATGGCTGAAATAACAGAAGAGGATATAAAAGAACATCTAAACAATCTCGTAAACGCTCTCTACGCCCTTTCGCCAACGCGAAACTATGTGCTGCAGCTTTTGGAACTTTTGCCAAAGGATTATCCGAAAATGGTGGATGCTTATCCAGAGCTTTTCAAGGACGAAGAAGTTAGAAACCGATTAAAGGATGTTTTTGGTATTAGGATAAGTGAAAATGTAGAAGTGGGAAGCGGTTTAGCAGAGAGTCTTCATGCAATAAGTAAAAATGTTCTGAGCCAATTTTTCGGCAGCTATAAGTGGGCGGAGTATCAAAAAAAGCTGAGCGAATATTTAGGCAGAGATTTAGATGATTTACCAAATGCTGTAGACGAGTTGTGGGAGCAAAGAATACAGATGGCAATTTCAGAGCCCATGTATGGTACGGATTGCGAAAAAATCTTGAGAACAATGGTAAAGAAAGGGGAAGGAAGTCAATTCTCGCTAAATATCTCCACTGTTATGGAAGAAACAGGATTAGACCGCAGCACGCTTTTGAAGATTAAAAGTTTTCTAACTAAGGATATAGGGATTTTAGATAGCTCTGAAGAAGTATTTAGATTTGTATATCAATTATCAAATGCATCTGTAATTCTTAAGCGAGTTCTTGGTGAATAAATGGAAGAAAAGCTACAAGCTGTAGAAGGGGTAGAAGAAAGGGAAAGAAGGAGAAAAGCAGAGAGAAAGCATATACTGAAAATACATGAGGGGGAAGAACCAGCAGAGATAAAACGGAAAGAAAAGTATCCCCCTGAGATTAAAAGATTTGATGAAGTTGAAAAGACGGAGAAACTTGACCCTATCATCTTTCACCTCAGCAGAAGTATTGAGCTTAAAGTTTCATCGCTTAAAGAATATCACAGAATAGAGCATGGAAGTAAGCTTAAACCTGTGCTTATTAAAGGAGAAGGATATTCACCTTCATTAAGAATTTCTGAATTGACTGAAGATATTACAATAAATTATCCGTCTGTGATTGCTCCAATAAAGATTTTAAAACCCGACGCAACAAAAATCGTAATCCCTAAGGTCCGGTTTGAGGAGATTCCACTCCCAAATTGTATTTTTTTACAAGGAAGGGGGAGACTGTTAGAAAAAGATAGGGCGGGCGAAGAATTAGAAGCATGGAAACTGACGGGAGTAGGGATATCAGAAAGCACTGGTGGTGAAGCAGAAACAGAAGAAATTCCTGACTTTCTCGATATATTATTTCCAAAAGGTAGCGCTGGAGAAATTGAATCTGGAGAGCCAATAGTGATATGTCTTGAAGAGCCTGAGGGAAACAGTTTTATTGGGGCTTTAAGAACAATTTGCAAGAGGATATATCGCGAAAAGAAGGGAGGAAAACCAAAACCAATTATATTCTCAGATGCTGAAGAGTTAAAGAAAGAGATAAGGTGGATGGAAGCCGAGGACAAAATCTTTTCTGCACAGTTGAATGAAGAGGAATGGAGTAAACTCGAAAAACAGGATATAGCGCGCATATTTAATAGGATAAAACAATTATTCGGGCAAAATCCAGGTTTTATTATATTTAACACTCAATCTCTCGACCTACCTCTAGAATATCTAGAACAACACCGGGTGAAAGTAATTATGCTAAAACCAAAGGAATTAGACACAGAATTACTAAGAAAAATATCTGAAATAGCCTGGGGATTTGTAGAAACTGAAGAAGCCGGTACTTTTGATTATATCTTTGAATCCGCAAGAGACAAATTTGAGGAAGCTCTTAAAAGTGTTTCTAAAGAAAAAAGAGGAATATACGTTGATGCTACAAAACCAAATGAAGGTAAAGAATCAGAAGAACACCTACGGATGAAATGGTTTTTGGTGAAATATTTAACTCAAAAGTTGATAGAAAAGGAACAACCTTCTCCAAAACCAAATCTCCTCCTGATAAAGAGCAAAATAAAAACTGAGGATGATACAAAAGGAGAACTTGGTGAAATCTCTGCCGATATAAAAGTTGGAACGGAAGTATATGAAGTGGAAACGCTATTCTCTGAAGATTGCGAGGGAAAAAAAGCAAGGAATAAAATTACGCATACGATTGAAAAATATGAAGAGAAGAAGGTTAGCAGAATCAATATAGTGTTAGACAACCTAACTTTTATCAGACATTTTAAAGAATTGCGAGACATAAAACATAATTATAAAGACTGGCAAAAGGAGCAGAGAAAAGAAATAGAGTTTTATACGCTCGATATAGAGAATTGGGATCTAATGGACATTAACAAAGTAGCTGAAAAGCTTAATGAGGTCACAACGGCAGTAATTCCATGAAACTACCAGCCCCACCTGAACCTGTTGAACTAAAAAGAGAAGCGAAAGCACAAAAGAAAGGGACCGATTGGAACATGGATTCTCTCGCCTTATGGTATGGAAACAGATTGCCGAGTTACCTGTGGAATGAAGGAGGGTGGTCTGAAGCATTTAAGGGAGAAGGATGTAATTGGCAGTGTTTTCTTAAAGTTCTTTCTTGGCATAAACGTGAAATAATAGAATGGGCTAGAGAGGGCATCAGTTGGAATGAACTAATTAAGAAAATCAAAGACTTTACAGAAGGTCTTATGTTCGGATTTTTATCTGGCAGGGAAAATAAAAGAGGCGACATCGTATGAATTTTCACGATTGCCGCAATCAAAACCCAAAAATGCACAACCCAAACCAAAACACAAAAGCCGCAAAAATAGGCATAGTTCTAACCGACCCTGACGACTGGACTGCGAATGCATTCTTGAAGAATATTCGCAAAAGAGGAGTGAAAGCCTTACCGATTAACCTCTCAACTTTAAGCGCTTCTATCTCCACTTCTGATTTTTTCATTTTCAATGCAGATTTAAAAGACCTGGAACTCGACGCTATCCTTGTCAGAGACGTTGGCATAAGTTTTGCGCTCGAAGAAATTTCTTTTAAGTTCGACCTGCTTCGACAGTTTGAAAACTCAATGATAGTTATAAACCATCCAACGGCAATCCAGAACGCATCAAACAAGTTCTTCTCATTTTACCTTTTCAAACTCGCTCACCTGCCTATTCCACGTACCATAGTTACTTTTGAATTAGAAGTCGCACTGAAAACAATCAAAAAATTTGGAAGCGCAGTAGTAAAACCAATTTTTGGAAGTCAGGGGGAAGGAATAATCAAACTTGAAAATACTCAACCAGAATCCGAATTAGCATCAAAACTCGCTGCGCTACTGAAAGAAAGAGGCGTGCTTTATTTACAAGAGTTCGTGCCTAACCCTGGACGCGACATAAGGGTTTTTGTGGTTGATGAAGAAGCATTAGGTGCGATTTACAGACTTCTACGCAGTGGTTCATTCGTCAGCAATTTGAGTCGGGGTGGAACGCCAGTTAAGTGTAAGTTAACGGAAGAAATGGAAGAACTTGCAATAAGTGCTGCAAAAGCAGTAGGTGCAGATTTCGCAGGTGTTGACTTGATAGAAGGTGAGGAAGGATTGTTTTTGCTCGAAGTTAACGCAACACCTTCAGGAAAAGGCATAAAACTCGCTTGCGGTATTGACGTTACCAAAAGAATTGTTGACCTCTTGTTTGAGCGGATTGAGGGTAAAAAATGAAAAATCCAAAAAAAGAAACCACGAGATTTCACAAGATTAACACAGAAGAGATAAAAATGCAAGGGAAAAAATCTCGTGAAAATCTGTGTGTTCTTGTGGTTATTGGGATTTGTTTGGTAGTATTAGTGTGCAGTGGGGTTTTGGATTTTACAAGCGCTATACAAGCACCTTACACCTCTCCTGATAACACAGCACCGCCGAATTTGATAATAACCGAAATCTACTCGAACACAAATACCAAAAACGAGCTGGATGAATACATTGCAATCACTAATCCTTGCACTCATTCAATAAATATCGAAGGCTGGAGCATAACAGATAACGAAGGAAAAATCATATTCCCTCCTTTTAGTGTTGCACCAGGCGAGACAATCTACATTACGAGAAACGCTTCGGTATTTGTAGAGCAAATAAGCAACGTAACAAGCAAAGATAAAAACATTTTTCCTGATTTCGAATACGGCTCGGACTCCGATCCCGAAGTCGGTCAAATGCAAACAGAAGGAAGAGCATTTGTATTGCGTAACAGTGGCGATGAGGTGATCTTGGAAGACAAGAGCGGAATAGAAGTAGATGCCGTGATATACGGTGATTCCACTTACAAAGGAGAGGGCTGGCAAGGTGAACCTTTGAGAAAGCCAAGAGAGGGAATGATTTTCAAACGAAAAGACCGGGATACAAATCAGTGCAAAGATTGGCTTCTTCTCCAGTTTGGCGCTTCTTATCATGCACCCGAAAAAATCAACTTCTCTGGCGAAGTCACCGCTTTTGTATCGCCAGACTGTAGTTTTTACGTTTTGAACCGAGAAATAGACAATGCTTCCTCTTCTATGTTCATCAACCTGTATCAGTTTGAGAACCCTTATCTCATGGACATTGTTTTAGATGCTTTAAACAGAGGAGTGAACGTGTATTTGCTGCTCGAAGGCAGTCCTGTTGGCGGAATCACGGATGAAGAGCTGCATATTGCGGAGAAGATAAAAGAAAGAGGCGGAGAAGTTCGGTTTTCACACGACCCGTTCATAAATCATGCGAAATATGTAATCATAGACAATGAAACAATCATAGTAATGTCCGAAAACTGGAAAAATACAGGAATACCCTATAGCAGCTCTTTTGGAAACCGTGGCTGGGGTGTCGCAATAAGGAACGAAAAAGTGGCGAATTACTTCAAGGAAGTATTTTTTGAAGATTTCTACCGTGGTAAAGAATTTTCGGCGGAAATAGAGGATTTGGAAACAAAAGGTTTTTTCATGACCCGAGAGATACCAGAAGGCTCTTATGTGCCTGTTTTTGAGCCACTCACCATGAACTGCAATTTTACTGTCATTCCTGTTTTAGCACCCGATACCGCTGTGAGTAACGAGACGATATTGGGTATGATAAACCACGCAAAAGAAAGTGTTTACGTGCTGCAGTTCTCAACCAGGCGATTCTGGGGTGAGGAAGACAACCCCTTTATTCACGCTTTAATAGGAGCTGCGAGAAGAGGATGCGAAGTTAAAGTGCTGCTTGACTCTAAGTATTTAGAAGGGGAGAACAATAATGACGAAGTCGTTTCGTGGTTGAATGAAGTGTCGAGAGAGGAGAATTTGAGCTTAGAAGCGAAATTGGCGGATTTAGACTCGTTGGGATTAACAAAAATACACAACAAAGGGTTAATCGTGGATGGCAAAGAAGTGATTATAGCATCGCTGAACTGGAATGCCAATTCTATTTATAATAGGGAAGCAGGCGTAATAGTAGAGAACGAGAATATAGCGTTATTTTACGAGGATGTTTTCTTCCACGATTGGAACGTGTCGGTGAAAGGAGAACAGGAAGGAGGAGGGGAAGGAACACCTACAAAAATGAGAATCGTGTGGGTGGTAGTGACACTAATTATTTCTTTCGCTATTTTCAGGGTGGTTAAGTGGTATAAGAGGGTATAGCTGCGTTATCGAAATTAAAAGCGAGCATGTAAAAACCCTTGCTTGGTGTGAATTCATGTGTGCATCGAATGATAATATTCTACTAAAAGCTAAAGATGGAAAAATGGCGAAAAACATACTATACGCGGGTTTAGGGATGTTTGTGCTGGGGATTACCATTATTGCGGCGGTGCCTTCCTCGCCACCCGTTGGTACTGGAGTTCCCATATCAATACCAACACCAGTTGCGGTAACGCCTGTAGTAACACAAACACTAAAACCTGCTCAACCACCAGAAACAAAAGTCGTCAGTGATCCTGTTATTCAAAGCGTAGAACCATACATTTTTTGATGTTATAAACCTTAGAACACAAGCCGCTTCTATTGTTCGTGGATGTCCATCGGGAGATAAAGAATGTCAAGTCAATAAATTATACCGATGCGTTGTAGAAAATCTTGGAATAAAGACTTATCTTGTTTTAACAGAAAATCATGCATCTTGTTTGGCATGCGGCGTAGATACTGAAGATTTATGGCAGTATATTCAAGAATCCATAATAACGGCTTCATCCCGAAAGTCAATGTAAATCACGGTAACACCCTGCAGATTATCTCAGGCGAGGGTAGACTATTTCTTGTTGAAGAGCATATACACTAATCGGGGGATTTCGGGAGTTCCTTGTCTGTGCCAATTTGGAATTACTGGCAACTTACCCAAAGGGGAAATCCCAAATCCTTTGCCCTTTCAATGTAGAGCACTCTTTTAATGTTATACGCCAAC
>JAGXOS010000129.1 GCA_023659775.1 Methanomicrobia archaeon LH_S14 | reverse complement strand
GGTATTAGCCGGAGAGAAAGAGGCGCAAGAACTTAAAGATGAACTCGTAGCGAATTTGTAGATGTAGTAAAAGTAAAAGAGGAAGAATGAAAATAAGGTGAAGTAAGTCAAAAAATAAAAAAGGGAGGATAATTAATATCCTCCAAATCCTGGTCCTGTCGGTAGTGGGAATGGTTGTCCGGGAAACGGTCCTAGCATCGAAGGTACAAATGCGATAAATAGTGCTACGAAAAGTATTACTGGTATAATTATTGCTAGAATTACCGCAAGAATTGCCCTGCCTGTTGATAGCTCTTGAAGCTCTCTTATGCCAATGACTTGCACGATGACTGCCCATGGCATGAATGCCAATAAAAGATTCGGTGTTGCACCATACATTATTGCTTTTATTGTCTGTGCTACTCCTTTTCTACCTCCAACGAGGAATACCCAGATGTGTGTCCAGAGACCACCAATAAAGGCGCTGATTATTCCTCCAATAAGCACCGAAACAAAGAAGAGCACAAAAAGAAGTATCGCCACCAAAGGGCCAATCGCTCCTATGGAAGGTGGCATGGGCGCTGATATTCCTGGTATTTGCGGTATAAGCGGCATAATGACCGACAACAATGTTCCAATATATATGGAAATGAAAGTTCCGAAAATCGCTGCAAAAATCGCCAGAATGACAACTAAATATGTAATGGAATCGCCGAGTGTGTCTCCCTTAGAGGCGTCGAAGGTAGCCGAGGGCCTGAACAAGAACCCCTGTATTCTTTCTTCTATACTTAACACCCTTTTGTTTCACCAAAATAACCAAATATAAATCGCGCCTTATAAAGTTTTCGGTTGGGGAGTTGCGGCAGGGTTAATATCTATTAATTTCCCCATCACGGAATTTTTATCGCTTGGATTTCGCTTCACAGCTTCATCCGCCCTACATCCACGTATCTAATAAAGCTTTCTTCCCCTACTTTTTCTTTAAACGAAAATATCATCCTCTTCTTCACGCCATGCGCCAGCCTTACCGCCCTCGATAAATCAGACATTGAAAAAACATGCTCTTCGGGAAGCACGTGGATTAAATACGAAGAATGTTTCTGTTGCTTTGCTTTGTACACCCTGAAGTGAGAACCAAACTTAAATCCTGTCTTCACTATCAGTCCTTTTTCCCTCAAATCCTCGTAAACCGCGTATTTATCCGCGAAATCGCTTTCTATTGAGCTCACATAGTCAATGAACTGTTCAAAGTTCACAGGTTTGGGAGGCTGCCGTGCATTTAGCTCAATCTCCAACTGACCTCTCTTCAGCAAATAAGCTGCTTCGACCAAAGAAAGCAGCAGCCTCTTTTCCTTCGTTAACTTACCATAAAAATTGTTCCTGTAAAGATTCTCAGCTAAATCCGCATCCCACAAGAGTACCCTGTCACCGAGCAAACTCGCTTTTGCTTTTTCCTCTTTCTTCTCTTTCTTCATTTCAACGAATTCAAACCTCGCTTCCTTCACCTCATAATAAGTGATGTCGCTTTCTTCATCCACAACAGCAAGAATTGGCTCTTTTCTCATGTTACGAGCCGAAATAAGTAGTGTATCCAATTCCTTTAACGGAAAAAAATCTCTTTCAGATAAAATACGGATGAAATACCTTGCAGGCTTCTCTCCCGGCTTAGCTCCACGTGGATAAAGCCAAAAATCAACTCCACCTGGCTGTACTACATATCCTCGCTCCTTCAAATCCTTGTAAACGATATATCGCACTCCGAACTTCGGTGAGATGCCCAATGCATGCTATTTCTCCTCTTTTCATAGCTCCAGAGAAACGTGCATTCTTTTCAATTATCTCCGGATGCGTCTCTAACGGATGCTCAATTCCCGCTGCATTTACCAATTCCTTTATTACATCCGGAAATATCGCATCATAGACTGTGGGAGTGCCTTTAGAAGCCCATACGAACCGTTCCAGACCGTAGCCAGTGTCTACGATGTAAGTGTCCATTTTATTATATCGCTGCCCTTTTATGCTTATTTCTCCTTGAGGAGAAAGTTCGAGGTCCATGAAAACGAGCGTAGCGAGTTCTAACCCGTTTGTGATGACCTCAAGGCAAGGTCCTGCATTTCCTCCTCCCACCCACGGCGCCTCCTTATACGTTACGCTGTCCATATCCACACCAAGTTGCCTCAGAAATTCATTGCAATACTTCACGGTCTCATTCTTCCAGTATATCTCTTCTCCTCCTCTCTTATTGAAGGCATGATGCCCCATCATCTCGAATGCGGTTAAGTGCCGCCCGGTTTTTCCTATAGATTCAAGGTCTTCAAGTCTTATGCAGGGTTGAGAAATGACAAGTGGGTTTGCAGGCGGTGACACTTTGCCTGAGGTTACAAAAGGCTGAAAATTTGCAATGGAAGCGATGTTAAGGTAGATGTCATCTCGCCAGCGTGCTACAACAGGATACCTTTTCATTCTCTTGTGCTCGTGCGAGCAATGCTCAAAGAAAGATAGGAAAGTTTCTCTTATCTCTTCCACGCTTCTCTCTTTGAAAATAGGCTTGCCTATAAACGAATAGATTTCACAGGGAGCATCCCCACATATATTTCGATCTTTGTCACGAGTCCAGAAGTGCGAGCCACACTTCTCGCATTTCTTCCTTATAAATCCATTCTCCTTGAAGTATTCTATGTCGTATTCTTCGCTATCCATTTTATTTATGCACATGGGGAAGAGAGTTAAAAAGTTTTTGTTTTCTTAAAGAAAGAAAG
>JAGXOS010000128.1 GCA_023659775.1 Methanomicrobia archaeon LH_S14 | reverse complement strand
CTCTACGGTAAACACGAAAGGGAATTCCAGCGTTTCGTTATGCGTTAATTGGAATTTCTTCTCTCCAATTGTTCTATTTTCTAGCTCCGCTCTAAACAGGTATGAGACGTTTTCATATTCGTGGTTGACCACGCCAACTATCACTTCCCCTTTTTCGCCTGCTGACAAATCAGTTGGATAATCTGCGGCTTTTCCGCCTGGACCAAGAATGTAGAACTCAGTGAATTCTTCTCCTTTCTTGGGCGTTATGATTACGTAGACCGTAGCTGCTAACGCCGTTATTATGGCGATGAGAAGGATTACGGTAAGAATCTTATCTAAACTTTTGATGGTCATTTTTTTCTTTTTTGGTATTTGTTTTGTATAGCTGATGTAAAAAACCACGAGATTTCACAAGATTAACACAAGACCAGAAATCGGAGAGAGGGAAAACGATTTAGGCTTCTTGATCTTTGTTTTTTCTCGTGAAATAAACCCTTTCAGGGTTTTCGGGGACGTGGGCAGAGCCCACGATGTGTAATCTTGTGGTTACTTTTCGAAAATACTATATTTCTTTGGTAACGCTTTCTTTTTGAAAGAAATGTTTTTTTATCTATTGAACTTAAATTTAAAGTGGTAAGAAAGCTTTTATAGAGAAAAGGAGAACGGATAAATGAGATATAAAAAAATACCGAAAAACTGTAAGCTATACGGGAGGATTACAACGGTCTATACAACGAAGGATATAAAGACTGCCGAAGCAGCAAAAGTTATTGAGAACATTCAGCGTGACTTAAATATAGCGTTAATGAATGAGCTGTCCCTGATGTTTGAAAAGATGGGGTTGAATACGAAGGATGTCCTGGACGCAGCCTCTACAAAATGGAACTTCCACAGGTCATATTAGCGGGTAGAGCGATTAATGGTTACATGCCCAAGCACGTTGTAGAAATTGCTATAAAAGCATTGAATGAAGTTGGTAAAGTAAAATCACTATGATTTATATTTATATGGCAAAGAATATGTATAGAACTGAGGTAAATGTTGTTGTAATGACAAAGGACAAACAAATACGAATGGAGAAGGCATTGAACGAATTTATTGAAAAATTGAGAGATAAACTTGGGGATAATCTTGTATCGGTTGTCTTATTCGGTAGCAGTGCAAGAGAAGATTGGGATGAAAGTAGCGACTTGGATTTGCTGATCATCGTAGAGGAATATGCCGAAATAGAATCAATATTAATAGATATTTGTGTTGGAATTGTCATGGATTACGGAGTTTCTATCGCCCCAATCATCTGGGATGTCGATGATTTGAATGCAAATATAAAGTATAAATCCCCATTGTTTTTGACGTTACTTCTGGGGTATGAAATAGTATATGATAGGAGTAACTATTTCAGGAATAAAATACGGGAAATAAAGAAGGAAGATATTCCGGTGTTTACATTTGTAGGGAGGCATAAAGAATGGAAAAGTTCAGAGATTTCGCTCTAAAGTATCTAAAGATTGCAGAAAAGGATTTTGAAAGGGCGAAAAGGAATTTTGATTTTGAAGATTATGAAGCGGTGACATTCTATGCTCAGCAGTGCGTTGAGAAAAGTGTCAAGTCAGTGTTGGAATTGCACGGCATCTTCATAAAAGAACATGAAATAAGTAATGAATTCGCACTTCTGGCAAAGAAAGAGAAATTTGATGAGAACTTTTCACGTAAGATATTAACTGCGTTAGAGTTCTTTAAATTGGACTGGTCGAGAACGAGGTATCCTTTCATTTTCAAAGGTGAAGTTACCGATCCCGAAGAATATTTACTATGGAGAAGAGAGAGCACAACAAGCTTTAAGAACCGCAGAAGATATTTTGAATTCGGTAAAAGGCTATTTAGAACACTTGAAAGCGATGAAACAGAGGTGAACAAATAATGTATAAAGAACACAAAATTGGTGTGGTAATTCCAGCGCATAATGAAGAGAACCACATAAAAGATACAATTGAAACCCTACCTGATTTTGTTGACAAGATATACGTAATTGATGATGGAAGTACCGATAAAACATCAGAAATCGTTAAGACGCTTACCGATCAGAATCAGCGAATTCATTTGTTACAACGCGATGTTAACAAAGGTCCAGGTGCGGCATTAGTGACAGGATATAAAGTGGCTTTGAACGATGAAATGGACGTTATCGTTAAGATGGATGGCGATAATCAGATGGACCCGGAGCAACTTCCCAACTTGCTGGAGCCGATTATCGAAGGGAAGGCAGATTACACAAAAGGGAATCGGTTGTTAAGCCCGGAATATAGAAGTGGGATGACAAAATGGAGAAAATAAGCATAATTGGTTGTTCAGGTTGGGTGGGAACGATTATTGGAAAAGGATTCAGTAAATTGGGTTATGAAGTGATTTTCTATGATGTTGTGGATAAGAATTTACATAATTTCACCAAGGACATAAATTATGCCATCGGAGCTTCAAGTGTTTCATTCATTTGTGTTCCAACGCCAACAGAGGAGGTAATAAATCTTAGCCATGTTAAGGATGCGGCTGAGAACATAGGAAAAGCACTATCTGAGAAGAGCGATTATCATCTTGTAGTAGTAAAAAGTACAGTAGTTCCAAAAACGACTGAAAATGTAGTAATTCCGATATTGGAGAAATATTCGGGGAAGAAAGCAGGTGAGGATTTTGGATTTAGATATTAGGAATTGTTTAGAATTTGGTAATTAGGCTTAGGATTTAGAATTTTTTGCGGTAAGGCGGAAATGACTTTTGTCCGATTTTC
>JAGXOS010000127.1 GCA_023659775.1 Methanomicrobia archaeon LH_S14 | reverse complement strand
GTCTGGAGTTGTCTTTTGTTTAATGCCTCCCTGTCCTGCCGAAAATTCACGTTTTGCATCATTTGCAAGCCGCTCAAAAAATTAAATACTAAATGCCTGGTATATGCAACAATAAAAACCAAAATTGTAATTTGTGATTAAAACACATGCACTGCGGACGCTTTAAAAGTGATATACACTGCCATTCCTTTTTTCAAATTCATATCATCAAATGACTGCTTCGTTATCGCCACAATAAATGGAATTTCGATACCAACGTCAACTGCGATTCTTAGGATAGTCCCTGCATCTACTATACGCTCTATTTTTCCCTGAAAAGAGTTTCTGGCGCTCGACACAATTCGTTTTGTTGAGACCAATATATCCTCAGGTCTGATGGATGCGTGGACACTTCTGGACTTAAGCGTAAGCGTGGTAGATGCTATTTTTATACCTCCAATATCAATATAAGCTATGCCATCATTAATGATGGATTCCCCCTGAAACAGGTTACCGACACCAAGGAAGTCAGCAACGAATTCGGAATCGGGTTTCCTGAACACCTCATTTGGCTTACCCACCTGAACAATCTCCCCTTTATTCATTACTGCCAGCCGGCTGCCGAGCAAGAAAGCCTCCTCGAATGAGTGCGTTACGTGAATCGTGGTAGTTTTTGTAATTGAATGTATTTTCAACAGTTCTGCGCGCAGCCTTTCTGATGTTTGTGTATCCAGCGCACTTAGCGGCTCATCAAGCAACAGGACGTTCGGCTCCATAATCATTGCTCTTGCGATAGCGATTCTTTGCTGTTCGCCACCGCTCAGCGTGCCGGGGTAACGATGCAAGAGATGAGAAACACCCAACAAGTTCGCAAGTTCGTCCACCCTGCGTTTGATTTCCCTTTTCGATACTCTTCGCGACTTCAGCCCAAAACCTATGTTTTCCTCTACCGTCAAAAATGGGAACAGGGTATAATCCTGATAAACCATGCCTATGTTTCGCTCTCTTGATGGAATATCCGTGATGTCCTGCTCGTCAAGGAATATCCTGCCGCTGTCAGGCCTGTAAATACCTGCTATCGTCTCAAGTAAGATTGTTTTTCCGGCTCCCGTGGGACCCAGCACCATAAAATACTCGCCATCTTTTATTTCAAGGCTTACGTCTCGTAAAAAGAACTCACCCAGATCCTTTGATAGATTTTCTATTCTTATCATCTTCTCGTTTCAGAACACACGCGTAAAACCGCCATATCTTTCAAAAACGAACAGAGATATAAGCGATATGATAATCAGAATAGTCGCAGCAGCAATGGCTAAATTCAGATCGCCACAGGACATGTTCAGAAATAGCGAGATGGGTAATGTCTCGGTTTTCATTCTCGTTGCTCCTGCAACCATCAGTGCGGCACCAAACTCGCCTATTCCTTTTGACCATGTTATGATGGAGCCCGCTAAGAGTCCATTCTTCGACATTGGTAGTGTTACACGCCAGAACGCCTGCGCCTCGGTGCAGCCAAGCGTTTCCGCTACGTACTCGTATCTCGGATTTATACTCTGAAACGTTCCGCGTAGTATCCTGAACATGAACGGCACGTTCACAAAGAACTGCGCAATTATTATCCCCAGCGGCGTGAACACAAACGTAAGCCCCGCATCGGCAAGCGCTTTCCCGAATGATGTCGTGCCAAATAGAATTAACAACCCCACTCCTGCGACCAGCGGTGGTAACGCCAGCGGGGCATCAAGAATCGTATTGACCACACTCTTGCCAAAGAAGTCGTATCGCGCAAGTGCGTATGCTGCGGGTATCGAAATGCCAATGCACATAACTGTGGACACAACAGCCGTGAACACACTCAATTTTATCGCAAATTGTATCTCCTCTGAGAGGATACTCGTTATTAGTGCGGGTAGCGTAGTGTGCGTAACAATACATGTAAGTAAGATTAAAACAAAAGATGCAAGCAGTAAACTAAACAGCACTGTAATAATCTTGGTTTTTGAGTGTTTCAATTTCCTTAACATCGCATTTATCCCCCTGATGTTCCTATTCAGGTCCATGCTTGCCTGATTCTCCCCTAACCAAGTCTAAGTGAGGATTACTGAGCCATCCACTCTTTGCATTATCTCTATGGTCAAACTGTGGCACGAACGGTTTTATGTCGAGTAGCATCGTCCCGTCTATGATGTCCACCTCACTGATTTTTAGTTTGTTCCCTATCACGCTCTCTAACCTCACGACTGACAACCCGATGGGATTGGGTCGATTGAAATGTCTAATTGAGAAGATTCCGTGCTGCTCGCCCTCCAAAAATGGCTTTGAAATCAATGAATAGCCATCAGAGAGATGGAAATGGTAAATGAGGATGATGTGTGAGAAGTCCTCAATGTCCTTGAGTCCGGCGGCATATTCGGGAAACACCTCTACCTCGCCCTTAGCGTCTTTTGCGAACACGCCTTGAATCGGAGTTTCTTTTTTATCCCTGAAACCCGTGTGTATTATTCCTATTGGTCTGTAGGTTAGCTCTTCTCTATTTTTTTCCATCTCTTTAACGTTCCGCGCTACTTCCTACTTTATTATTACTATTATGTTTTTTTTCACTGAGATATTCTATCTCTTCTTTTCTACTCTATTCATATTTTTCGCTAGGATATGGTGTAAAACCATGTTTCGCGTAGATTGCTTTTCCTTCGTCAGAGGTAACGAAATCAACGAACTTCGTTGCCATATCTTTGTTTTCAGAGAACGTAAGGGCTCGTCAAGAAATAACTTGAACAAGTATTAAATACTACAAGCTATTATTTA
>JAGXOS010000126.1 GCA_023659775.1 Methanomicrobia archaeon LH_S14 | reverse complement strand
ATAGAAGGGTTTTATTTTTTTTGTTTGCCTTTTTACGTCCATTTTTTCTCATTGAAGCTCCCTGCTTTAATTTAAGGTTTGACAATATTTAATTTTTTGGTATGCAGAATGAAAAATTAGGAGCAGTTTTAGGACAAAAACAACTCAATTTCCTTCGCGTGCTGGTAAAATCAGCGCTAAAAATGGACATATACGAATTGTGTCCCAAATCGTTAAGAAATAGAAAATTTTAAGTAATGTCTACTTCTCATTAGGGGTGAGGTGAGTACATGCGAAAATATATAGCCATCGCTTTAATAGCATTGATTATCATCGCAGGCTGCATATCCTTAGGTTGCATATCTCAAGAAGAAAGCAAAATAAAGATAGGTGTCATGCCGGATGAAGCTACTTTACCTTATTATGTGGCTGTGGAAGAAGGAATTTTTGCAAACCATGGATTAGATGTGGAAGTCGTGCCTTTCCTGAGTGCTATGGAGCGTGATAGTGCTTTAATTGCTGGCGAAATAGATGCTGGTGAAAATGACCCGGTAGGAGTAATCTTATTGCGAAACGCAGGTTATGATGTCGAGGTTGTCAGCCTCGAACTGCAGGAGACGGCGGAAAAGATGCGGTTCGCGATTGTCGCCAGTCCGAGCTCGAACATTAGCTCACTCAAAGATCTGGAAGACAAAAAAATCGCAATCTCAAGCAATACAATTATAGAATACATAACAGATGCTTTACTCGATGATGTGTACGCTGATAAGGTGGAGGTTAAAAAAGTACCGATAAGAATGCAGATGCTGCTCGACAATGAGGTGGATGCTGCTACACTTCCGGAGCCTTTAGCGAGTTATGCCATTTTCAAGGGTGCTAAGTTAATAATCTCTGATGCTATGCTCAACAGAAGCGTTTCGCAGACGGTTATAGTTTTCAGTGCAGATTTCATAAGGGAGAATCCGGAGAGTGTGGATAAATTTTTAGATGCTTACAGCGAAGCGGTGGAAAGAATCAACTCCAACCCTGAGAGTTACAGAGCACTTCTCGTAGAAAAGATCAGGATTCCAGAAGAGATAGCAGGGAGCTATAGGATGGCTACTTATCTTCAACCACGGGCTTATCCGAGAGAAAAATTCGAGGAAGTTCTCGGCTGGATGCAGAGCAAGAATTTGGTGCAACAGGATATTCCATACGAGGATGTAGTGCTCAACCAGTAGTCTTCATAAATGAGATTTATACTTTTGACAAGGGGTTTGACGAAGTAAGAGGGATAAGAAAAGTTCCATAAAATATGTAAGAGTCGTAATATGATTGAATCGAAGGGAATAAGTAAGGTTTATCCGGATGGGACAGAAGCGCTCCGTGAAGTCAGTTTTGACATATCTGAGGGCGAGAGTTGCTCTATTATCGGACCATCAGGATGTGGAAAAACCACGCTCCTTTTTATCTTTTCCGGTATTCTAAAGCCAACGAGTGGTAAGGCATTGATCGGAGGAAAGGAAGTGATCTCGCCATCAAAAGAAGTAGCATTGATACTCCAGGACTATGGCTTGTTCCCGTGGAAAACGGTATATGAAAATGTTTCTCTGGGTTTAGAGCTCAGAAGTAAGCTCTTACAGGGCTTCCAGGGTCGTGGGGCGGAGCCCCACATTGGTAAGAAAGAGCGAAAGGAAATAGTTACTTCTCTTTTAGAAGACCTTGGCTTAAAAGGATTTGAGAATCACTATCCAAAACAGCTTTCTGGTGGAATGCAGCAAAGAATAGGATTTGCAAGAGCATTGGCTTTAAATCCCAGGATCTTGCTTATGGACGAGCCTTTATCTTCTTTAGATGCATTAACGAGGGAGACTCTGCAGAATTTCTTGCTCTCGCTGTGGAAGAATAACGGAATAACCATGCTCCTGGTAACGCACAACATAGAAGAGGCGGTTTTTCTCGGGGAAAGAATAATCGTGCTTTCTCCAAGACCCGGGAGTGTCGTGAAGATAATGGAAAATCACAAAGTAGGGAATGTCAATTATAGAAATACGGAGGATTTTTTCGACAAATGCAGAGCGGTGAGAAGGAGCATAGAGGGTGGAGCTATTTAATTACGGGGCTTTTACTATTAGCGACATGGCATTTGTTCGCAGTGCTGCTGAATTCGATAGCTCTTCCTACTCCCGTAGCGGTATTTTATGCTTTTATATCAGGAATAAAAAATGAACTGCTCACACATTTGTTCATCAGCGCTATCAGAGTAGGCTATGGTATTGCATTGGCTTTATCTCTTGCAGTCCCGCTCGGCTTGGTGAGTTATAAAAACAGAACAGATAAATTTGTGGCCCCTCTCATATACCTGCTTTATCCATTTCCACATATCGTTTTACTTCCTTTAATTATTCTGCTCTTTGGCATCGGTGATTTATCAAAGATAATATTGATAACCATAATAGTTTTCTTCCAGATTCTCGTGACTACGAGGGATGCAGCGAGGAATTTAAGCACGAACTACATCTATTCGCTTCTTTCACTGGGTGCGAGTGAAAAAGACGTTTACAAGCATGTGCTTTTCCCCGCTTGCTTACCAAAGATTTTAACTGCAATGCGAATAAGCATAGGCACGGCGATAGCAGTGCTGTTCTTCGTGGAATCATTTGCAACAACTAAGGGTTTGGGCTACCTGATTATGGATGCCTGGAGCCGGATGGCATATCCTGATTTGTATGCTGCGATAGTAACTATGGCTCTGCTCGGCTTCTGTTTATACGTGGTGCTTGAGAAAGTGGAGCACAAGGTCTGTGCGTGGGTTTATGTATAGTAAATCCCAAATCCTAATTTCAAAAAGCAAAACAAACTTTTTGGAGGAAAGCATCAAAAATAAAAATTGGAAAAGGTTAAATATAGTGGAAGCTATGGAAAAAATCGGGGAAGA
>JAGXOS010000125.1 GCA_023659775.1 Methanomicrobia archaeon LH_S14 | reverse complement strand
CTTTAAGGCGCACGCCGAGCTTTGCTATCTTCTCATAGTTATCACTGTTTGGAAAAAATATTGTTACTCTATCGTTTGACTTGCTATAAAATATATTACCGAAGCTGTAAAAGCAAATCCTCTGACATAAGGAACACAGTCTGAGCCTATTCGCTCCTTCATCCAGCCCACAATAGTAGTTTAGCAGTTTTCGATCAAATGGGAACAGTAAGGCGGTATTCAGCTTTGCCCTTTCTGAGCCACAAATTGAGCATTTTTTTGCTTTACTCCCGGTGTTAAAAATTTTACCCCAAA
This sequence comes from Methanomicrobia archaeon LH_S14, assembly GCA_023659775.1. GTDB lineage: Archaea > Halobacteriota > Syntropharchaeia > Alkanophagales > Methanospirareceae > JAGXOS01. The sequence goes on along the minus strand of JAGXOS010000125.1, from coordinate 2,632 downwards.
TAAACTCTCCCTCGTCAGAAAATGGTTTTGTTTTACCAGAAAGTCGGATAATTCTTTTTATGAACTGAGTACCATCTTCTTCTTTGAACTTGATGTTATTCAGCGGCACATCTTTATTTTCATCTAAACTAAAGACTCTGGTTGCGTTTGTCTAAAGAGGATATATGCTTCTGCCAGTCCGTTATTATACCATTCAGATAGCATAACTTTCCCCCAATCCTCCTTATCGCTTCAATCATTCTGACCACCATTTGTCGTCAAAAAATACAGATTTGTATATATACAGATATGCATATTTTTTGCTATAAAACCACTCACGCCCTCACTGATAGTCCGTTTTTTCATTATTCCCCCTTCTCCTCCACCTTCACACGCAAATATTCCGGTACGTGCAGTCCACGCACCTCACCTTATACTTTGTCGCTTCAGGATAAAAGCCTTTCTTAACGATGTTATCTATTTCATTTACAAACCGCCTCACTTCTCTTCAGTAGCTTATCGTACTCTTCTTTACTGAGCCTGAACCCACACGCTACCAAATCATCAAGAGTATCCTTAAATACTAACTTCTTATCTCTTGCCGCAAGCAATAAAATGCCAATTGTGCCCGTGATTTTCAAGCCGAGCCTCTCGGCTATTTGTCGCCCTTCTGAATCGTCAATGAGTAATAGCTTAGCGTTTCTTTCTTTGGCCAATATTATAGCCTCTGCCTCCCCCGAATCTATATAATCCCGTAACGACTCCACGGCGATTTTGTTTCTGACTTCTTCAACTTTTATCCATTCAGCATTCTTTACTTCCACTGCGCCAAACAAATTTTTCCCGCGCGTTACTACCTCATCATAAACCTCTTTTGGAATGCGAACTTCTCCAAAATATTCTCTAAGAAGTTCTAACATGCCGATTTTTGACAAAGCGATGAGTGGCGTTGAATTACTCACGATCATCTTCTTTCAAAAGTTCAGTCAACGTTTCAAGGTCCTTTTCCGCATCTTCTGCCGTATACTCTATTGCAACGCCTCTTTTGTCAAGTATTATCAACATTTCCCACTTATTTCTCGCCCCTGCAATCTCCGCAGCTTTGCCCAAAGAAACCTTTCTCTCCCTATAAAGCTCTACTGCCAACGTCTCTCGGATGAATTTATTCATCTCTTTTTCTTTAACTTTTGTTGTCAAAGAGAACGTCTTTGGCAATTCCACCTCTACACGTATAGTTCCTGTTCCCATCGTATCACCGTCACACGCAAATATTCCGGTACGTGCAATCCACGCACCTCGCCTTATACTTCGTTTCCTCAGGATAAAAACCTTTCTGTATTATTCCTAATACTGCATTAACCATCACTCGTGCACGTTCAAAGTCCCTCGCACTCAACTTTACCTCCTTCACCACATGATTGCTCCGCGTATAGCACACAAACCCGCGCTTCACCGCCACGCCGTAATTATCCGCGATCATCAGTCCGTAGAGCGCCGATTGATACCGGTGCGTCCGGTACACCCTGTCTTTAAATTCCGCAAACTTGTAATCCAGTGGCGCCGCCGTGCCATCCGCAAGAAAAAGTATCTCGTCCACCTCGCCCTTTACATGATACTTCCTCGAGACCAGATAAACCGCAACGTCCTTCCTCACACATTGTAGCTTCTTCCTCATGTAGCTCTTATTCATCTTCTCGCGTGCCTCATGCAGCGCTCTGCCCTTCAACACCTTATACCTTTTCTCCTCATGCTGCGGTATCCCCAGGCAATACATAAAATAGATGAACCGCGGGCAGAACAGGTATTCCATTACGTCCGAGACCGTGATAAACACTTCAGGTTCCAATTCAGATTCCATTAACCTGTTCGATTCCATTATTTCCCCTATTGCTTCATTTTCTTGTGTTAATCTGTGAAATCTCGTGGTTTTTTCTCTCTAAAAGAACTTCGTAACCATCTTATCGCTAATCAAATCCTTATCAAATCCCTCGCCAATCAACTTTATCTTCTTAAAGCAATCGTCACATAAAGGAAACACGAATACTGAATCCACTTCTTCTATAAGCTCTTCGCATTCCAGCGCAATGGATTCCGTTTCGTTTCTGTTCAAATCGCCAAGGAACGCGCTCTTCTGCACTCTGTAAAGCCCATAACCCTTACATATCTTCGCTACCTTGCCCCTTATTCTATCATCCGAGATGTCGTATATCACCCACACAAGCATTTTTACCTCACTGTGACCGTCCCTTTTGGCGAACCACCAGATCTATGGTAATACTTGGACATTCACTTTCTTTAATCGTTCTATAATCTCTTCATAAGATTCAACATCTCGGATTTCTCTTAACTCCTTCGTAGAATCCCCAGTCTTAGGTGTTATTAACTCCAAAAATCTCGCATATTCAACGGGATCGAGTTCCTTTTTAGCTATGAATAACACCTTCTTCAGAACTTTTACATCTTCAGATTTCGTTGCCGTAAGTTTGATTTTCAATTAAACCCTTTCTTAAAAACAGCGTTTTCGGAAAGAAATTATTTTTGCGACACATTCTTATTAAGCGGGGAAGGTATCGGAAACCCCGAAGGGGGTTTCTGATTGTTTCAATCCTTGTTTTAGTGGATTAGCCTCTGCGACATTAGCCATTAGCCACTG
>JAGXOS010000124.1 GCA_023659775.1 Methanomicrobia archaeon LH_S14 | reverse complement strand
CTATTAATCAGCCTTTGAGATTGTCTTCTAAAAGAAAATTACACACCTGACGTGGCCCTGTTAACCACAAAGTCCTTTGATACAGAAAACGCGATGCAAGAATTACAACCGCTTATTTCTGACGATTCCGTAGTTATTAGCTTGCAGAACGGCATAGGGAACGAGGAAATTATTCGTTTGCCATTATCGACGCTTTAATTCACGAGGCTTTTAAAGTTTAAAGTTGCGGAAGCGGAAAAAATCGAATTATTTTGGAATAGTGCCGAGGAATACCTGGATTATCTACGGCATGAGCAGATACCTCGAACTGAGAAACATCGCTCTTCGATGCTTAATGACATAGAAAGGGGTAAAAAGACCGAGATAGATTTTTTAAACGGTGTTTTTGTCGCATTGGGTAAAAAGCATAACATCCCTACACCGGTAAACGAGACTATCGTCAGAGTGATTAAGTTTTTGGAGGGTTAAACTATCGAAAATCTTCATTAATTTCAAAAATCCCCTCTTCTGGATCAAAGCTAAACTTGAAATGCCTCAAAAAGCTCCAACCAACAATAGCATCGACTCCAACTTCTGTCAAGTCCTTCACGAGTGCCTCTACATTCTCAATTTTGAATCCAAGAACTTTTACAAATCCAATTTTGAGCAAAGGAGCTGTAATCGTCCCACCAGCAGTACCAACAGGTATAGTTATCGCTTTCCATGGTTCGTAACCCAAGCCAACGGCATCCTCTAAAGAGATTACGCAATATGTTGACCCAGTGTCGATAAGAGCATCAACATCCTTTACAACTTTTTGACTGCCTACCTGAATTGGAACTATTGGAGGAATCCCAATCTTCCTACGCATTCTCAAAATAACACCGCCTTTGTTGGCACATCACCTGCATACGTCTCATAGACATTTTCATCGTCCATCACCAAATGAAGTTCATGATGCGTCTTCGCCTTTGCCACTACTTCGCCCGTTTCAGGGACTTCCTGCTCATCACGACTTACGACTTTTATCGCAAGCCATAAACCTTTATACTTCTTTTTAAGTTCGCCTATGCTTTCTATCATAATTCTGTCTACACTAATCATATACTATATACCATCTTATAAATATTTCCTCTTATAAATTTTTACCAGCTTTTATTTCCCCCACTCTCTTTTCCAATTCACCCAATAATCTTTTAATCTCGTCAATTATCTCTTCCTCCGTGAGTTCCTCTTCCCCTTCCTTTCTTCTTTCAGCTTCTTCATCAACGTATTTTCCCGCTATAAACTCTACAATCGCTTTATCTGTATGCAATTCAGTCGCATCCGATGTCTTGGATTCAACAAATGCCGTATAAGCGATTCCAGAACCGTCATTTGGAATTACCCTGACTTCCCAATACAGTCTCCCATTTGATACCGCGGGAATGGGCTCAACCGGAATCATTCTGTCCCAATCCACGATCGGATTTGCCTTTCTTACATAATCGCATGCTTTAACAGGTCCTATCAATGCTTCGGCTTTTGGCTGCTCGTTAAATTGGATTTTGCCTGTCCTTGCATCTATTAAGAAAATTTTATAGATCCCATGTGCAACACCGTAAGGTTCACAAGCAATGAACCATTTCATACCTGCCCCATTGGCTTCTTTTTCTTTTGTAACCACCAAAAAAGGCTGTTCGTTTTGTTGCCCTTGCACTTCTGCTATCTCTAATTGTTCATGATGATAGAATAATTTATTAACGATTCCATGAATGTATCTGAAACTATTGACGTAATATCTGGTCAGGCGCTCAGGATATAACTTCTGGTCCTTCAGCACTGAATGTTCCAAAGCCTCCTCAGGAGTTAAAAACTCAATTTCACCTTCTGAATTAATCAAAGCAGTTCCTGCCCACTCTGGTATTGTATATAGCGTGGGAAATCTCCAGTGATACTCGTAAGAAACAATTGGCACTGCTATATATAGCTCACCATCCACAGGGACAAAATAAGGGTCTTCATAATCTACCCAATATTTTTCTTTGTAGAGTTTCCATTTATACCAGTCACGAATCCCCATTCCAGGTCCTATCTCCATATCCTTTTCGAGAATGTGCGAGCTCTTGCGTGATGTGTTCATATCCACATACGTCGCTCCTTTGTCCTTAAGCACGAAGAAATTTATCGAACCATCCGGAATGAGCGGAAAGATCCAACAAGGCTTTTTAGCCACAAATGCGATGTCTGCCGTTCCAAGCTTGAATCGGGGATATTGTAGTGCATCGCGTGCATATCTCTCAGCCACGAATTGGGGCATGATCCTGACCACCGAGGGGTCCATGTCCGGTAGTTCTGTTATCTCTTCTGCGTCTAAATGCTGCGCTAAATAACATTGAGGGTACATCGCTTGAAAAGGACCAAATATCGCCCAGCCAATGATTAGTATTGTAATGATGGCGGGGGCAACAACCGCCATTTCTGAGTCTTCTTTTCTTATTTTCTTGCTCTTTCTGTAACTGTAAATGGTGTAACTAACATAGATTATTCCAATCAGAAGTAAAGGCTCCCAAAAAGCCGGATTCTTATACGTAAACATAAAGAACCAATGCCACAACGGTCTGCTAATCCAAATTAAGCATGCAAGAAAGATGAAGCCCAAAACAAAAACTAACCCTAAATTCTTCTTTGTTTTATCCTCCCTGAATTTTATCTTCACCTCTTTTGGTGCTCGCATACTTAAATATTGGCAAAAGCCTATTTAAATTAAATGGAAGGAAAAGAAAAGATAAAATATATTGAGCATCCCTCAGATGTAGGATTTGAAGCGTCTGGTGACACGCTGGAGGAACTCTTTGCTAATTCCGCTATCGCAACTTACAGCTTCATGACCGATGTAGATGCGATAGAAGAAGAAGAGGAACGAGAAGTAGAGATAAAATCAGAAGACCTCTACAGCTTGATGTTCGATTGGCTGGACGAAATGATTTTTTTGTTCGAATCGGAATCGCTG
>JAGXOS010000123.1 GCA_023659775.1 Methanomicrobia archaeon LH_S14 | reverse complement strand
GATTAAAGTTCCATTCACCTCGGTCACGAACTTTGTTTTTCTCCTTTCCATCTTTACTTCTACTCCGCTCTTCCTTCCCTCTACCTTTGTATTTCTGTTTCTGCTTCTCTTCCTATCCAGATAATACGCATTCATACCTATCTTGCGGGGATTGACGAAATCAAATATCCAATGGTCACCGATATGAACAACTTCTTGCGGCTGCACATCCAGAATCCCACATACTCGTGCGTAAAAACCATTTGATTTCTTCACCTCACCGCAATCAGACGTTGCCGAGAATATACGAGAGAAGAATTTTTTTATGCTGTGAATTTGAAAATCAAGGAATTCAGTTGCCGCATTCGAGCTTACTACCAGTTCAAAACCTTCCTCTTTCAGCACTTTCAAAACGCTTTCCACTTCTTCGTATATTTTTATCTCGCATTCGTATTTCCTAAATAGCTCCTCACGTGTTATGCTTAAACCGAACTTCCGCAGCCAGTAATCTATCTTATACCACTCTATCCTGTTCTCCCCTATTTTGTCATACTCGCTCCGTACGAATTCAAATACCTGCTCAAAGCTCAAGCCTTCTTTCTCCGCATACGCTGCTGGTATTCCTCGCAGCCAAACGCTATCGGCAAATCCCGGGGTCACTAACGTGCCGTCAACGTCAAAAGAGAAAACTTTTACAGCGTTTCGTCTTTCCTGAGTTTGTTGTGTTTCCAGCATCCTTTCACCTCCCTCTCAAATCCTTCTTAATCAACTTCTCTATCTCTTCCCAATATTTCTCCCGCATCGCCTCACCCGCCATCTCATGAAAATCACTTCTAAGTGCAAGCACACCATACGCCTTTGGTGGCGAACTATCGTCGAGAAAAATCGCATACTTCTTCTGATATTTCCTTGATTTTACTGATATTGGTTTCCATCTTCTCTAAATGTGGTGAAAAGCGGCAAGCCTATTTTCTTCTCCATGCCTTTTCAAATGAGCACAAGTCTCATCTTTTCTCCTCCCGCTCAAACAACCCCCTTCTCCCGCATCCGCACAGCGATCCTGTAAACCTCTTCCATACGTGGCTTAACCTTATTCGCAATTATATCCTCTACCACACCTTCAACATATTTATCCACCTCTGACGGCAGATACTCAGCACCACATTCCATACAAACATCCGCTGAAATATTCTCAATAACGATTAAAGTTCCATTCACCTCGGTCACGAACTTTGTTTTTCTCCTTTCCATCTTTCCACCACACTCTGGACAGGTCTTCAGCCTCATCTTTTTCTCCTCCTATAATCTAACCATTTTTCTTCTTCTGGCTCATAAACGGTTATTATCGCAGCCATATCCTCATTAACGCCAACCAATACATGAATAGGTCTATTGTATTTTGTTCTCCCGTATATTAAATAACTTGGCAATGGCTTATCATCAAGATACTCCTCTATGATTTCACCATTTTTTATCGCCTCTTTAACTTCCTCTATTTTTATACTCCTTTCTATCATCTTCTTCCTCGTATGAAGTTTTACCGCATAATTTCCCCTTTTGATTAGTTCTTTTATGTGATTAATCATAAATTCTGAAATATCTTTTTTGCATCCTCCAATCCCTTTCTTTCCTCTTATATAAACCTATTTTCTATTAATACCTGTTCCAACGCCTCGATAGTCCTCAACACTTCCTTCTCCGTTATGTTACCCATCGTAGCTATCCTGAATATCTTACCCTTCAGTTTCCCCTGTCCTCCTGCCACCATTACACCTCTTTTTCTCATACCACCTCTGATTTGCTCATCCGTAATGCCGTTAGCAAGTGGAATGTTAATCGCAGTGACGGTATTAGAGTATTCGCTTACTTCGTTTAACTTCGGGAATAAACTGAGTCCCAAGCCTGTAACCGCATCTCGAACCATCTTTGCCAGCATCCTGTGCCTTTCTATCCTTTTTTCCATGTCCTCCTCTTTTATCACCGCTAAAGCTTCTCGGAGTGCGAAAAAAAGAGGTAAAGCCGGCGTGTATGGCGTCTGTTTCTTCTCTAAACTCGTTTTATAAGCAACAAGGTCCGTGTAATAAGGTCTTTTTTTATTATCACGCATCAAATCCCACGCCTTCGCGCTAACTGAGATTGCAGACATCCCTGGCGGTGCACCCAGGCATTTTTGCGAGCCCACAATGGCTATATCCGTACCAAGCTCATCCACTGGAACCTCATCACCACCTATGGAGGTTATGCAATCGAGCACGAAAACAGCATCATGCTTTTTTGCAAGTTTTCCTACTTCCATCGCAGGGTTGAGAATGCCTGTGGACGTTTCATTGTGTACCATTGTAACTACTTTAGGATCAGGACTGTTTTCCAAAGCTTCCTTTACCGCTTCTAATTCTATTGAACTGCCCCATTCGAAATTCACAGGTGTAACAGCGTCTGCTTTATACCTATCCGCGATTTCTTTAAACCGCTCACCGAATTTGCCATTCGCTATGCACACTATTCCTGGTTCATTACCGAGAAGATTCCCTATTGCGGCTTCCATTGCGCATGTTCCCGACCCGCTTAGCACGAAGAGGTCGCTCCTCGTTTGAAATATCTCCTTCAGCGATTCCACTATCTCCTCGTATAGCTGTCCGAATTCATCGCCCCGGTGGTATATCATCGGCTTTGACATCGCTCTCAAAATGCGTGGCAATACCGGCACCGGTCCCGGGATCATCAACAATTCTTCTTCCATTTTTATCACTTCTCCAAGCCCAAAATCGAGTTCGTCAAGGCACTTCTGCCCTTTTCCCGTCACCATCCATTTATACGGTCTCTTTCCCTCTCGCTTCACTATTCTTTCCTCCTCCAATAGCCGTAAGTGATGAAAAGAGGAGGGATAACTCATAGCTGCTGACCTCGATATTGCCTTTATCGTGAACTCATTTTCTTTCTCACGCACTTCTGTCATTGCTAACACCTCAAGTATCTTTGTCCTCGCCTTTAATC
>JAGXOS010000122.1 GCA_023659775.1 Methanomicrobia archaeon LH_S14 | reverse complement strand
TTTACATTTACATTTACATTTACATTTACATTTACATTTACATTTACATTTACATCACTCCCTGTTGATGTTACAACCTCAACTTCATATCCCTTCCCCCTCATCCCTCTCGCAATATTCGCGGTGTGAATTTCAATCCCGCCTATATGTGGGGGGTAATAAGGGGATGTCAATAAAACCTTCATGTAATTTTTAAAACTGTAGAACCTTTATATTAGTGATGGTAGTCCAATACAGGACACTACAATTAATACGTATAGGTTCTGCGGAACTTAAATGGCGAGAATTCTACCCCGCCGCCCTCATAAAATTTCGTGAACCACTCGTAGAAATGCAGCCTGATTGTCTGAATACCTGCCAGTATCGCCTCAAGTATTACCACGAGGGCGGTCCCGAGTAAGAACACCACAGCCGCCACACCTATATTTATCTCCAAGCACATGAAAGTCAAAAGAATGAACACCTCGATTAACACTGCATGAGCTAATGCCAGAGCGAGAATCCTGCCATAAGAGGCAGTATTCGCAAGAAATCTGAAGAAATTCTCCAGCAGTGCATCTATCACTCCATCTATAAGAATAATGAGGTAATCCATGATTGCCCTCTTCTCCTTCCTTTCCCCGTGACTGTGTTCACCCCCTTCTTCATGCCTCAACTCTGAAACTATCTTGAGGATAAACAGCGAAATTATAGGGAGCAGAACGAAAATAGCAGCATTTCTTAGCAGCACCGGGACATTGCCTTCTTTCAGCTCCACAAAGTAAGAACCGAATAAAACGAGCAAGAAATAAAGAGCGCCGAACAAACACCAGATTTTTACAAACCCAGTTATTGCTTCAAAGATGTTTCTATTGGAGAAATGGTTTATCACATTGAGAAATAAGCCAAGCCCCATGTGTGTTGCACCTATCAGCATTGTTATCACGAACATGAACTCTATATTCGGGATTGGCTCGAACCACAAAGGTTTGAAGACGAGGAAATGGGGGATGTGTGCACCCACGGAATCCTCAACCAAATGAGATGCATATTCACTGAACCCAAAGAATTCGCCAAACAATGCACCTGCAACCAGCGAACAAAGCCCGCATAACACTATAATTATGCCCATTTCCCTCATACCTTTTCCCAAGCCCTTAAATGCAAGCATTAATGCCAGACCGAGTAAAAGTATAAGAAAACCATGCCCCATATCGGGGAACATAAGACCAAAAAGAACCGGAAATATTATAGCGGTAATCAGCGTTGGGTCTATATCTTTGTATAATGGATGTCCATACATCTTAATTACAGATTCAAAAGGCTTTATTATTCGTGGATTGTTCAGCAAAGAAGGCACACGCACATCCTCGCGCTTTGGCTTCCTTACCTCAACCACGGAAAATCCACCTGTCTCTTCGCTTATCCCCTCTATTACGTTCTCAATCTCTTTTTTAGGTGTCCATCCTTCGATAACCCGCACATGCTCACTCGTACCGAACAGAATCTTTGCCTTTGCCTTGCTTTCCTCTATTTGCACAAGCTCTTGCATCATAAGCAAGTTCTTAAACCTTGTTCTTCTTATTTCCTCTATTTCGCTCTCCTTCTTCTTTAGCTCGCTCTGCAGCCTCTTTATCCTTGTCTCTGCTTCCACTATTGCGTCCTTTGTCCTTTCTGGAATATCTCTTAGGGGTCGCTGCCAGGGTTCGAAGTCCAACCGCATCAGTGCTCTCTCCGCTTCCTCCTTATCCTTCTTCAAAGTTACAATCACCGCAAAAGCAAAAGAGGAATCCTCTTCTTCTCCCTCGGCTATCTGCTTCGACACAACGAAGTGATTTTCCCCTGCTGCCGTTTCAAGGGTTCTTCCCAATTCTTCTAAATTCCTGCCCGGCAACTTACCCGCATACACAGAAATAAATTCGTGCTCACCTACAAAATCCAAATCTACGCCAAAATCTTCTAATATCTTTAATACCTCTGAAAGTTCCTTAGTATTTGATAATTCTTCTCTTAATCTCTCATTTTCACCTATTAACGTGGTTGCCGTCTTCTCTAATCCACCAAACTCCTTTTCTATCTCTTCTAACCTTATTGCCTCTACCTTTATCTTCTCTCGCCCTCTTTCTTCTTCCGGTGCTTTAAACAGCATCTCCTTCAAGCTCTTTTTAGCTTCTGTCGAAGGGCGTAACAGGGCTATCAGGTTGTCTATTCTCGTCAAGAGTTCAGAGGTTTTTATTAATACCGTATCAGCCTTTGAAGGTTCTATTAGCCCTTCCCATTCCCCTAAGAATTCTTTTATATCTGTAAGATGGACGGACCCCAAAGCATCAATTCTTTTGATTACCCTGTCTACATGGGCATCCAGGGTGACAATTTTCAGTTCCCTCATCTCCACAGGCTTCAGCATCGTATTCTCTCTTTTATCCGTAACTTTACACTTTGACTATCCATAAACCTTTTCTTTGAACAGCTTCGCTGTTCCATTGCTTTAGCAATAATGAAAGGAAAGCGTTACCAAAAGAAATTATTTGTGGTTTTTTATCCCAGTCATACAAATACGAAATTTTTATATGCCAAAGCGTGGTTATGGCATCATCAAACAAAAACAACCAAAAGGAAGGAGTAGAAGAAATGGAAGAGAAGAAGGATTTCGGCGATTTGGAGAGAGAAGTGATAGAAAAGGGTAAATGTGCACTTTGCGGTGGCTGTGTTGCTACGTGTAGGTTGCTCGATTGCGACTATCTCGGGGTGGATTTTTCTGAAGAAAGACCAGTGATAAGAGAAGGGCAGCAGTGCCCCACGGATTGTGGATACTGCTATTATCAATGCCCGAGAGTAGAGAAACCAGCGTTGAGAGAAGGACTGGAAGAGATTTACGAAGTTGTCGGCACAGATGAGGAGATAAGGAAGGCATGTCAGGATGGCGGTGCTGTTACTTCACTATTAGCTTCCGCACTTGCTGATGCGATAGTGGAGGGCTGTATAACAGTTGCGGATGAAGGGGAATGGAATCCGGAGGTGCAAGTTGCGATGAATAAATCAGGCTTGATAAAGAGGCTGCAGAGCGAGCTAAAGAAGAAGGAGAGCGAAATAGAGGAAATA
>JAGXOS010000121.1 GCA_023659775.1 Methanomicrobia archaeon LH_S14 | reverse complement strand
CTATAAAGTGTCGAGGTGGTGAGAAGAAGAATTGCTTTTTATATCAGTGCGGGGATTATTATCTGTTGGTTGTTTGGTAATTGTTGGACAGCCTCTTTAAGAAGAAAAATACCGCGCTAATGCGAAATAACGGCTTGGGACTGTTCATGAACTTCTTATGGGGCGTTGGCGTGGTTAATTTGATTACAGGATGCCTTAAAAGAGATAAGAAAAAAAACGGGTATGAAATAAGAGACCTCATTAAGACTTTTCTCGCCACGAACGTGCTTGGCGTTGATAACATCTTCAGTCTGGGCTTTAAGATAAAAAACAAGAATGTGAGAGATGTTTTAGGGTTAGACGCGGCGCCGCACTGTACAACGCTGTATTTGAACTTCGATAATTTCGATCCGGAAAAGCTTGAGCGGTTGAATGAAGAACTTGTAAGGCGTTTCTGGGAGCATAGACGCAGGAAAACAGGTATAATTGGAATTGACAGCATGATTCTCGAGATTTTTGGTAATCATTTAACAAGATAAAAGAAGATTTGACGTTCAATACGCCGGCGAAGAAGTATAAAACCATTATGGATGCGATAGCGAGCATAGAACCCGAGAAATTTAAACAGATCGGTTACAACCGATGGATTTCGGAAACCCGCGTTGCGCTGGAGGGATACGACGGTAAATTGCGACTCATCGTGGAGAAAAAGGTTGAACCGAGGGTTAAAGAGGATAAAGAGACCGGAGAGAAGTCGTGGATGATGGAGGATGTGTATTACAGCTATCTCACGAATAACGAGACGCTCGGCACCATAGACGTTCCAAGGCTGTATTCAAAGCGATGGCGAATAGAGAATTTCTTCAAAGAGCTCAGAAATCATTGGAATATCCGGGATTTCCCAAGTACATCGCTTGATGCCGTTCGGTCGCATATCGCGCTCTTGTTCATCCAATTCATGGTTTTGAGCCTTTTCAAGCATTACGTGCTGGGCGGGGAGTATCGCAATGCGCAGTTGAAAACGCTACGAACACGGGTGTTTGGCGTATTTGAGGACGAGAGCGGTGACGAGATCACCGAAGAGCATTACAGGGAGATGGTCGAGTTCAGAAGTGAGTTACGCGCGTATGCAGAAACGATGAATTGTTTATTCTCGGTCGGAACAATGGGGATGGGGGTACCATCTATTTTTTCGGTAAAAACGTCGGTTTAGGGGTGCTCGTTCCCCCTTTGTATCTTCCGAATTTCTAACTATTGTTTGGTCTGGAGTTGTCTTTTGTTTAATGTCCCCTGTCCTGCCGAAAATTCACGTTTTACATCATTTGCAAGCCACTCAAAAAATTAAATACTAAATGCCTGATATTTATATATAACCAGTTATACGAAATGCTCGCTCGCCACCTCTTTATTTCCTTCCAACGTATGACTATTTCGGTTGGGGGCGTTGCCTTTATCCATGTTGGCTCATTGAAAAAGCTCCCTTATCCTCCGTCCAACCACTTCTATCTGCTCCTCTTTCTCCTTCTCCCTCTCTTCTCGTAAAAATTTCATCCCACCTTCACTTTCCTTACGCCACTCCTATGCGAACTTGCCACTCGTTATCTCCTCCCATATCTTATTCATCTCCTCCTTCGTTGCATCTGATATTATTCTCGAACCTCTCGTTCTACCCCCGAACTCCGCGGTATTGGACACCATCTGCCACATGAACCTCATACCACCTTGCTGTATTAAATCAGTAATAAACTTTAACTCGTGCAGGCATTCGAAATACGCTATCTCCGGCTGGTAACCCTTTTCAACAAGCGTTTCAAATCCTGCTTTTATTAATTGCGTAAATCCAGCCGAAGGTTATGTTAAATCCGTGCGAGAAACCGCTATCGTCTTCTCTGATAAGGTGCTTAAATCCGCATCTCCATCATAATACAATTTTGCCATTTTTCTTTCAGTCGCTTATATATGAACTCAACATTAAAATTGCGTTTTTTACATCATCTCTACAAATACGACAGGATTAGCGGTATAGTGATCATACTGAGAACAGTGGTAATTAAAACAACAGAGGCGACTAAAGAAGCGTCTCTTTCGTATTTGGCTGCTAATATCATGGACATAACGGCAGAGGGCATTGCTGCTTGAAGCACTATAATATCCTTTACCAATCCGTCTATGGAAAATAGTTTGATTAGCAAGAAAGCAACTAAAAACCCGCCAAGAATCCTGAATACAGAAGCGAGGGATGCCGTTTTTGCTGCGCTTATTTTTATCTCTGTTAGTTTATAGCCGAGGACAAGTAATGCTAATGGAATGGTAATCATCCCGATCATTTCAATTGGTTGGAATAGTAATGGCGGGATTGGGATTTTTAATAGATTGACTACTAAGCCAATTACTACTGCATAGAGTAACGGAACTTTGAAAGCTTCTTGTATCTCGTTTCTGTGGTGCACGGTATAGATGCCAAGGCTGAAGATAACTAAAGAATTCATCATATCATAGACAACAGCTCTTGACAAGCCGTCCATGCCAAAGGCGAATAATGCAACGGGATAGCCCAAATAACTCGTATTACCAAAGACCATGGGTAAATATAATCCTTTTTTGTCTGAATTTGTTATTTTTAAGATCGAGAACACGAAAAGAGCCATAATGAGGATTATTGCTAATGCTGCTAATGCTATTGTTGTAAAATCTACCAGGTTAATGTCACTGCTTGCAATAGACGAGAAGATTAAACAAGGGGCTGATATATAGACGATTACATCAATCAGGGCTTGAATATCTAATTTTTTGATTTTTCCGATAGTATAACCGACTAAAATGATTGAGAATACCGGAATTACTGTTTGTACCAGTACTTGCATAGAGAATAAGATTAGGACGTGTGATTAAAAACTTGTTGTTGTACGTTGTATGGTTAAGGTAAAAAACCACGAGATTTCACGAGATTAACACAAGAAAATTAACCAACACGTATGATTTTTCTGATTCTCTGTGTTCTTTGCGGGTTCATAGGTAAACAAGTCTAATATAGAGAATTTTGAAAAACCCCACTCCTTGAAGAAGACAGTTAAAAAATCATATAACCAACGGGAGCTGATGGAA
>JAGXOS010000120.1 GCA_023659775.1 Methanomicrobia archaeon LH_S14 | reverse complement strand
ATACTTCACCCTGCCACCTTTAACAGACTTGAACTCCTCCGGCCTATTCTCTGTTTCTATCAATTCTCTTGTTCTGCCCGCTATCTGCGTTTCGATATCCTCCGCCTCCTCCTTTACCGCACTCTTCGCAATATGCAAATCATCTATTTTCATCATCCCGGTTGCCGCCTCAGTAGCCGAAATAAACGCCTGTAACTTCACCCTCAACGGCTCCATTATTCCCTCTTTCATCACGTCTTTCACACGCTTATCCACTCCTGATATACCCGCATTTTTATTACCTGTGAAATGCTCAGTCCGAAGCTCCGCAAGTGTATCAATCTGGTCCATTCCACTGTTCTTCACTATTGCCTTTGGTATAGACTCCAAAGCGTCAGCAAAAGCATCCATTGCCAGTTGCTCCTTTCCCGCTATCTTCCTCGCAAACTTCCTTACTCGATATGCGCATTCGGTCTCTACTGCACCGCCTCCTGGCACCACGCGGTTGTCCTCAAACAGTTGCGCAACGGCGTACAAAGCGCTTTTTATCTCGCCTACCAGTCCCTCTAAAACCCTGAGTGACACGCCTCTTATAATTATCGTTGCGGATTTCTTTTGCGCACAATCTTCAAAAAATACGTATTTATCACCGCTTATCTCTCGCTGTACCACCTTTCCCGCAAAGCCAAATTTATCTTCGCTTAAGTCACTCACGTCTTTCACTATCTTTCCACCGGTAGACCGCTCCAACCGCTCCAAATCCGTTAACTTCACCCTTTTTATCAGCATTATCCCCGCTCTGCGGAACTTACCCAACGCATCGTCATCTACACCCCACCGACAGCAAATCACGTTTGCACCCGATTTTACTACCGGGTCCACAAGTTCATCAAAAATCCTTGCTCTTGTATCCCGGAACTCGCGGAAATGCGATGGTTTTGAGAGTTTTACGTGGAAATCAAAACCACCAACCGTTTCTCCCGCTTTGCTGCGCTCTCTTGCACTAGTTCCAGTTGCCAGCTCCTTCCTCCCCTTTACCTTCGGCTCCTTATGCTCGATAGGGAAATCAAGCAGTGCTATCCTTGCATTCTGCATTTCCGTTGGGAGCGCATCCAGAACTTCCCGGTCCACAACAACGCCTTCAGCAAAGCTCGTCTCATGCACTCTGCTCCCACTCTTCGTCTCTATTGATACATCATCCACGTCTATCTGCTCATTCTCATCGCTACCGCTTAGCCGTTTTATGCTTTCTACTACCACATCCGCCAATTTATCTTCTTCACAATAATCCCCTTTCTTTAATGCGGTCTTCGCCACGCATCGCAAGAACTCATCGCTTCCTTCTCCTCTTACGTCCACCGCAGATGCTATTTCCGTTAAAACCTCTTTCGCATGCTCAAGAGCGAGCTCATACCCTTTCACCACTATATTTTGGTGCACGCCCTCGTTCTTCAACTCGAATCCTCTCTTCACCAGCTCGCCTGTCATAATCATAACCGTAGCTATGCCATCCCCTACTTTCTCTCCTTGTGTTAATCCCGCGTTTATCAATATGTCCGCAGTAGGGTGCATATATTTCAATTCCTTTATCAGGCTGTATGCGTTACTCGAAACGAGGTCAGCAGCTTCTACTTTCGTTGCTCCCTGCGTTACCATTATCTTTGACCCAAAAGGACCGATAACAGGCTTGAACATGTCAGAAAAAGCAGCGGAAACCTGCATATTCGCCTCCTGAATCTCCTCCGGTGGCACTTCCCCGGGTGGCAACTCCTCTTTTATTGTCATCTCTTTTTTTCTCCCCCTTCTCCCATCTGCACTGTATTGTAAATGAGGTAAATAATAAAATGCAAAAGTATAGTTAAAAGTTTTAAAGAAAAACCCTTTTTACGTTTTTATGATGACCCACCTCTGATAAGCGACCACCTGCGGCAGTGCTCCCTTATTATATCTGACCTGCTTATCATTCCAACCAGTTCTTTCTCGCCTTCTTCACCTCCTCCTTTTACCACCGGCAATCTCCCTATATTGTAAGTGTCCATTTTATGCAGGACGTCCTCCAAAAACTCCTCTGGATATGCTACTATTACCTCCTTCGTGCACATTAGTCTTATTCTCATATAATCCGCCCCTATCTCCCTTTGCTTTTCTAAGTCCATTATGGTCGTTATTCCCAGCATCTTCCCATCTTTATCCACCACCGGGTAAGTTATGTGCCCTGTTCTCTCTGCAAAATAGAGTCCTTCTTTCACCGTCTTATCTCCCGGAATGGTCAGCACATCCTTCGTATACGCATCCTTTGCTTTTATCCCCTCCAGTATATCTACCATAAACTCTCTTCTATGTGCCGGGGATTCTTTTCTTGTCTTTTCCTGTTTCTCATATATCGTCCATCCACCGGAAACCGCATAAGCCACTGCCGATGTGAGCATTAAAGGCACCAACAGACTGTAACTCCCTGCCATCTCGGAAATCATTAATATTACTGCAATGGGCACCTTCGCCGCACCAGCGAAAAAAGCTGCCATCCCTACAAGCACAAAAGCTGACATCGTCAGCTCTGTTATTATCTCTGGAAAGAAAAAATTAGATATCCCGCCAAACAAACCTCCTAACATAGCCCCTATAACCAGAGAAGGTGCGAAAACACCTCCACTTCCTCCTGAACCTATGGTAAACGACGTGGCAAATATCTTTGCAATCACAACGATAAGCATCACAGAAAGAGATAATTTCGCATCTATGGCTAACTGAATGCATCCATACCCTATACCAAGCATTCCGTCTAACACTTGGTGGTTCCAGCCGAGTAGCAATACAAACATTCCAAGTATTAATCCCCCTATAGCGGGTTTCAGGTGATTCGGGATCTTAAATCCCCTGAAAATCTTCCTCGTCCCAAAAAACATCTTTATATAGAAAATACCCAAGGCTGCACAAGCAATACCCAATAGTGCGTAAAAAATCAGTTCATAGGGGTGACTGAATGTATAAGGAGGGGTTTTAAATATAGGTCCCCATCCAATAAACGGAAAAGAGCAAAATACTGCGTAGGCAACCACCGAGGACACAATCGCAGGAACCATGGATTCCATCTCAAAATCCCTTTTATATAACACCTCTATGC
>JAGXOS010000011.1 GCA_023659775.1 Methanomicrobia archaeon LH_S14 | reverse complement strand
ATTTTCGTTCCATACTCCCCATAATTAAACATAAATACAAATTTCAAAGGAGTTTCGTACTTTTCAAACACCCTCTAAGTTCGACCCGACCTATAAAGTGCGTGAGATGACGCTAAATGACATTGAACGAGTGCGCAGAGATTTTATCGACATTGCTTCTCAGTTGAGAGAATTTGCAACGGTGTCGGTATGTACTCGGTGGGCTCCATTTTTTCTCTTGAAACCGGAGAGTCTAATGAATTGGTATCCAATGCGTTAAAACACGCATTCAAAGGCATGGCAAAAGGCATCGTTGAAATTTCTATGCATGAATTAGCTGATGACAGAATTAAATTAACCGTAAAAGACAAGGGGGTTGGGCTTCCTGAAGAACTTGACATTTATAAAACCGATACGCTGGGGTTAAAAATAGTAAGAACGCTGGCTGAGGATCAGTTAAAGGGAATAATGGGGTTAATCAGGGACAAAGGAACGGAATTTTATATAGAATTCGATAAATCAATTACAAATGACGAATGACGAATGAGGAAATAGGAAATAGGAAATGACGAATGACAAATTACGAATGAGGTGAAGGAAGATGAAGAAAGAAAATCCTGTGCAAGAGAAGAGTTATGCATTGGCATTGCGAATTGTGTAATTGTATAAGTATCGGTTGAAGATCGCATTAAAGGTGACCGGACTAAAGGGAGTAATTTTGTCGTGATGCTTGCTTCCGCGGATGGAGGTGAATGAATGAGATGGTAACCGTTTTCGTTGTAGACGACGAACCAATACTCCACAAACTATATCATGATATTCTGGAGAGAAAAGGGCGTTCTGTAATTGCAGGTGCATACGATGGGGAAGAGGCGGTGGAAATTTACAAACAGATGAATGAAGGATGTTATTCTTATGGATTATCGGATGCCCGTGAAAGACGGGATAGTAGCAACAAAAGGGATATTGGAAGTTAATCCTGAAGCAAAAATATTATTTGTTAGCGCAGATGAGTCGGTGAAAGAGGAAGCCCTCGCAGCTGGAGCGTGCGGGTTCAAACTGAAGACGTTCAAAATAGATGAGTTGATAGAAGATATAGAAAATACCGCGAGGCAAAAACCACGAGATTTCACATGATTAACACAAACCTTTTTGCAAGCAAAAAGCTTTACCAAAAAATATGCGTTTCTTTGATCAAACTTTCTTTCACAAAGAAAGTTGGTGTGAAAATCTGTGTAATCTTGTGGTTAGCTAAAATCCCTTTAGTGCGAATTTCATACCATCTCTTGCCGCTATTACTTCCACACCCGTTTCCTCACTTAGCTGCTTTGCTATTTCCCAGGGCTTGTTTCTAAGCATGGTCATGCCGAAATGCGTGAGTATCACAACCTTTGGTCTCCTCGCTTCTACAATCTTTTTCGCATCTTCCACGCAAAGATGGTCCACTCCTTCTCTCCTTTTGAACATCGCTACGTTCATCACGAGCACTTCTCCATCGTAATATTTCTCCAAGCCATCGAAATAGAGCGTATCCACGAGAAAAGAAACTCTGCTCTTTTCCTCACCTCTTACCCTTATGTTCAGTCCATACGTTTCTACGCCATGCACGTGCCTTTTAGGCGTGTTTACCTCCAGGTTACCAATAGAATAAATTCCACCTTCTTTCATCACTTCTACCCTTTCCAGCAGTCCTTTATAATAGCTCAAAACAACAGCATCGCCTTCGTTCGACAAAGCATCGTTTGGGCATAGAAGCACTCCTCTGTGCTTGAAGCCCCCCTCTGTCATCGCTTCTATCATTACGTTCACGTCGTTGGAATGGTCTAAATGCTTATGCGTTAAGATAATAGCATGCAGTTTAGCAGGATTAAGCCGCGGCTTGCTGGATGCGAATCTCACCAGTGTGCCAGGACCTGGGTCTATAAGAACATTTGTTCCTTCCAGGCTGAGAACAGTGCCAGCAGAAGAGCGAAACTGCGTTATCATTACGAATCTCGCACCCGCGGTTCCCAGGAATCTTATTCTGTTCGTTTCTCTTGCTGACATTTACAATACCCAGCTTTTATTTATGCATGTGCTTCTTTTTTATTTATTGTGCTTGCGTTATAATATAATTAGGTGATTTAATTGACATTTTATGCTCTCAATTAGGAATTAGGGGGGAGGTGAGTAGAGAAATGAAGAAAATACTGGTGGTTGAAGATGAAAGTATCATAGCGATGGAGTTAGAGAAGCATCTTACGGAGATGGGCTACGATGTAGTTGGAAGAGCATCTTCGGGTGTGGAAGCGATTGAAAAGAGCTTCGTCCTGATTTAATTCTTATGGATATCGTTATGCCGGGAGAAAAAGACGGTATTGATGCTGCTAAAGAAATAAAATCAGAACTGGATGTCCCCGTTATCTCCGTGACCGCCTACGCAGACGAAGAGCATATAAAAAGTGCGAAAAAGGTCGAGCCGTTTGGATATTTGGTCAAACCTTATGAAGACAGAGAACTGCGAGCTGGCATAGAGGTTGCACTGTATAAAAAAGAGAGGGAAAGACAACTGCAAAAGTATTTATATACAATCTACCCGGAGTATAGAGCACCTGATGCCCACAAGATATTGAGCATTTATTGATTCACACCTGCTCAAACCCTCTATGCAAACCCCATTCCTTCGCAATCTCTATTGCTTCCCGGTATTCGCTCATTTTTATTCCCCTGTTCAGTTCCTTATACTCATATGCTTTATACATAGGTCTATATTGCAGCATTATATTTACGTACAATTCCTTAGATATTTCAGTAGCAATAAACTTCAAAACTTCCGCAGAGCCCGCTAACCCATTTGGAAGCACCAAATGTCTTATCAACAATCCCCTCCATGCTATTCCTCTTTCATCTACTTTTAAATCCCCAACCTGGCGGTGCATTTCCTTTACCGCTTCTTTACACACCTCGAAATAATCAGGCGCATTGGAGTATTTCTTTGCATTTTCCACATCGCCATATTTTATGTCCGGCATATATATATCAACAATGCCATCCAACAACTCTATGGTGCTTTTTGCTTCGTATCCACCGCAATTGTAAACAATGGGGATGTGAAGACCTTTTTCTACTGCTATTTTCAGCGCTTTCACAATTTGCGGTGTGAAATGCGTAGGGGTGACAAAATTGATATTATGACAGCCTCTTGTTTGCAGACTGAGCATGTTAAACGCAAGTTCCTCCTCCGTCATCCTTTGTCCATATCCCTGGTGACTTATGTCATAATTTTGGCAGTATATGCAGCGCAGGTTACAGTTAGTAAGGAATATCGTTCCAGAGCCATGCGAGCCAACTAACACGTCTTCTTCTCCAAAATGCGGCTGCACGCTGGACACCATCAAATGTTTATCTGATTTGCAATAGCCCTTCTCACCTTTGTTTCTGTTAACCCCGCATTCTCTTGGACATAGTTTACACTCGTTCAGTATAGCTTCGAGCTTCTTTATTCTTTCTTCAAGCTCCCCGCTTTCGTAAGTTTCAAGATAAACAGGGGCATGCTTTGCCTTTTCCATTTCTTACTCCAATCTAAAGTTCAACCTACAGTTATTTTGTTCCTATCATATCCATAATTCTTTTTTAGATTTATAAAAGTTCATGTTCATTCTCAAGCGGCCAATTGCGTCTCTACATCACTCTGTTAATAAAGGCGGATAAAGCACGCCTTTTTCTGTAATCACCGCCGCTATCAACTCAAAAGGAGTGAAATCAAACGCAGGATTGTAAACCTTCACTTCAAGCGGAGCAATTTGCTCGGCACCGAAAAATATTAACTCATCTGGACTCCGTTCCTCTATCTCAACCGCCTTATAACTCCTTTTCAAGTCAAAACTGGAGAGAGGTGCGGCAACGTAAAAGGGTATGTTATGCGATTTCGCTATCACTGCATGCATGTAAGTCCCTATCTTGTTTATCACTCCCTCTTTAACCACTCTATCTGCTCCTACTATTACCTTATCCACTTTCCCTTCCCGCATCACCACTGCACTCATACTATCCGCGATCAACGTAACCGGGATTTCGTCTTGAAGCAGTTCCCAGGTCGTTATCCTCGAACCCTGATTCAAAGGTCTCGTCTCGCATGCTATTACTTCTATTCTTTTGCCTTTCTCTATCGCAGTTCTTATTACACCCAGAGCAGTTCCCCAATCAACGCATGCTAAACGACCTGCGTTGCAATGCGTTAACACGACATCGCCATCTTCCAGAAGTTCGCTTCCATAATCACCTATCTTTTTGTTCACCGCAACGTCTTCGTCTGCAATTCTTCGTGCCTCTTCCAGTGCGTATTCTTTCATCTCCTGCATGTTTTTCCCATGCATTGCTGCATTTAACGTCCTGTTAACGCCGTAAGAGAGGTTGACAGCAGTAGGTCTTGCTTTTTTGAGTCTCTCCACCTTCGTTTTTATTGTCTCTTTACTTTTCTCATTTGTACAGGCTAAAACAACGCCAAAAGCGCCCGCAGCTCCTAATGCCGGTGCGCCTCTCACCTTTAATCTCTTTATCGCATCTATTAGCTCATCTAACGTCTTGCACTCCACTATCTTATATTCTCTCGGCAATAAAGTCTGGTCTATTAGTTTTACCGCTTCCTTTTCATCATCCCGGTCTATTGTTCTCATTTCATACCCTTTTCAATAGGAAGCGCCCTAATACGAATCCTATAGTCTTCTATCATTACAATAGAACCTTTATCCAGCGAATCTTTTATACGTGGAAGAGCGGAAAGGAGAAGAGAATTAACATGGTCTGGATCCGCTAAACGAAAAATTATTACCGAAGGTTTTTTATATCGTGTGTAAGCTAAAATATTGCTTTATATCTTCTTCTTCAAGCTCTGGATAGTGCTCTAAAATCTCTTTTTTAGTTTTACCAACAGCAACCAGCTTAATTATCACGGACACAGGTATCCTCAATCCCCTAATACATGGCTGACCCTCCATAATTTCGGGATTGGTAGTGATCCTCTCCAGCTTCGTCCACTCCATAGATTTGAAGTTACCCATATTCCTTACCCTATTATTTGTT
This sequence comes from Methanomicrobia archaeon LH_S14, assembly GCA_023659775.1. Lineage (GTDB taxonomy): Archaea > Halobacteriota > Syntropharchaeia > Alkanophagales > Methanospirareceae > JAGXOS01. The sequence goes on along the minus strand of JAGXOS010000011.1, from coordinate 19,617 downwards.
ATCATTGTTTTTTGTTTTCAATATAAATAAACGTTTTCAATTATAATTACGAGAACAAGATTTGCATTACACCATAGGAGAAGAGAAAAACAATGAATTGCGCGGAGTGCAAAGAAAAAGCGTGCTATGAAGGCAAAGACTGCACTGAAATTGCAGAGGATGCCAAAGAAGCATACAAAGGAGATGCTGAAGTCCTCCAGTCGCTAAGAATTTCTGCACGGATTGAATCACGCTATTACATGAAGAAAACGCGCATAGAGGAGTTAATTCTGTATGCGAAGGGGATGGGCTACAAGAAATTAGGCGTTGCATTCTGCATAGGACTGGAAGAAGAAGCGGAGGTATTATGCCGGATTCTATCTCAACACTTTGCTGTTTCTTCTGTGTGTTGTAAAGTGTGCGGCGTAGACAAATCGTATTTCGGGCTGGAACGTCTTCATGGGGATGGAGGTGGAGAACAAGAAGTAGAGGCAATGTGTAACCCGATAGGGCAAGCGATGGTCTTAAACAAAGAAAATACAGACTTAAATGTCATCATGGGATTGTGTATCGGACATGATACACTATTTACAAAATATTCCGAGGCGCCAGTAACTACATTTGCCGTAAAAGACCGCGTTCTTGCTCATAATCCACTTGGCGCTCTATATTCGGGGTATTACCGAAAAAGGATAGGAGAGAAATGAGAAATGGTATTTGTTTACCGCCGAGAGCGCGGAGAGCGCTGAGATGACGGGAAAAAACGATTTTCCTGACGCTCTGTGTTCTCTGCGGGCTCAGCGGTAAAGTACAAAAAGGAATATGAAATCTAAATTTACAGGTGCATTGATAGGCAGTGCCGTGGGCGACGCATTAGGTGCTCCGGTAGAGGGATATAGCATGAAGAAAGTCAGTTCGGTGTATGGAGAGGACTGGAAAATGATTTCGGGTCGCTATACGGACGATACAGAGATGATGATAGGAGTTGCAGAATCTTTGATAGAGAATAAGGGCTTCAATGGGGAGGACATGGCAAAGAGGTTTATCGAGAATTACGACCCGAAAAGAGGATATGGTCCGGGGTCTAAAGAAGCATTGAGAAGATTAAGCGAGGGAGAGAGTTGGAAAGAGGCATCGAAAAAGCTGTTTGGTGGGAAGGGTTCGTATGGAAATGGAGCTGCAATGCGGATTGCTCCTGTGGGCATCTTTTATTATGACGATGTAGATAGACTGAGAGAAACAGCTTATAAATCGAGCCATATCACACATTCCAACGAGCTTGGCAAAGAAGGAGCGGCTTTGCAGGCTTTTTCCATCGCTTTAGCGATGCAGGAGCGAGTTGAAAAAGAAGGTATGCTGCTCGAGTTGAAAGAGTTTGTAGAAAATGAAGTGTATAAAGAAAAGATAAGAAAGATAGAAATGTTTTTTGAGAAGGAAGCAGAAGTGGATAAAAAAGAGGTAATTTCGGAATTAGGGAGTGGAGAAGAGGCTTTTAACTCCGTGCCGACTGCTATTTATTCTTTTATTCGTTCCAACAGCTTTAAGGACGCCGTTGTCTATGCAGTAAGCTTGGGTGGCGATACTGATACCATAGCAGCGATGACAGGGGCAATAAGCGGTGCTTATTACGGCGAAGAAGCAATTCCAAAAGAGTGGGTGGAGAGGTTAGAAGGGGGGAAAAAGGGCAAGCGTTATATAAGATGGTTGGGGGAGGAGTTGTATCACATTAAATTGCAATTGATGCAAAGGGATAGATGGTAAACGAAGATGAAAGGGGATATATTCAAAGCATTGGGCAGTAAAACGAGGGTGGAAATGCTAAAGCTTTTGATGCAGTGTGAGTATCATGTATCGGGTTTGGCAAAAGCATTGGATATATCAGTACCCGTGGCAGCGAAGCACGTTAGAATTTTAGAGAATGCGGAGCTGGTGGCGAGTAAAAATTTTGGTAGGACGCATGTATTAAAGGTGAATAGAGAGAAGCTGTATGAAGCGATGGAGACTTTTAGCGAGGAATATGAGATAGAAATCGAGAGAGGAGCGAGCATATTGGATGCATTAAAGGGGGTTGCAGGTGTGGGGATAAAGAAAATAGGGGATAAAGAGTTCATTGTATCAATAGATAATGAGGAGGGGTTTTATGTATATGAAGTAAATGGAAAATCCCCGAATGTGCCTATTAGCGAATATAAGATGGAGAAGGGTGGTGAAATAGAACTAAAGCGGTTAGTTCCGGTTCTTAAGAAGAGGGTAAAGGTAAATGTAAAGGGTGGTGGAAATTCAAAATCCAAATAATACCAATAAGCCATTACAGGGCTTGCGGGGTCGTGGGGCAGAGCCCGATGAGGAAATTGCGATTAAAATAGACCAGACTTTAACCCAACCTACGATAATTTTAGGAAAGATAGAAGCAGTCCAGCAATAATTGCTATTACATATCCAGTCGGTTTAAACACAATAATCCTTATTGCAGGTGCTACCAAATTGTATTTTTATATCAGATACAAAATATTTATATAGGAAAAAATTCTTCAGGTGAATAATATGGAAGAAGAACTACTAAAATTGTTAGAGGAAATACAATTCGACAGACGACTTGTTTCATTTGACGAAGCAGCCACTAAGCAGACGGTTATATTAAGAATACTGTCTTGTTTAGGTTGGAATCCATTTAACATAGATGAAATTTACCCCGAATACTCTGTGGGTGGGGGAAGAGTTGATTACGCTCTGAGGCATAACAATTACAATAAAGTGTTCATGGAAGTTAAAAAGGTTGGAGAGGATTTGGAGAACCATCAGGCACAACTTTTAAATTACTCTTTCCAAGAGGGTGTAAAACTGGCTATATTAACCAATGGGATTACTTGGTGGTTTTATTTACCACTTCATGAAGGGAGTTGGGAACAGAGAAAATTTTATACTATTGAAATCTACGACCAAAGCGCCGAAGAAATAACTCAGAAATTTGTTGATTTCCTGTCAGAAGAAAACGTTATTTCAGGAAAAGCTATTGAAAATGCAGATAAAATTTATAAAAGCAAGCAAAAGCAATATTTGATAAAAGACACGCTTCCAAAGGCATGGAATAAACTTATAAAGGAAGCCGATGAAAACCTTATAGGATTACTTGCAGAGACGACAGAGAAATTATGTGGCTACAAACCTGACCAGGCCACAGCAGAAGATTTCTTGGCTTCTTATGTCCAAAAAATGGAGATATCAGTTACTGCTTCTAAGCAGGGAATATCACGAGAAAGAATCAAAATTGCAAAGAGCCAGTTCAGAGAGGGAGAACGCTATACGGGGGAATCAATTTCTTCATTCACGTTTAAAGGGACGAAATACGAAGTAAAAACGTGGAAGGATATGCTTATCCAAATATGCAATATTATGCTTGCTACCCACAGAGATAGATTTGAGCAAGTTCTTAATTTAACAGGGCGCAAGAGACCTTATTTTACTAAGACTCTAAACGAATTGAGAATCCCAGAAAGAACAAATGGAACAGACATCTATATTGAGGTAAATCTTGGTGCCAATAGCATAGTAAAGCTTTCAAGGGATGTGCTTTCGTTATTTGGATATACAAAAGATGACCTTTCAATAGAAGTGCGGTAATATAGCACGACTTAAAGAGATAACAGAGTTTTCTGGTTATAGTCTTCAGTCAAATTTTAAGACTTAAAGGGGTTTAAAAATTGTTTTTAGTTACGGTTCCGTCACTGTAACATCACACCGCACTTTCATTCCTGAGTAAAAGATGACCGAGATAAAGGAAAAGCAAATAAAAATTATTGAGAAGCATCTAAACGTAAAATAATAAATGACCACAAAGAAAAACGGAAGAAGGACACACATAATAAAGGTTTACTGTGCTAAATGTCAAACTTTACTCTACAAGTACCAAAAAGTTCGTGAAAACTCTTTATGTAAAAAACTATAATAGTATAATGGAGGAAGATGCAAATGTTTCGCTACTCTGTTTAAAAGAGCTATTGATAAAGGGTGAGGTTGAAATTATATCTATTCCTTTTTAACGATTACAGCATTTGTGAACGTAACGTCTAAATTTGCTATATATTTGTCTCTTACAAAAGGCTCGTTCAGTGTATGAACTTTTTCGCTTAAGTCAGTAGAGTAATCGATAAAGTTCTGTAAATCGCTAAAAGAGTCAAAATCAAATCGTAAATTAAGACTGAAGCCATTACCCTTTTTCCACAGAGATTTTAGAACGTGTATCGGACCATTATAACCTTCTACGTGCACTGAAGGATTAGCTATTTTTATTTTCACCACTCTAACGTGAATGTCATCACTTCCGTTTTCCTCATCAATACTGCTGGGCAGTTCTTCTAATTTCGTGATTTCATCCACACCGCCGAGCGAAGACACCAATTGCTGTTGGTTTAACCCACATCCCGCTACTTTTTCTTCTTCCTCTTCCTCTTTTTCCATCTCTACTATCTTAAAGTTCCTCGATTCTTCAACTAACTTCTCTACTGATAGGGGGACATTCAGAGTTAAGAGTTCCGTGTCGACTCCACTTCCAGAATATCCTCTTCTGACAGCCCCCTCCATGTTTTCTACTTCTTCTACCGATATTTGCATGTTTACCAAACTTTTACCATTCATTTTTTTACTTCACCGATGTAATATCACTTCAAATGTTGCTTAAAAAGTCTTTCGCAATGATGAAATTTTTTATAACTATTTACAAATTTTATTGAAGACATTTGAAATAAAAATTGAAATATTATGGATTATGATCCAATTTACAGTAATTTCACGAATTTTTCTTTTCACCATTTTCCCTTTCCTTCCACTGCAAGAAATTGCAATACGGGCAGCCGAAATCCCACGGGCGCTTTCCTTTCTTCATTATTTTTAGCTTAAACAGAAAAGGATGTGTATCGCATTTATCATTGGTCACGAGCACCCTTCCGGTTTTTGGCATTGGCAGAGAGAAACTACAAGTGGGATAATTACCGCAGCCTACAAATCTCTTACCTCGTTTAGAAGTTAACAATAAAAGCTCAGAGCCACATTCCGGGCAAGTTCCCACTATTTTATCCATTCTTATGGCTTCTTTAAGCGATTTCGCTATCTCCTCGCGGTTCTCCATCATCTCTTTGAACACCTCTCTTAGCATCTTTCTCGAATCATCCGCAACTTCCTTCTTCTTTCGTTTACCTTCGCTTATCTCATCCATCTCCAGTTCCAGCATTCCTGTCATCTCTGGCTTCGTTATCATCGTCGCATATTTTTCTAACGAATCAATAAGAGCGAATGCCTTTTCAGTGGGTTTAGCAGGGTTGCCCTGCACGTATTCCCGTTCATACAGCTTCCCTATTATCTCATGTCTCGTGCTCTTCGTGCCAAGCCCCAAATCATCCATCTTTTTTATTAACCCCGCCTGTGAAATCCTGTTCGGTGGTTTTGTTTCCTTTTCTACAATCTCTATATGCTCAATTTCCACTTTCTCGCCCTCTTTTAACTCTGGTATTATCAACTCTTCCTTTTTCTGATATGGATAAACCGCGAGAAATCCTTGCTCCTTCAGTTCTTTTCCCTTTGCTTCCAATGTCTCCCCCCCTGCCTCTATCTTCACTTCGGTATCTTTCCATTTTGCAGCATCAGAAAGCGTAGCTAAAAATCTCCTTACCACTAGTTCATAGACTTTCCACTCATCCTTGCCAAGCTTCTCTCTGGATGCTTCTGAGACGGGATGTATAGGTGGATGGTCCGTGGTTCTTTTTTTACCTGCGGTTGGCTTTAATTGCTTCTTCTTTGATAAGAGGATAGCATGCGCACCAAATTCTTTGTTACCAAGAAGCATCTTCACCAGCTCCTTTAAATCCAGCGTGTCGGGATACGTGGTATTATCAGTGCGATGATATGAAATGAGCCCTTGCAGGTATAAGCCCTCTGCAATATTCATTGCACGCTTTGGAGAATACCCGATAGAAGATGCAGCACTTATAAAACCAGTTGTATCAAAAGGAGCAGGTGGCTTCTCATTCCGCAACTTCGTCTTCACGTCACGAACACGTCCTTCTTCAGCCGCTTCTAATCTCGATTTTATCTCTTCGGCTTCTTCTATCTCCCAGAATTTATGCTTTTCATGCGTTACATCGAAAATCTCGCCCTTTTCTGTCTTTAATTTCGCATGAAGCTCCCAGAACTTTCGAGGGATGAATTTCGCTATCTCCTTTTCCTTTTCCACCAGCAACGTAAGTGTAGGAGATTGCACACGCCCAACAGAAAAGAACTGCTCACCTAAACGATTTGCAGAGAGTGAAACGAACCTTGTCAGTGATGCACCCCATATCAGGTCTATTATCTGTCTCGCTTCAGCAGATGCCGCAAGGTTATAATCAACCTCACTTCTTGCGGCGAAGCTTTCTTTTATATCTTTCTCGGTTATCGCGCTGTATCGCATCCTGTCAACTTTCGCATCAGGATTTGTTTTTTTGATAATGCTGAGTACTTCAACACCTATTAACTCGCCTTCTCGGTCGTAATCAGTTGCAATAGTTATAGAATCAGCGTTTTTTGCTATTTGTACCAGCACTTTAACCAGGTTTTTTTTAAGTGCAACTGCTACTACTTTGGCGTCTATCAGCTTATAAGGATCTATCTTGCTCCAACTATTGTACGCGGTTGGGAAGTCCAGACGGAAAACATGCCCGCTTAGTCCTACAACCTCTTTTCCATCAAACTCATACGCATCTGTGTTCCCTATCTTTTTGGGCTTAGCTTTGCCATTCGATAGAATCAAAGCGATTCTTCTCGCTGTTGTCCCCTTCTCTGCGATTATGTAATGCATTTCTTACGATTTATTTTTATAGCTTGATAGTAAACCTTTCTTTAAAAAGGAAAGCTTACCAAAGAAATCAAAAAAAAATGCTTCGAGAAAATCCCTGTATAAAAGAGGCTTTGTTGTACGAGCAACTCGAATCCGAGTTCGAGGATGGGAAGAAGAAAGTGAGATGCAGAACTTGTGAACGGTTCTGCGAAATTAATATAGGCAAGTCGGGATTCTGTAAAACACGGATGAATAGTGACGGAAAACTCTACACTCTGGAATATGGCGATATTTCCTCTATAAGTGCGAACCCAATAGAGAAGAAACCTTTTTTCCATTTGTTCCCGGGCAGCAAGGCATTAACAGTAGGAAGTTACGGCTGCAATTTCTCCTGCCCCTGGTGTCAGAACTGGGACATTAGCAAATCTGTTCCAAATCCAGCGAGATGTAATTATGTATCGCCAGAGAAACTTGTGCGAATAGTGAAAGAAAAGGGGTGTCAGGGGACTTCTATATCCTTTAACGAGCCTACTTTGCTTTTCGAATACTCGCTTGATGTTTTTGAACTTGCGAAAAAGGGGGGCTACTATAACACATACGTGACGAACGGCTACATGAGCACTGAAGCGCTAAAGTTGCTGGTGGAGCATGGGTTAGATGCGATGAATGTGGATGTAAAGGGCTGTGAGGAAGCGGTGAGGAAATATTGTGGTGCAGACGTGGGGAAAGTATGGCGGAATATAAAGGAAGCGAAGAGAAAGGGAGTTCATATTGAAATTACAACGCTCATTATACCGGGTGTGAACGAGGATGAGGAATGTTTGAGGAGCATAGCTTCAAGAATCAGGAAAGACACCGGGGAAAACACACCATGGCACGTAACGCAGTATTATCCGGCTTACAGGGCGCTTGATTTTGGTCTTTATAAAGGAAGAACACCTGTTGAAATACTGGAACGAGCGTGGGAAATAGGGAAGGAAGAGGGTTTGGATTATGTCTATATCGGCAATGTCCCCGGGCATCCTTATGAGAATACTTATTGTCCACATTGCGGTGCGCTGTTAATCAAGCGATACGGTTTTGACGTAGTTAGTTATCGCATAACCACGGAAAATAAATGTCCTGAGTGTGGAGAGTGTATCCCTATCTGCTCAAAATTCGGTGGAATTTTGAACAAACAATGAAAAATGAAAAGTGCAAAAGTCAAAATCTCTTCCTCTTACTCTCTTCCAACCTCCGTATCAATCCCAACCCTTTCTCCTCCATTTCTTTCGCTTCAATGTACCTTTTTTCTACTGCACCCTCGACTATCTCCTCTCCTCGTTCAGTGCGAGCGAAAACCGTTGACCATCCGTCTTCAGAGCCTACGGAACCCACGGAAATATCAGCAAGTTCAGCAGTATAATCCATGCAAACCGAACATCCCTCGCTCTCATACGCCTTTATCTCGTCCAATGCGATAGCATGAACTTTACCTTCCTCATCGTACACCAAAAGCTCTTTTCCCTTTATGTCAAACTTCTTCACTCTTTCTAAATCTAAACCCACCTTCTCCTTCACGAAATCCAACAGCTCTTCCGTGAAATTCTCCATGCAGAACAAACCTATCAACAATTTTATGCGCTCTTTTCCCACTTCATACGGCTGCTCAGCAGTTTGAACTTTTCTCAAACCCTGTATTTGACATGGCAGGCCTACAAACCCTATATTTGCATATCCTTCCTCCATTGCTTCTTTTACACCCACTACACCCGGATAAATCGTATATTTCGTGCCTGCACCTTCCTTCAACTCATCGTAACTCTTCGCAACCTTCGTTACTGGCTTCCAATGGTTATCCGAGGTTGTAATCACCGCACAATCTATTATGCCTTCTTCAAGTGCATACGCAAGCAAAGATGTAACTGCACCGCCATCCTGTCCTCTTTTTATTATATCCTCTTTCTTTGACCGCACCACATAACAACCTCGATAGATACCAAGAACATCTCCATCCGCTCTCTTCCTTTCCTCCTCTCCAAATATTCTCTTCTCTATCTCCGATAATGGTAAAAAAGTCCTGGGGCAGAAAGCATAGCATATCCCACATATCGTATCGTATTCTTCGACTAACACAGGCCTGGGTTCATTTTCACTTATTTTTATCTTATCGCAAAATGCTGCACAGGTACCGCAAAGGCTGCAAATTCTTTTGTCTATGACATCTCGCTTCAAATCCGAAAATCCCTGTTCTAAAAAAGTCGGCAGCTTCACATATTTCCCCTTTTCTGCTTCCCTTATCATTTTATTTTACCCCCGCTTTCTCCCTCAGTTTCAAATACTCCTTCTCCACTCGTGCCTGTATTTTCTCTATAATATCATCTGTAAGATGCCTGAATCTCCTTTGCTCTTTCATGTATTCCTTTACAGGCTTCAAGTCCGGAAAATCAAAGCTCAACCGGTATTCACCGTTAACCACTTCATAAAGAGGGAAAACACCGGTCTCCACTGCCAGACGACCCATTTCTATCGTTAGATTTGTGGGATACCTCCAGCCCGTAGGACATGGAGAGAATATATGAATGTAAGCAGGTCCTTCGATTTCCACCCCTTTTTTCACTTTATCCATTAAATCGAATGGGTACGAAGGGCAAGCTGTCGCCACGTAAGGTATTTTATGTGCGACTGCAATTTCAGGCATGTTCTTCTTCCATGTCGCTTGTCCTATGCTTTTCTTTCCCACAGGCGCAGTCGTCGTCCATGCACCATAAGGCGTTGAAGAAGACCTTTGAATTCCTGTGTTCATATAAGCTTCGTTGTCGAAGCAGCAATAAAGAAAATTATGTCCGCGCTCCATAGCACCCGACAATGCTTGCAGTCCTATATCTGAAGTAGCACCGTCACCACCAAACCCGACAAATTTCACACCCTTATCAGGAATTTTGCCTTTTCTCACCCTCGCTTTATACGCCGATTCTATACCCGACATCACTGCTGCAGCATTCTCAAACAGCGTGTGAATCCAGGGGACTCGCCACGAAGTTTGTGGTAACAACGAAGAGATAATTTCTATGCATCCCGTAGCATTAACGATTATCGCATTTTTTCCCAGCGCTTTACACACGTGCCGAACTGCAAGAGCCTCTCCACAGCCTATACAGGCACGATGCCCCGGAGCGAAGTTCTCTTCGGTTGTAACCAGCCTCGGCACAAACAATTCCTCTTCTTCTTTCTCCATTTCCATTTCTCCCTTTTATTTTACCCCTCGAGTACGCCGAGAGCGCAGAGTTTTTTTTAATTGTAGCTGCCAAATCCCCTCTGTGTCCTCTGTGATCTCTGCGGTTAACATTTTTTATCTCTTTCTACTTCCCTACTTATTCCCTTATTCCTATCATCTCCATTTCGATTTCCTCTCCACGCTCTATCGCCTTCACTTTCTCCAATGCTCTCAGTATCATATACTTAAACCCTTCTATCGGTATGTCCCTGCCTCCAAGCCCTCCGATAAACCCTACCACATTCGGTTTCTTTCGCTGGTCATACAATGCCGATTTCACCTCTGAGCAAACTGGACCCCCCATCCCAAAAGATACACAGCGGTCCAAAACCACAAGCACCTCGACATTCTTTATTGCTTCTCTGAATTCCTTGAATGGAAAAGGTCGCCACAATCGCAATCTTATTAATCCCACCTCTTTTCTCTCTTCTCTCATTTCATCTATTGCAAGCATTGCAGTCTCACTGCAGCTTCCCATTGTTAATAGCGCAATTCTCGCATCTTCCATTTTGTATTTCTCAACAGGTGCGTAATGCCTGCCGAAAGCGTCGCCAAACTCTTTCCACGTTTCCAATATTTTCGGTATCGTATTCTCAAACGCGACTTCCTGCGCACGCTTCGTCTCTGGATATATAAACGGCGGACCGTAACAGCCCATACTTACTGGCTTAGCTGGATCTAACGCAAAAGGATGTTTGTATTCAGGAATGAATCCCGCTACTTCTTCATCGTCCGGCAGAACCATGTCTTCGATTACGTGTGACAGATAAAATCCATCAAGGTGAACCATCGTAGGGAACAGAACCTCATTATCCTCTGCTATCCGGTACGCACACAACGTGAGGTCGAATGCCTGCTGGTTGTTCTCTGCCAACATCTGTATCCAGCCTATGTCCCGAACAGCCATCATATCTGAATGGTCGCACCATACAGTGAGAGGAGCGGATAAAGCCCTGTTTGCTATCACCGCAACCACTGGCAGCCTCATCGAAGACGGTATGTACAACACCTCGTGCATTAATTCCAAGCCCTGACCCGCAGTGCACGTAAAAACTCTTGCTCCTGCCGCTGATGCCCCTACACATGCGCTCATCGCGGTATGCTCGCTTTCAACGCATATAAACTCTGCATCCAGATCGCCACCTGCTACCATTTCTGATAATCTTTCTACAATATGTGTCTGCGGTGTAATAGGGTATGCTGCAATAACATCGGCGTTTGCCATCTTTACTGCTTCTGCAACTGCAAAAGAACCTTCCAATCCCACTATTTTTCCTTTTGTCATCTTCTATCAAACAATTCCTTTCCTTTAGTTTCTTTGGTAAAGCTTTCTTTACACTTTTTCTTTTTAGAAAAAAGAAAACCTGTGCTAAAAGAAAAACTGTTTCTTTTGATTAAAATAATTTTCGGTATTTTTAGCTAAGGGCTTGCTCAAAAATAACATGGCAAATTATATCGTGTGGTCATCCATATAAAGGGGCACGAATAATCAGCAATATACGCTCATTGCATCCCAAAAGGAATTATTCTATATTGTCTGGAAAACACCTCACACTTGAAGAAAGTTGAAAATTCGATAAGTTATTTCGCGGCAAGCCCTAAGCAACCTCCTTCATTCTTCTTTCCACTCTTCTTTTCATCGTCAAAAACTCATCATAAACTTCTAATCTCACACATCTCTTTTCTAAATACGCCATGTCCAGGTTTTCAAACTGTCGGGCATAAATGCCTTCGGCATCTTTCGTATCCTGCTCGCTTCCAAATAGCAGTTTGTTCGCAATTGTATCCTCTGGCGATGCGACATAAAACACAAAATTCGCTAAACTTACTTTCCTTCTCCTTTTTAGCGTTATCCGATCATTTTCGCCATAGATTCCCTTTATATCTAATCTTATCATTGAAGTTTTATCTTCTACCGTAGCATGGGACTTCTCCCCAAATGCCGTTTTTATATCCTCTTCATCTGCAAAAAAGTCATTCTGTTTCAGAAATTGTGCGAATCGCTTTGTCTCACCCATATCCATCTTGATTATTAGGTCTATATCCATCGTTGTGCGGGGAATACCGTAAAACAGAACTGCTAAACCTCCAACTACAACATACACTACTTTCTTTTCATTCAAATACCCAATATGGGCATGGTATCGTCCAAAACCTGATTTGCGGCGGAGTGGACACTCACCTCGTGGTACATCCGGAGTGCGAGTTGAATTTCTCGTTAGCTCTGATAGAGTATTATTATCAGACTTTGAAGCCTGGCACGCAGTGCTTAATTGCTGGTATCTGTCTTTGTCAGAAGAGGAAAGTGATAATTGGGACAAACGTTGTGAAAGTGCGGGAATAAAAATAGGTTGGGAAAATTGGCCTCCACCCTCACCATTTAAGGAAGAAATCATGCGGAGCTGGGAACGAATCTTCGACCCGGAACTTTTGAAAACGCATTCAGATTGGATAGGTGGAGAAACAATACAGGCATGTATCGATAAAATCTCTACAGACGAAGTAGTAAACGTAACTTATTTTAAGGCGAGATAGCAAATGTTTCAATTTAAATAAAGATGCGTAAAATGAACACGAGCCTGATAAATGACTTTCTAAGGAAAGAGCACATTTTTGCAGTTGTTGGCGTTTCGAGAAACCCTGCTAAGTATGGGCATCAGGTATATAAAGACCTGAAAGAAGCAGGTTATGTAGTTTACGCCGTGAATCCGAATATTAACGAAGTCTTGGGTGACCGATGCTATCATTCGCTAAGCGAATTGCCCGAAAAAACCGACGTTGTAGATACCGTGGTCCCGCCAAAGGTAACGGAAAAGATGGTTGAGGAATGCAAAGAATTGAGAATAGAGAGAGTATGGATGCAACCCGGTTCTGAATCCGGGCATGCAATAAATTTTTACACGCGAAACGACATAAAAGTAGTGCATGATGTATGCGTGATGGTGAAGAGGAGAGAGTAGAGCTAAAAGAAAACTTTTTCTTTGGTAACGCTTTCTTTCTTAATTAAAGGTCAGGCTTCAGGATGAGTGATGAGGTTTATTTAGAAGCGGTCCGACGGGGAAAGGAAAGAGAAAGAGAAAGAGAGCCTGACAATTAAGTTTAACGCCCAGGTCGGGATTTGAACCCGAGTCCGAGCCTCGACAGGGCTCAATGATAGGCCTCTACACCACCCGGGCATTGTGGTTCTATCTATCTTACTATCTCATATATTTAGTTACTTAACTTATATTGTTACTTATATAAAATAAAAGACAAAACAAAACAAAAAGAAAAACACGAGGTGATAGTAAGTAAATGGCAACAAGAGGAAAGAAGGCAGCGGAAAAGGTAAAAGTATTGATGGACAAGACGGAGCTAATAAGGAACATAGGCATCATCGCTCATATAGACCATGGAAAGACCACTTTGACTGACAACCTCCTTGCAGGAGCGGGCATAATATCGAAGGAATTAGCAGGCGAGCAGCTCTTCACGGATTTTTATTATCTGGAACAGGAAAGGGGGATAACGATATTTGCCGCAAATGCGTCTATGGTTTATGATTACAAAGGTGAACTCCATCTCATAAATCTTATTGATACGCCGGGTCATGTTGACTTTGGCGGCGATGTGACGAGGGCGTTGAGAGCCGTTGATGGCGCCGTAGTGGTCGTTGACGCCGTAGAGGGTGCTATGCCGCAGACCGAGACCGTGCTGAGGCAGGCAATGAAAGAAAACGTGAAACCCGTTCTCGTCATTAACAAGGTTGACAGGATGATAAACGAGCTGAAAGTGGATGCGCAGGAGATGCAAGTCCGACTCGGTAAGATAATAGACAAGGTAAACAAACTGATGCAGGGCATGAAAAAGGATAAATACGAGGAATGGAAGCTGGATGCTGCAAAAGGCAATGTCGCTTTTGGCTCCGCGTTGTATAACTGGGCTATTAGCGTTCCGACGATGAAGAAGACAGGGATTAGCTTTAAAGAGGTATTTGATTACTGCAAGCAGGGGAACATGAAGGAATTAGCGTTGACGTGCCCTGCTTATGAAGCAGTTCTTGATATGATAACGGAGCATCTTCCTAATCCTTTAGAAGCACAAAAGTATCGAGTTCCGGTGATCTGGCAAGGCGATGCAGAGAGCGAGATAGGCCAGAGCATGGCAAGATGTAATAGATCGGATGATGTCGCTTTTATGGTAACCAGCATCTCTGTGGACCCCCATGCCGGGGAAGTTGCCACCGGGAGACTTTTTAGTGGAACCGTAGAAAAAGGCAAAGAGGTGTTCATATCAGGCTTGTATAAAAAGAACAGGATTCAGCAGGTAGCTATATTCGAGGGACAGGAGCGTGTAGAAGTGGATAAGGTGCCCGCTGGTAACATAGTTTCTCTCGTAGGTTTGAAGGATGCTGTGGTAGGTTCTACGCTTTCTACTGCTGAGATGGTTCCATTCGAAAGTATAAAGCATTACAGTGAGCCTGTTGTTACGGTCGCAGTGGAAGCGAAGAGCACGAAAGACTTGCCTCGACTGATAGAGGTGATCAGGAAGTTTGCTAAAGAAGACCCGATGATACGCGTGGAGATAAACGAGGAAACAGGTGAACATTTAGTCTCAGGAATGGGCGAATTGCATCTCGAAATAATCACGTACCGGATAGAGCATGATGAGGGCGTTCCCATAATCGCTTCGCCTCCGCTTGTCGTTTATCGAGAGACAGTAGAAGGAGAAGCGGGTCCCGTGGAAGGGAAATCGCCTAATAGGCACAACAAGTTTTATTTTGAAGTCGAACCGCTGGGTGCAGAAGTAGTGGAAAAGATAATAACAGAAGGGATAACCGTGGGCAAAGACAAGGTTTTGATGCGCGATAAGTTGATGGAAGCAGGAATGGAGAAACTGGAAGCTAAGAATGTCGTTAACATCATCGAGGGAAACATGTTGGTGGACATGACAAAAGGGATTCAGTATCTGCGAGAGACGATGGAGTTGATCCAGGAAGGTTTCGAGGATGTGATGCTGAAGGGACCCTTAGCAAAGGAGAAGTGCAGAGGTGTAAAAGTAAAACTGATGGATGTGAAGCTGCACGAGGATTCGATACACCGGGGACCTGCACAGGTTATTCCCGCGGTGCGAAGCGCTATACTTGCTGCTCTGCTGCTTGCGCGCGCTACTTTCCATGAGCCTGTACAGGAAGTGTTCATAAATATACCGCAGAATTTGCTCGGAAACGTAACACGCGAGATACAGGGCAGAAGAGGGCAAATAGTGGATATAAAAACCGAAGGCGATATGGTCTCATTGCAGTCAGAAGCGCCGGTGGCAGAGATGTTTGGCTTCGCTGGCGACATAAGGTCTGCAACTGAAGGCAGAGCGCTCTGGAGCACCGAGTTCGCGGGCTTTAAGCCCATACCTCAAAATCTGTTCGGCGAAAAGGTGATGGAAGTGAGGAAAAGGAAGGGGATGAAGTTGGAAATGCCAAAGGCAACGGATTTCGTGTCGTAACTTTATTTTTTAATTGCTACTTCCAGTATATCCCCGATAAACGTGCCAGCTATGAATACAACCACGAGGAATACCACATTTATAAATATTCCGATTGCACCCGCTACAAAGAGGAGCAGTCCACCAAAGAAAAAACCGATAAGCCCAAAGATAATCCCAAGAATAACACCGTACACAATACCCTTTTTGAAAAGTTCCCACCGCTTTTCCTTCCCCGGTTTCACGTATCCGTAAACAAGTCCAATAATAAATGCAAGTATCGCTAAGATCATTTTTTATACCAAAATTAGGATGGTGAAGGGTATATATAAACTTTTCGAAATGTTCCCGTGGACAAGCAGATGAAGATTTTTACCCCCTCTTTTAGCATTTTGTTTAAAGAAATACGGAATGACATACGAAGAGTTCGAGAAGGAAAACGTGGTAGCAAAAAGGAATTTTTCATGGAAAGTCGAGTCTGACGCTCAGGAGTGGGAAATGGCGATAGATGGGATAAGTACTTGCTTGCGTAAATTAGGAGAAGTAAAGATTGAATATTGAATATTGAATATTGATTCTCTCATAAGCGAAGCGCAATCACTCGCATCAGAGTTTGGACTATGATTAAGGATAGTTGATGTAACAGATGTAGAGCTTTTCATTTAAGTTTATGCAAATCAACTCAAAGATAAGCTGAATCTGAACTTGATATTCACTATAAGAAATCCTTAAGGATAT
Organism: Methanomicrobia archaeon LH_S14; assembly: GCA_023659775.1. Taxonomy (GTDB): domain Archaea; phylum Halobacteriota; class Syntropharchaeia; order Alkanophagales; family Methanospirareceae; genus JAGXOS01. The sequence continues at coordinate 3,376 of JAGXOS010000011.1, read as the reverse complement.
TTTCTCTCCTAAACACCCCTTAATTTTGTTATTAATTTCTCAATGTCTTCTAATATGGTTTCTACAGATTCTTTTTCCATCTCATTTTCATAAAAATTTCGATGTAACGCATTTGCTTCACCGAAAAAACGAGTGAAGTCTTTGTCCCCGCTTTCCTTTGCCAGCATATTAACAAAAACCCACAAACCACCATGTTGTTCCAATTTCAACCCTCTTTTTGCCGCTACCATCTTAATTGCCAATGCCGCTGCACCCCATAGTTTTTCAGATGCCTGTGCGAGGTCGCCTTCCTTCAGTAATTCCTTCGCTTCTGTAAGGTATTTCTCGCTCAGTGCCTGGTACTGCTCTATGAGGTCTTCGGGGTCTAATTCTTCATTCAAACTCTTACGCAGTAACTCGACCCCTAGCTCATCGGGCAAATACCCTGTTTCCGCTGCCTTTTCCTTTAACTTCTCACCCAGCTTTCGGGGCAAAATAATAGATGCTGATGCCATTTTATATTTCTCTCCTCCACAAATATCTATATAAAGTTTGTCTTATTATTATTTTCTCCAAGCACCTTTTCCACAAGGAATATGTCCTTATCCCCTCTTCCCGAAAGGTTCACCACAATCAAATGGTCTTTTCGCTCTTTAGCCTTCCTCTTCGCTTCTTCCAGTGCATAATGAACCGCATGAGCAGATTCCAGAGCAGGGATTATTCCCTCCTTCGTGGACAAAATCTCAAAAGCTCTTAAAGTTTCTTCATCCGTTACTGAATCCATTTTTACCCTTCCCGAATCTGCTAAATACGCCAGCTCAGGTCCCACACCGGGATAATCAAGCCCGGGAGCAAAACTGTAAGATTGTTTTATTTGACCATGTTCATCCTGCAATAATTTCGAATACATGCCGTGCAAGACGCCTTCTGTGCCTGCGCATATCGATGCCCCATGCTCTCCAGTCTCTAACCCCTTTCCCGCTGCTTCCACGCCAATACGCTCCACCTCCTCATCCTCCAGGAAATCGTAAAATATGCCCATTGCATTGCTCCCACCGCCAACACACGCTATTATAGCATCAGGCAACCTGCCCTCCGCCTCTAATATCTGTTCTTTTGTCTCCTTGCCTATGACTCGCTGAAACTCCCTCACCATTAACGGATAAGGATGAGGTCCAACCACGCTGCCAATCAGGTAATAGGTATTCTCGACATTAGTCACCCAATCTCGCATAGATTCATTTATTGCATCCTTTAGCGTTTTAGAGCCCGAATCAACGGGACTCACTTTTGCACCTAAAAGCTCCATCCGGAATACATTCAATTTCTGCCTCTCTATGTCTTCAGTGCCCATGTAAACCTCGCATTCAAGCTCCAAAACCGCAGCCGCCATCGCAGTTGCCACTCCGTGCTGTCCTGCCCCAGTTTCCGCAATTATTCGCTTCTTCCCCATGTGCTTCGCCAGCAAACACTGCCCCAAAGTATTGTTTAACTTATGTGCACCACCGTGCACCAAATCCTCTCGCTTCAGGTAAATTTTTGCACCATAAGCCTCGGATAGGTTCTTTGCAAAGTAAAGAGATGTTGGACGACCTGCATAAGTTCGTAAAAGCTTGTCCAACTCCTCTTTAAAACTTTTGTCGTTGGAAAAATTATTAAACGCTTCTTCAAGTTCCTCTAATGCCGACATCAATACCTCAGGCGCAAACTTTCCACCATATATTCCATATTTCCCATGTTCATCAGGTTTGGACAGCATTTTCTCTCTCTTTTGCTCTATTGCATTTTGTCAAATATAAATAAAATGGTGTTTTAAGGAAATAGAGATTATTACCTAATGGCTATTGCCTATTGCTTATTTTTTTATCTCGCTGCTTCTACGAATTTTTTCACCTTCATCGCATCCTTCTTTCTCACTTCGCTCTCCACACCACTGGACACATCCACTGCGTAAGGCTTCACCAGTTCTATCGCTTTTGCAACGTTATCAGGATTTAATCCACCGGCAAGTATCACCGGCTTTTTTATACGCTCGACAATTTCTTTGCTTATGTTCCAATCGTGTTCTTTCCCGGTTCCGCCTGTTTCCCCTGTTCCACCTGCCTTTGCCTCGGTATCCAGCAATATTGCATCCACAACGTTTTCATACGCTAAAGCGTTCTCCAAAGACCTTTTTCTCTCACCTCCAACGCCAATCTTTTTTATTATTCTTATTCTGCTTCTCAGATTCTCACGTAAATCTGCAACAAGCTCCACGGGCTCCTCACCGTGCAGTTGTACGCAATCTGCTCCAGTCTCTTCTATTGACTTTATTTTATCATACACTACTTCGATTGGGATATTATCCAACGCGACAACCACTACTTTTGATACAAAAACCGGTAAAGCATCGAATATTCGCTTTGCATCTTCTAAATCTATATATCTCCTCGTATTAGCGACGTTTATCACACCGATAGCGTCAGCACCTGCTTCTGACGCCATTATCGCATCATCGGCATTCGTGTTGCCACAGATTTTTACTTTTGTGATTGTGTTTGTGTTTGTGTTTGTGTTTCCGCTCATTTGCTTAAGTTTTCTTATTATTTATTTTTCCCTCGATCACCCTATCCGAATCAATCATTGCTCGTTCTGTATCACCAAAATGCCTTTTCGCCTCTCTCATCTCCTCCATAAACTCATCCACTTTACCCGCTGATACCAACTCGTATAACCTATTTGCAACCGTTAAAAAAGATTCCTGTATCTTGCCCATCTCAAAATTTGTCTGTATCATTGCATATAAATGCGGGTCTTGATGTAAGAGTCTGCCTACGAAATCCATTATTATCTCATACATTGGACTCATGAACTTCCTTGACCGTTCAACGTCAAAATCGAGATTCTTTAACGTGATGCCAAACGAGAGCAGGATAAAATGCGTCAGTCCCTGGATGACTGACATTATTTCGTCATGTTCCTCTGCGGTTAAGACTTCGATTCTCGCACCGTTCCTCTCAAACATTTCATATATCCTTTCGTATAGGTAACCTTTTCTTAAAGGCACGAATACGATAGTTTGACCTTGCATGCTTTTTGTCGTGGGACCGAATAAAGGATGAGTGCCAAGAATTTCGACACCTTTGTTTGTAAATCTGTCCATCATTTCAATCGGCATTTTTTTCACCGAGGTTATGTCCATCAGTAGCGAGTCTTCATGTATCTTCAGTCCCAGTCGCTCTATCACACGTCCTGTTATATCTATGGGCACCGAAATGAGCAACACATCGGTATCTACAATTTCGTCTTTTCTCTCCACCTCCCCCTCTATAACCTTTAGAATATCAGTGTTTACGAATTGCACGCCTATTTGTTTTGCAATCTCTTCTGTGTGCTCGCTTTTATCCACTATCCGCAC
>JAGXOS010000119.1 GCA_023659775.1 Methanomicrobia archaeon LH_S14 | reverse complement strand
GCTACCTGGTTATTGCAATCGTGAATGGCATAGATGTTAGTGAAATAGAGGAGAAGTACAGGTTCAAACCGGGCAATTCGGCGTATCCACGAAGGATGCTGCTCCGACTGCTGGTACAGGCGGCAATCGATGGCGTGTGGTCCTCGAGAAAGATTGACAAGCTGGCACACGAGAATGTAGTCTACATGTACCTCACCGGGAATGAGAAGCCCGACTTCAGAACGATATGCAATTTTAAAAAGGAGTGCAAAGGCCTGATTGAAGAAGTGTTCAAGGAGACCTTCACGATTGCCAAAGCGCTGGGAATACTGAAGTTGGAGCATATCTCCACGGATGGTACCAAGACGAAAGCCAATGCGTCAAATGACTACACGCTGAGCAAGGAGGAGATAGAGGCGATAAGGCGGATAATAGAGCGCGGAATCGCAATAGACGAAGAAGAGGATAAGCTCTACGGGGATAAGAGGGGTGACGAGCTGCCGCCTGAACTCAATACGCAGCAGAAGATTCGTGAGAAGCTAAAAGAGATTGAACAAGCCTCTAACAGGAAATTAAAGAGTGCCGCAAAGAAGATTATCGAGCAGCATGCGCTTGGCGATGAGCTGCAGAAGGAGCAGATTATTGAAAAGCTTGATAAGGCTGAAGAGGAGCTAAATACGAGTGGACAGAGCGCGGTAAGTATAACTGACCCTGAAGCAAGGTTTATGAAGAAGAAGAAGGAGCGAATCGAATTGTCATACAACCCGCAAATCACCGTAGATCACGATTCGGGGATAATCGTCGCCAATGACGTTACACAGAATTGCACTGACCACGCGCAGTTAGAGCCGCAGGTGAATAGTACGCTGGAAAATGTGGGGGAACTGCCTGAAGGTGCGAAACTGAGCTTTGATAACGGATATTTCAGTGGTGCTAACCTGCGATACCTGGAGACGAACGGGTTAGACGGCTATATTCCCGACCGCAAGCAGGCGGGTGAGATGAAGGGAAATAAGCCGAAGATGAGCCCATTTTCGAAGGATTCGTTCTATTATGACGAAGAAACAGACCAGTTTTCATGCCCTAATGGGGGGATACTGAGCAGAAAGGGCGAGTATGAGTATAACGGTAAGCAGGTGTATGCCTATTACGGTGCGAACTGTGGTGAATGCCCGTTCAGATTGGAGTGCGCTGGAGAAGGCAAAATAAGGACAATTACCAGTGACGGCTACGAGGGTGAACGCCGTAGGATGACCGCTAAGATGCGGTCGGAGGCGGGTAAAGAGGCGTACAAAAAGCGTAAGGAGACTGTTGAATGGCCTTTCGGTAACATAAAGCAGAATCTGAAGTTCCGGGAGTTCCTGACACGTGGAATAGAGAAGGTTAGGGTAGAGCATAATCTGGTCTGGTATGTACAGCTCACAATCTGAAGGTGATATGGGGTAAATTGAGTATGAATGTGCCGGTCATCAGTATGATTCGGACGTTAGTAGCTAATTCGGCATCTAAAGTAGGGAACTTTTTACGTGTTCATGCAATAATTAACTTTAAGTGTCAGTGTTGATAATTAATTGGGGGACAGCCTCTATCTTCTGTAAAGCAAACTTTTTTCTTTTTGCGAAGCGTTTTTGGTTTAAAGAAAGGTTTATTTATAGTTTCTCTATGTCCTCAATATAACTCTTGACCTTATCGAAATTTTCCATTATCTCCTCAGGGTCTATATCACCATCATAAAAAGCTCTCATGTGCAGTGCGTCATCCCTTGCCATAAAACGGTCAACCAGATATAGGTCCTTTAAATTCTTATGTCTCTTTGATAGTTCTCGCAGCAAGTTACGGCGATCCCGGTGGCTCTTTGGTAAACCCCTGATACCCATTTTCACAAACAGTGCGTTTGTTGCCTGAACGACCGCACCCCATCCTTTTTCACATGCATCTCTCATACGCGACTTGACATTCTCCTTATAGCCTTTCCCGAACTCTTCTACCGCTTCTTCATAGAATTCCTTCGCCTCTTCTATGTAATCTGTTGTCACTTTCTCATCCCTCCCCTTCTTATGCTATTGTCTTCGTACATTTTATGTTGAAAGAGGAGTACATAAAGGGTATATATAATGATAACCTAATGATAAAAAACGAATGGAAATAAAACGTATAAAGCGGTACAGGGATAAGATAAATGTAATCGCGGAAAGGAGCGAAGAGATAAGTGAATGGATAGAAGGATACGAGGCGGAGGAATTCACGCGAGATGAGAAAACGAAGTTGGCGGCGTATAAAGCCTTCCAGGAGGTCGCCGAGTCGTGCATGGACATAGTTGCAATGGCGTGCAGGGATGAGAAAATAGTGCCAAAGGACGATTATACGAATATAGAGAACCTAAATTTTATAGACAAAAGTATAAAAGGTGTGCTAATCGAAGCGAACGGACTGAGGAATCGGTTGGTGCACCGTTATAATCAATCTGACGACCTCGTCGCTTTTGTCAGCATAAAAGAGTTACTGCCACGGATAGGGGAATTTGTGGAGATGATTGAGCAATGGATGCGAAAATAGCTGGGAAAAAAGTGAGTGAAGACCCGGGGTTCTGGTTCTTGTTTGATAATAGGTCGGTTTTGGGCGTGCTGCTCTATGGCTCAGTGGTCGAAGGTGAAAGCACTGAACGAAGTGACATAGATGTCTGTGTCGTCGCGCCAGCAGCAGACGACAAGGTAGCATTTTCAAGATGGATTATGGCAAATGTACGAGATGAACGGTATGATGTGCGTGTATTTGAGCTTATGCCCCTTTATCTCAAGATGGAAGTGGTAGAGCATGGAGAGGTGGTGCATGCAAGAGATATTTATGAACTTTACGAGTATCTTTATGCTTTCAGGAAGTCATGGGGCGACCAAAAGCGAAGGCAAATGCTTACCCGCGAGGAGGCTCTGGAGTTGTTCACTCAACCCTTTTCTTTTAAAAAGAAAAGCGTTGACGGGAAAGAAAACTGACGAACAATTAAATAGAGGGGCGAACTATTCGTTTTTCTTTTACCCCCGGTTTTCTTTTTTACCGAGGCTGTCCAACAATTACCAAACAACCAAGAGATAATAATCCCCGCACTGATATAAAAAGCAATTCTTCTTCTCACCACCTCGAC
>JAGXOS010000118.1 GCA_023659775.1 Methanomicrobia archaeon LH_S14 | reverse complement strand
CCGTGCATGTAATTTCAATAAGTGGTAGTTGATATAGTTATTTCGTGACGCCCCCATAGCAATTATCATAAATTTAAGAAGTATAGAAAAAGGAATAGATATAAGGAGGATCACCCTTAGGATAAAGATGAAATATGGGAAATATTTTCAAGAACCTAATAAGTGAGGGAAAGATATTTGCAAATAGAGAGGTGCTTCGCCCCACGTATATCCCTGATAATTTACCCCATCGGGAGAAGCAAATAACAGGTTTAGCAGATACGTTATCCGCAGCGTTAAAAGGGGAGACACCATCCAATATATTAATCTACGGTAAGACCGGGACAGGTAAGACCGCTACCGTGAAATACGTGAGCAAGGAATTAGAAGAGATGGGAGAGAAAATCGGCAGTAAATGCTCCCTGATATATATAAACAGCGAGGTATATGATACGCAGCATCGAGTTTTCACTTATCTCGCGAGGGTATTCAATAAGCGTGTTCCGATGATAGGGTGGCCGACTGATATGGTGTATTCAGAATTCAAAGCAAGGACAGATGCAGAAGATAGATGCGTAATCGTGATATTGGATGAGGTGGACAAGTTAGCAATTAAAGGAGATGAAGCCTTATATAGCCTCTCTAGAATAAACAACGAGCTAAATACTGCAAAAGTGAGCATGATAGGTATTTCAAATGACCTGACCTTCACAGAGCGATTGGATCCACGAGTGAGGTCATCGATGGGCGAGGATGAAATAATATTTCCACCCTACAACGCCAATCAGTTGCAGGATATCTTGAGCGAGAGGGCCGAAATAGCTTTCAATGATTCCGTGATAAAGGAAGATGTGATACCGCTATGCGCTGCTCTGACTGCCCAAGAACATGGAGATGCAAGGCGTGCTCTTGACCTGCTACGTGTATCAGGGGAAATTGCAGAGCGATCAAAATCTAATATGGTAACTGAGGAACATGTGCGGGTTGCCAGTGAAAAGATAGAGGGGGATAAGATTGTTGAAGTGGTAAAAACACTACCGTTTCAATCAAAGATCGTGCTAAACAGTGTACTCCTACTAAGCAGAGGGAAAACCAAAAGATGTTTCTCCAGTGGTGAGGTCTATAATATGTATCGAAGATTATGTAGCCATCTGGGTATGGAAGCGTTAAAACAGCGGCGAGTTACTGATTTGGTCGCGGAGTTGGACATTCTGGGATTAATAAACGCAGTGATAGTAAGCAAAGGTAGACACGGGCGTACAAGGGAGATCTCGTTTAAGGAAATATCAAATATCCGAGTAAGAACGCAGGTAACATTGTAAAGGGGAGAATCAAGGAATTAAAAGAGGAAACTTTGACTCGGCGAGAGGATTTAGACCAGATATAATTCTATTCTTCCAGCTTCTCAGCACTGTCATTGAAATCTCTAACACAGTCCATCACAAAACTTCCAAGTCGCCCATCCGAATCATCCACACCAGACTCAAACACATCCACACCTCTTTCTATCAGCAAAAGATACACATCAATCTTATTTCTTCCTCAGCTATGTCTCGCATCTATTCTACTTCCATCTCATCACCAATACAACCTGTTCACACCATTGATCAATGCACGCACCGATGCAATCACTATATCTTCACTCACGCCACTCGCTGTTATCGTCTTATCACCCCTGCTTATCTTCACCACAACATTCACTAACGCATCTGTTCCACCGGTGATGGCATCCACATGGTACTCTTCAAGGCGCAAATCGTCCATTTCCATCCCTGACATCGCCTTCCTCAATGCATTTATCGCTGCATCCACAGGACCAACTCCAACGCCCGCTTCCACTATCTCCTCACTATCTACTTCCAATCGCAGTGACGCCGTTGGATACACATTCTTACCGGACACCACAGATAAATCAACAAGTTTTATCTTCTCCTCTCTTTCTATACTCAATACATCCTCTACTATTGCCTGAAAATCAGAATCAGTGATTAATTTACCCTTATCGCCAAGCTCTTTCACCTCTGCCAATATTTTCTTCGTTTGTTCATCATCTGCGGAGATGCCCATCTCTTCCAGCGTCACCTTCACCGATGCTTTACCGGTATGCTTCCCGAATGCGAATCTTCTCTTCCTTCCTATTATCCCCGGATCTATTGGCTCGTATAAACTTGTATCCGCCAATGTCCCATGAACGTGCATCCCTGACTCGTGCGTGAAAGCGTTATCGCCCATAAGCGGTTTGTTCGGCGCAAGTGGCATCTTTGTCAAATTCCTGACCAATCGGGAAGTTTCATACATCTTCTCTTTTGTTATCTTTGTCTTTACGCCGTAGAGCATTTCAAGAGCGGTTACCACCTCCTCTAAGGATGCGTTACCCGCCCTTTCGCCCAGTCCGTTCACCGTTACATGCACCACCTGCGCACCTGCCATCACCGCAGCTATTGAATTCGCCGTCGCCAACCCGAAATCATTGTGGCAGTGTGCGGCAACGGGCGTGTTGAACTTGCAAAGAGCCTGGACTATCTCCTTTGTGCGCTCAGGATACAAAACACCAACGGTATCACAGAAGCTTAAACGGTCAATAACAGGGGATAAATCAGAAAAGAAGGATTTCAAGAACTCCATGTCCGCTCTGGAGGCATCTTCTGCACTGATTTCTACCTTTAAGCCTTGTCCCTTCACATATTCCGACATCTCAATTGTCATGTTTTTCAACGTTTCCCTGTCTATCTTCAACTTCTTCCTTATGTGGTCGTCAGAGACAGGAGCGACTAAATTAACCGTGTCAACATCGCATCCAATCGCAGCGTCAATGTCTCCCTTCAACAGCCGTGCAAAGGAGCTGATTTCGGCATTTAAGCCTTCATTCGCTATTGCCTTTATTCCTCTTTGCTCGCCTTCCGAAATGATTGCAGTTCCCGCTTCTATGAAGTCAACACCAAGTATATCAAGTTGTTTTGCAATTTGCAATTTCTGTTCCGGCGTTAGAGATACCCCGGGGGTTTGCTCACCATCACGTAGCGTTGTATCCAGGATTTTTACGGTTTTCACTTCTTGCATAGCTATCGTTTACTAATATAAAACGTATCTTATTCAGGCATTTATAAAGTAATTTTTTTTAGATTTTAAAGAAAAAATTATCATCCCC
>JAGXOS010000117.1 GCA_023659775.1 Methanomicrobia archaeon LH_S14 | reverse complement strand
TTTGTTGCTATACGACCATTCAAATACATGCTGGCAATAACTTTATTTATATATCAAAAATAAGTGAATTAAAGGGGATAGATAAATGGATAAAGAAAAAGAGAGAAGTTTGCTTGGAATGGATGAGGAAATTCACAGGCTTTTACAATACATATCCAGATCGAAAGAGAAGGATGTGGACGCAAAACTGGAAGACTATGAAAACTTGAAGAGGAAGATTATCCAGCAATCTGAAAGAGCCGTTGGATCCTACTGAGGAATCATATTAATGCCATTCTTAGCTTTTTATTTTCTTGAGAAAAGATTTTTTACTATTTTAGATAGATGTGAACCTTTAAATTTAAATACTGTGGTGCCAAAATAAAATTAGGTGTTTGATATGATGGAAGTAGAAGAGAAAAACATGATAAGAGCGATTTTAGAAGATGTAAAAAGCCTTAAGGGTAGAGTAGAGGGGATGGAAGGGATGCTTGAAACACTAGTTGAAATCTACACCGATGCGTTTTACGAGGTTAAAGATGAGTATTTGGAGAAAATAGAGAAAATACGAAAGGAAGGTGATTTTGAAACATTCACGGATATCGAGGATTTAAGAAGACGGATTAAGGAGTAGCAATAGATAATACATGAATACAGTTACAGCATCGAGAAAAGATTAAAGGCAAAGTTACAGTAAGAGAATAAGTAAGTAAGAAAGATAAGAAACTCTATGATACTGTAATGAAGAAAATAGAAGGGATAATAAGAAATCCTCACCATTACAAGCCGTTATGGTATGACATGAAGGGTTTAAGGCGTGTTCATCTGGAGAAGTCCTTCATTTTTGTATTTGAAATAGATGAGGAGGCGAAGATGGTTAGATTTCTTGATTTGGGGCATCATGATGAAATATACAGGAAAAGGTACTGAATGTTTTCGACGTTTGCATAACCTTCTTTGCTTTATCTCAATGAAATAAGATTGTGAAAAATCAATGCCAAACGAAGAATATCTGGACGAGTCGTTGCGAAAAATAGCGAAAGGAGCAGGAATAGGATTCACGGGAACTTTCATTGGAACTGCACTGGGGTATTTCTCAAGAATGATCATCGCACGATTTCTTGGTTCTTCTGATTACGGTTTGATTTCACTTGGCTTCGCAGCGATGATGATTGTTGCTACCCTTTCTTCAGTGGGATATAATGCCGGTATCCAGAGATTTGTTTCTTTTTATAAAGGAAAAGAAGATGAAGGAAGAATAAAAGGGACAATTCTTGGTGCTTTAAAAATATGCTTCCCCTTGAGTTTGATTTTGACTTTGCTCATCTTCTTCTATGCGGATTGGATTTCCATTCACGTCTTCCATTCGTCTGAACTAATACCAGTTTTAAGGATTTTTGTGATTGGCGTTCCGTTCTGGGTCTTAGCAACAAAATTCGTTATTGAAGAAGCAGTTGCATCAGGAATTGAGGATATTATAATCATTACAGGTAGAGGAAAAAGAGCAATAGAGGATTATTTTGATACTTCGCCAGAGCTTGAAAACCATCTGCTTCAAAACGAAAAATACGAATTGTTAAGAGAAGTAAAAGACATCTCTTCCTTGGTTGATATCCATTACATAAGACAGAAAGAGCCGAAAGGGCTTGGCGATGCAGTTTTAAAAGCAGAAAAGCATATAGGGGATGAGCCTTTTGCTGTTTTGTTAGGTGATGACATTATAAAAGCTGAGATTCCTTGCATTAAGCAACTAATGAATTTGTTTGATAAATATAAACACTCGATAATCGCAGTTGAAGAAGTTCCAAAAGAGAAGATAAGAGATTACGGGATAATAAAAGGGAGAGAAATAGAAGAATCGATTTATTATATAGAAGACATAATTGAAAAGCCATCTTTAGAGGAAGCACCATCAAATATAGGAACAGTTGGAAGATATGTGCTCACACCGGAAATATTCAATTGCATTAAGGAAACACCTCCGGGAAAGGGCAATGAGATACAACTTACAGACGCTATTAGAATGTTGAAAGAGGAAGAAGACGTTTATGGTTATACCTTCAAAGGGAAAAGATACGATGCTGGAGATAAGGCTGGATACGTAAAAGCGATTATAGATTTTGCTTTGGGAAGGGAGGATTTAAAAGAAGAGATCGGGAAATATTTACAGGAGAAAAGATAAACATGAAAGCACTTGTAACAGGTTGTGCGGGATTCATAGGGAGTCATCTCACTGAGAGGTTGTTAAAAGAGGGTTTTGAGGTAATAGGAATTGATTGTTTTACTGATTACTATTCGAGAGAGATAAAAGAAAAGAATATAGAAAACGCATTAAACCACGATGAATTTGAGTTTATTGAAAAAGACATCCTAAACATGGAAGAATATCCAGAAGTTGATTATATCTTCCATGAAGCTGCACAAGCAGGAGTCAGAGCATCATGGGGAAAGAGCTTTGAGATATACACAAGGAATAATATAGAAGCCACGCAGAAGTTATTGGAATTCTATAAGAATAAACGAATAAGGAAATTCGTTTTCGCATCCTCATCTTCAGTTTATGGAGATGCAGAATTGCCAATGAAAGAGAATTCATTGTTAAAGCCTGTTTCGCCTTATGGCGTGACGAAGCTGGCGGCGGAAAATCTTTGTTATCTTTACTGGAAAAATTATAACGTTCCTATTGTCTCGTTAAGATATTTCACTGTCTATGGACCAAGACAGAGACCGGATATGGCGATTCACAAATTTGTAAAGGCGATTTTGAATGACGAAGAAATAACTGTTTTTGGAGACGGAACGCAGACAAGAGATTTTACTTTTATAGATGATGCTGTAGAGGCGAATATATTGATGGCTAAGAGTGAGATAGAGGGAGAAGTTTTTAATGTCGGTGGTGGAAGCAGGATAAGTGTTAATGAATTGATTGAATTATTGGAAAAAATAGCAGAAAAAAATGCTAAAATCAAATATATAGAGAAGCAAAAGGGACGTTCGTGCCATGTGGATATTCTGTTAGGGCATCGAAGTAGATGCGATGCGGGAAGTTATGCAGTGTGTTCTCTACCAATCGCATGTTATACCACGGGTCATTCCCGCCGAATCGTACGAATGGACCACCAAAAATGCTGTCATAAGGTAGAGACCGTATGTAAAGAGATAAGGAGAATAGCGATGCTAATATGATACCGCAAATCAAGGATGTTTTTTCTA
>JAGXOS010000116.1 GCA_023659775.1 Methanomicrobia archaeon LH_S14 | reverse complement strand
GCTTATACCCGGAGAATTTGGCGTTGATATATTTTATGAGCTTGAAAAGCTGGGATACACGCGTATAATCGTGCCGAAGGTGGTCTTGAACGAGTTGGATGGGTTAAGACAAAGACCGGGTTTGAAAGGCAAAGAGAAAAGAGCGGCAAAGATTGGGTACTCTTTAGTTCTTAAGTATGTGCATGCAGAGCCCGACAGGTTCACGGTGACAATAAATGAAGAGGAAGGAGGAGGAGAAAGAAATATTGATACCGATGAATGGATTGTGGAGTTAGCGTTGAAGAAGAAAGCAGCAGTCCTCACAAACGATGAGCTCTTGATGAGGAAATTGTCGAAAGCAGGAATAGCAATAGTGTATTTGAGAGGCAAGAGTAGGTTGGAGGAAAAATGAAACTTTTTCGTACACTTATCCCCTTGGATGAAGCGTTAAAAACAGTTTTATCTTACGCAAAGAGGACAGAAATAGAAGAATTTCGATTTGACGATGCTTTGAACCGGGTTTTAGCAGAAGACGTTTGCTCGCCGGCAGATAGTCCTCCTTTTGACCGTGCGGCGATGGACGGCTATGCGATTAAGGGGGAGGACTCTTTTGGTGCATCTCAAAATAATCCTGTATTTTTAAGGAAGAAGAGCCGTAGAGGAGAAAAAGAAAAAGAAAAAGAAAAGGAGAACGAGATAGAAATAGGAGAAGGGGAATATCTCCACATACAAACCGGGATGCAGCTACCAAAGGGCAGCAATGCAGTTGTTATGCTTGAATATGCAAAGGAAAGAGGCACCGAATTAGAACTTTTCAAACCCGTCACGCCGGGTAAGAACGTTTCTTTTAAAGGAGAAGATGTGAAGAAAGGTGAAGAGGTGCTAAAAGAGGGAAGACTGCTAAGAGCTCATGACATCGGCATGTTTGCATCTCTTTTCAAAACAAAGGTGAAGGTGTATAAGAGAGCAAAGGTTGGGATAATCTCCACAGGTGACGAGCTTTTGGATCCTAAGGAGTCTTTTGAAGGAGAAAAGAAGATAGCTGATGTGAACAGTTATGTATTAGAAGCGTTGCTCAAAAAAATTGCAAGCCCGTATAGAATTGGCATAGTAAGAGATGACTACGAGGAGATAAAAAACGCGATAAGGTTCTCCTTAGAGGAAGGTTGCGACGGGTTATTAATAAGTGGTGGGAGCTCCGTGGGTAAGAGAGATTTCATAGCCGATGTAGTAGAAGATTTAGGAAAACTTGTGTTTCACGGTGTGGCGATTCGACCCGGGGAACCAACAGGTTTCGGTGTCATCAATAACAAGCCAGTATTTGTTCTCCCCGGTTATCCCGTGGCGACAATATCTGCGTTTGAAATGCTCGTAAGACCTTTTTTGTATGCGATTCATGGAGTGAAGGAACCTCGTGGAAAAATTTTTGCGATGGCGAGCAAAAAAATTCCTTCAGCAGTGGGTAGAACCGATTTTGTGCGTGTAAAGTTGCTTTGCACTGAAAACGGCTATTATGCAGAGCCCATAAGGGTAAGCGGCTCTGGTATATTATCCAGCATGACGAAATCGGATGGATTTGTAGTGATAGAGGAGAATAAAGAGGGTGTGGAGGAAGGGGAGAAGGTGGAAGTGAATGTGTGGGAGTGGTGAAAGTTCAACTGGTAAAGCGGAGTTAGAAAAAACGGAAATAATAGAAATAGCACGCGAAATAACAAAAGAAGGACCTATCTGCGACAATTGCCTTGGCAGACAATTTGCAAAGATTTCCTCGGGGCTATCGAACGATAAAAGAGGGGCAATACTAAAAGAAGTTTTGAGAGAGAAAGGGGAGGAGGTAGAAGAAGGCAAATGCTGGGTATGTAATGGTCTGTTTGAGATTTTAGAAGTGTGGGTGTCAAAGGCATTGGAAAAACTGAAAGATTACGAATTCGATTCCTTTCTCGTTGGCACAAAAGTAAGCGGGATGCTGTTGGAGAACGAGGAGCTGATATGGGAGATTGCGGGAGCTTCTTATGCCGAGCCGTTGAAGGCAGAGTTAAATAGAGAAGTAGGAAAGAGAATAGAGCATGAAACAGGGAAAACAGCCGAGTTTGAGAGACCAGATTTAGTGGTAATATTGAATTTGTGGACGGAAAAAGTGGAGTTGCAGGTAAACTCGGTTTTTATTTACGGTAGATACAGAAAGTTCGAAAGGGGCATACCACAAACGAGATGGTTCTGCCGTGAGTGTCGTGGTATGGGCTGCGAGAGGTGCAATTTCACCGGAAAGATGTATCCCGAATCCGTCGAGGAACTGATAAGCGGCTCGATAGTGGAGGAATTCAAAGGTGAAGATATGGTATTGCATGGATGCGGGAGAGAGGACATAGATGCTCGAATGCTCGGCTCAGGTCGCCCTTTCGTGGTAGAGATAAAGGAGCCAGGACGGAGAAAAGTGGATTTGCGGATGTTAGAGGAAAAAGTGAAAGAAGAGAACAAGGGTAAAGTAGAGGTGATAGGTCTTCAATATGTGAAACGAGAAATGGTAGCGAAGATAAAAAATGCGAAGGCGGCTAAGACATACAGGGTCGAAGTGGAGCTAAAAACGAGGATAAAAGAAGAGGATTTACGAAATGCTGTGGCTAAGCTAAGTGGGGCGGTGATAGAACAGAGGACACCAACGAGGGTAGTGCACAGAAGGGCGGATTTGGTAAGGAGAAGGAAAGTATACAGTGCAAGATTTGTCTCTTTTGAAGAGCCCGTTTTATTCGTGGAAATAAAATGCGATGGCGGTTTGTACATAAAGGAACTCATATCGGGTGACGGAGGAAGAACGAAGCCGAGTTTAAGCGAGGTGCTCGGAACAGAAACGGAAGTGAAGGAACTGGACGTGGTGGATGTTGACATGGATTTTTATTTGGAAGATAGGATAAATAACGAGGATGCAAGTTGACTTTTAAGAAAATGTCTGAATTAGATGAAATAGAAGACCTTCTGAAAAAAGGAGAAAAAGAAAAGGCATTTGAGTTTTGCATTTTTATTATCCTCTTTGTTTTTACATTGTCAATAAATTTGTTTGAACCCATTACCATTACCATTACCATTAACAGGTTGATACTGATTTTAACCGAAGTGGCAACTCCAGGCATGGTTCTATTTAGTTTAGATTTTACAAAAATAGAGATAAAATCCCTTAAGGGGGGTTCTAGCGTAAGTGGTCTTTCATGGTCATAAGACTACCCACACCTGAGGCTT
>JAGXOS010000115.1 GCA_023659775.1 Methanomicrobia archaeon LH_S14 | reverse complement strand
CATATAGGTAAACCGGGTGTTGAAATTATAATTAAAAAATATCTTGAACTTATGAAAGAGTTTGAAGGGGCTAAAAAATTAATAGAGAATACAAGTAAAGGACAGACATTATTTTATTACTTTACAACCTTAGTTTTATATTCTATACTTCTGGACGCAGATAAAACAGATGCGGCTAATTTAGAAGAGATAAAGCGAATTGATATAAACGAAAATATCGTTGATGAATATAAAGAACTTAAATTCAGGGACAAAGAAGATAAAGATAAAAATAAAAATAAAAATAAAAAGATAAACGACATGCGAAATGAGATTTACGAAGAAGTCCTATCAAATGTAGAGCGTATAAATTTGGATAAAGATAAAATATTGTCATTAAATGTTCCAACAGGTACGTGTAAAACACTTACAGCATTATCTTTTGCACTGAAATTAAGAAAGAGAATAGAAAGCAAAAGAGGTTATAAACCAAGAGTAATATACTCTTTGCCATTTCTGAGCATTATAGACCAGAATGTTGCGGTTTTCGAAGACGTTTTTGAGAGGGTGAACAAACAAAAACCAACTTCGGACATACTCCTAAAACATCATCACCTATCTGATACAGTTTATACAACAAAAGAAGATGAATTTGAGAATATAGATAAAGACATTGGTAAAGACCTTCTTTTAATTGAAGGCTGGAACTCTGAGATTATTGTTACGACTTTCATTCAGTTTTTTTATTCATTGATATCAAATAGAAATAGAGCAATAAGAAAGGTCTATAATATCACAAATAGTGTTGTTATTCTGGATGAGGTTCAGGCGATACCGCATAAATATTGGCTACTGCTGAATAAAACAATGAAATTTTTTGCGGAGCTGTTCAATACATATTTCATACTTATCACTGCCACACAGCCATTGATTTTTGACGAGACGAAGGAGGAGATAAGCCCGTTGGTAGAAAATAAGAGAAAATATTTCAACTCTCTAAACAGGGTGAAGTTGATAACAAATTTAGAACCAGTTTGCCTCGAAGATTTCAAAGAAATATTGAGGAGAGGCATAATGCAAAACGCCAATAAAGATGTTTTGGTCGTCCTAAATACGATTAGGTCGTCAAAAGATATTTATGACTTTGTTACGGGACTAAATATCAGGAATGTTGAACTTTATTACCTCTCAACGAATATAATCCCGAAAGAGAGATTAATAAGAATCAAAAAAATAAAAGAGAAAAGCGCAACCAGAAGTATTATTGTCAGCACTCAACTTATTGAGGCTGGGGTAGACATAGATGCAGATATTGTTTATCGCGATTTTGCACCACTGGACTCAATAAACCAGGTCTCTGGGAGGTGCAACAGGAATTTTGGTGATAAGCATGGCATCGTTAAACTTTTTATTTTGAGGGAAGACAAAGATGGAAGAGCATACTATCCTCATACGATTTATGGAAGTTTTATTATTTCTAAAACTAAAGAAGTGTTCAAAGAAATTGGTAAAGAGGAGATAGAAGAAATGGAATTCCTAAAGTTAAATGAAAATTATTTTGAAAAAGTAAATATCGGAATGAGTGAAGACGAGTCAAATAGTATTTTAGAAAAAGTTGAAAAGCTGAAGTTTAGTGAACTATCAGATTTTAAGTTAATTGAAAAAGATTATCCCGAAGTTGATGTTTTTATCGAACTTGACGATAATGCTAAGAGGATTTGGCAAAAGTATAAGGAGATTGAATCAATAGATGACTTAAGAGAGCGCAAAAAGAGATTTAGGGGGATTAAGAAAGAGTTTTACGCGTATGTTATTTCAGTTGATAAAAAATATGCTAAAGGATTTAGAGAAGGTGAGATAGGTTACGTGTCTCAGGAAGAGTTAAACAATTATTATGACCCAGATACCGGCTTTAAGCGAGATGATGCTGGGAGTGGAACTCTAATCATTTAAAGACGAATCCCATGCACCTAAAAACCCTACGCCTAACCCTGAAATCCAACCGCCCCGTAGAAGAAGCCGCCGCGAAACTAAGGGGCTTCTTCGCCACGCGCTTCAACGAATACGCACTACTGCATCAGCACAGAAACGTGGACAAACTGCTCTACCGGTATCCCCGTATCCAATATAAGATATTAGACGGTGCGGCGGTCGTGTTAGGCATAGAAGAAGGCGCAGAAGTTTTAAAAGAGATATACGACAAATACGATGAGATAGAATTAGGAGAAAACGCATATACCATTGTAGAACGCGGCATAGCATTAAAAGAAGAGGAATTTGGCATCTCTCCAGAATTAATAACCTACGAATTCATCACACCCTGGATCGCATTGAGTCAGACCAACTACCAGCGATATTTGGAATCGAAGCGTGAACAACGCAGAGAACTTTTACGGAGAACGCTCATTGGCAATATTCTATCAGCATCGAAAGGGCTGGATTATGTGGTTCTGGAAGAGATAAAAGTTGCTATCGGTGGGTTGCGTCGGCGTAAGTGCAAGCTTAAAGGGACGCCGTTTATCGGGTTTCTGGGCAGGTTCATGGTGAATTTTGCTATTCCTGATTACATGGGGCTTGGAAAATCGGTTTCGAGAGGGTTCGGGACGGTGAGGAGGGGGAGAGAAGGGAATAGGGAATAGGGAATAGGGAATAGGCAATAGGCAATAGGCAATAGGGAATAGGGAATAGGGAATAGGGAATAAGGGTTCAGGTGAAGATGCAAAAGCATGTATTTATATAGGGTGAAATAAAAAACATAAGTGAAAAGATGTGCGAGAAAAGAAGGGGGCAGAAGCGAGGAAAAGGGGTAAAGAAGGAAAAATCGCTGCTGTCGCAGAGGCTAATCCACTAAAACAAGGATTGAAACATTAGGAAACGCTCGTATATATTCAAAAATACTATCGTCGCAGAGGCTAATCCAATAAAACAAGGATTGAAACATACCTTCCCAAAGTTCACCCAATGCTGGTGCTTCTGTCGCAGAGGCTAATCCAATAAAACAAGGATTGAAACTTATAAACTCCAATCTCATCTAAACCAACTTCTCTATTGTCGCAGAGGCTAATCCAATAAAACAAGGATTGAAACTATACTCATTTTATATATGTATAAATTGCATATATAAGTCGCAGAGGCTAATCCAATAAAACAAGGATTGAAACATCACTTTGATTTGTGGTGCGAGCAAGGTTAATTCTATGTCGCAGAGGCTAATCCACTAAAACAAGGATTGAAACGAGGTTTAGTGGCTAA
>JAGXOS010000114.1 GCA_023659775.1 Methanomicrobia archaeon LH_S14 | reverse complement strand
GGGACGAGGTCGGATTGGGTGAGGGAGATAATAAAGAGGTTTTTATGATTTAATTATTTTTGTACGCTTAATTCCCAATAGATTTCATTTTTTTATTTACTCCTCTATTTTTATAGGTCACGAGTACTTTATTGAAAATCGCCTCATGTAACTCGTTCCATTCCTTCGTTGCATCAATTATTGGGATATCAAGTGATTTAGCGATTTTCTTATAGTTTTCCCGCATAATCTTAAGATATTCCCTTAAGTCTTGATCTATTCTAAGTCTATCAAGCCATTCCTGTGTATCATCCTTTCGTAAATCTGAAACCTCTTCTGGAATGTCAAATATGAATACTAAATCTGGTTGTGGGATTAATTTCAACATGATTTTTGTAGCTCGTTCATTATACAATCCATCACGCATAAGAGTTGCTATCAAATCATAAACATACTTATCCGCAAAAACGGTTTTACCGGCAAAAAGATGTCTTTTTATTCTGAAAAGATAAATATAAAGATAGTCAAGAATTACAACATAGTTCCATACCTTTCTTAGTATTTTACTTTTATGATAATCCTTTCTTCTCCATCCCTTTAAGAGATAAAGGGCTCCCATCAACGGATAAGAGACTTTCGGTGACCAAAGACCAAGTGCATATTGACTGGGGATATTCATTTTATTGAATCTTCTAACTAATTTAGTTGCATTAGTGGATTTCCCAGTCCCATCAATTCCGGAAAGAGTGATAAGGGTTGATTTTTTGTGTGAAAATGAAATTAATTGCAGTATACGATTAGCTACGGATGGAGAAATAATTTTAACAATCGCTTTGAATTTTTTGATTCTCCCCTTAGCATTGAGTAGTTCATATGTATGAGAGAAAGAAAAGAAGATTTTTGAATCAAATGGGAACTTTATCTTTTTAGTCTCTTTTTTAGCTAAAAATCCGAGTATCTTCGACTTCTCGTGGATTTTTTTAGCAATTGAAATCAGTGGTGATTGTATCTCCTTACCAAATAAGTTCTTATACAGGGCATTTACCACATAAATGGAGTGTAGCAGTGGAGTATACCATCCCCTCTTAATACAGTTTTTTATATAATTTATGTCACGGCAGTTTTCTAATAAGTAGGATATATGAAGCACAGTGCATATAGGAATTTGATTCTTCTCAATTGTGCGTAATATGGATATGACTAAATCATCCTCGATGGATGGCACATGCAAACCATTTATTTTTCTTATATTGCTCAAAATTCTTATTTTTCCTTCGTTGAAGATATAATGATATCTCTTAAATTCCTTTTCAGTTATCAGATCGATGTAACAAATCTCGTCACTTCCTTTTGATTTGACAAAAAAGTCCTTTCCATATAAGGAATGTGGCACGAAATATCCTAAGCTCTCCAGCACTTTTCTTGCTTTTTCTATCTGCTTATCTTCTACGACTGCATCAACATCTGTGCTATCACATTGTGATTCTATCGCTTTAAATAAATGCAGATGATTAATACCCTTTTCTTCAAAAGCCCTTGAGATGATGTGTAATTCATTAATTGAAAATTCCATAGACTTTGCTTTCCTACATATCGGCTCTAATTCTTCGGAATTGAATTTAGAAGCAAGTTCTGAGCAAACTTTGTTATAAAGTGAGAAACAAAGGTTGTTATTAATTATAAAGTCAACTGGAAGATTTTCCGGGAGCTGGTATTCGCTTTTATCCGGGTTAAAAATATCTACTATATTGCGTTTTTCCTTGCTTAAAAGCAGTTTACCCATTTAAAACACCCGCATATATCTTCTTTAACCGTAAAGCAGTCTTTTCGTATGAGAAATCATTGAGAATTGTTTTTCGTGCATTTGTACTTACCCTTTTATCCTCTTCTTTTGATAGATTACGCAGTATCTCATCAATCGTTTCAAAGTCACCTAAGGGCGTAACATACCCGTTATACCCTGTTTTTATGATTTTTGGGATCGAGAATACATCTGGTGCGATGACCGGGAGACCACAAGACATGGCTTCAAGCATAGTTATCGGTGGGTCAATGATAAACACGTGTTTAAAGGAATTCATTTTCTTACTGAAAGGTAGAATGAACGCATCTGCGGCGTTGTATAATAATATCTTTTGCTCTTCATTCAGTATCCCATTCCTTAGTATCACACTTTTATTATGAAATGCATTGTTGTTTTGCCAATAAGAGTCAACTTGGTTTGCAAATATAAGCAGTAAATTATTCGGCTCTTTCAAAAATTTAACGCTCTTTACAAAATCAGGAGAAAATCTGACTTCACTCATGTTTCCAATATACATTAATATAAACGCATCTTCGGGTAAATTAAGCTTTTTTCGCGCTGTTGTTTTATCTTCGTATTTAAAAAGATTTGTATTTATAGGTGGATTCACACACTGGGAATTATATATGCCTAAGTCGTTAAACCACTTATTTTCGATAGATGTTGTGACATATATATCAATTGCTTTTGGCACACGGAGTCGCTTCAGAATATTGAAGTGGGGATTACCGAAAAATTGTGCAATTACTTTTTTTCTCTTCATCTTCCCGTAAAGGGAGAATACAGGGAAATGAGCATTAAACAGATGGATTATATCTATTTTTTCCCTTTTGTTAATAGAGCCAATCTGTCTAATCATGGCAGCATCGAGCAAAGGGTCGTATCCTTGTGTGCGCTTTGTGAGCCATGTAGTATTAACGTACTCCACACCTTCCATCTTTTCACCCCTTTCCTTTTCAATGGTGGAAACAACGGATACATCCAAATCGGTATACGCCTTCATAGCATCAATTATATTTTTAGAAACTACTTTTCTTCCTTCATTCCATGGAGGGCAGATATCATAGCCAACAAAACAAATATGTATCATCTCTCTACCTCTTTGTTCTCCTGTTAAATATACTTTTCATATAGCTCCACATATTTTGGTATTATTTTCTTATAATCAAACTTTTCTCTCTTCTTCAGTCCATTT
Source organism: Methanomicrobia archaeon LH_S14 (assembly GCA_023659775.1). Classification (GTDB taxonomy): domain Archaea; phylum Halobacteriota; class Syntropharchaeia; order Alkanophagales; family Methanospirareceae; genus JAGXOS01. The sequence continues at coordinate 326 of JAGXOS010000114.1, read as the reverse complement.
TCACTAAATTTTTTACATAGTTCAAAATCGTTAAATAATTTTAGAATGGCATCAGCCAATTGTTCCGAACTTCTTGGTTCAACTTTTATACCAATTTCTCCATTTTCAAATAAGTCATCACATTTGCATTCGGTAGTTGCTACTACCGGAATGCCCAAGCATACTGCGTCCAAGACAATATAACAATAGCTATCTGATAAGGTTGGCAGGCAGATCAACCTGCTTTTTGACAGAAGTTCAAGGTATTTATTTGTTTCTAAAATTCCATGAAAGACTACGTTCTCGCCTATGTCGAGAGTCTTTATTGTTTTCTTATACTCTTCAAC
>JAGXOS010000113.1 GCA_023659775.1 Methanomicrobia archaeon LH_S14 | reverse complement strand
ATTGGCTATTCCCTATTGGCTATTCCCTATTGGCTATTCCCTATTGGCTATTCCCCATTTGCCTGTTTCCTACCGGAAGAGGTCATCCTCGCGGTTAAACAAAACCTCTTTTATGTCGCCTTCGCTTCTTTTCAACTTCAAGCCCCGCACGATTACAATTGGTATGCCCTCCTTAAATTCACCCATTACGAGGTTCGCAGCCGCACATACCTCGTCTGCTACCGCTTCTTTTGTTAGCCTTGCGATTTTACCAAATCTATCCTCTTCTCCTCTCCGGTCCAGCAGAGCGGTGATGCCAGAAACGCCTATACAGATTCCTGTTACACCGTCTCTAAAAGCTCTACCAAAGGAATCAGAGATTAAAACGGAAATTTCTTCCCCGCATCTCTCTTCTATTTCTTTCTTAAGACGAGAAGCACTCCTCTGGGGGTTTTCGGGCAGCAAAACTGCTTTTCCTTCCTCAACGTTTGATTCATCCACGCCTGCATTTGCGCAGACGAATCCATGCTTTGTCTCCACTATGATAATATTATTTTCTGTTCTCACTATCTCTTTTGTTTCATTGAGAATAAGTTGAACAATCCTCGGGTCTTTATCCGTTTTTTTTGCAATCCGTTCCGCATCTGAACCTGGCTTTATACCGGAGAGGTCAATGACCCTGCCTTCGCTCTTCGATACTATCTTAGAGGTGAAAACTATTGCATCACCGCCTTCTAATTTCACCCTTTTCTGTTTCAGAGCTTCAAAAAATAACTCCGTTAAATCGTCACCCTCTTTTACCTCCGGGAGATGATCTATGCCTATTATTTCCAGGTGGTCCGTAGGTTCATATCCTTTCTTTTTCATCCTTCCTTTTAAATTAACTATTTCTTTAAAGTAGGGAGACGAAAAAAGATGAAAAAAGAGCTGATGGAGATACTCGCCTGCCCAATGTGCAAGGGCGATTTGGAATTAAGTATAGAAGAAGAGGATGAAAAGGGAGAGGTAGTAGTTGGAAGTTTGTATTGCAATAAATGCGACCAGCGGTATCCAATAGCGGAAGGGATTCCTAATCTATTGCCTCCTGAGCTGAGACAGGAGTCTGGGTAAAGTTTGTATTAGAAATTTGTACTTGTTTACCGCAGAGCCCACAGAGAGCTAAGAGAAACATTTACCTCATCTCAGCGCTCTTCGCGATCTCGGCGGTAAATAAACACACATTTTTCGGGGTCGCCGTAGGCGATTAGGGACAGGAGGATGGACAGGATACAGCAAAGAATATACCTGAGTAGAAAGAGTTTGAATTCGATAGAATTTGAGCACGAGGTATTGAGAATTCCGCTGAGCGTGGGGGAGGAGACGAGCTTCGAGCTGGTTATAATTAATCACGGAGAGCCGACACATGTGCATTTTTCGCTTGGCGAAGAGATAAAAGACAAAGTAATGATATTACAGGATAAGGTGTATGTAATAGAGAAGGAGAAGATAGCAGCGATTGTGAAACTGCCGAAGAGCTATGCAGGGGCGGTAGCTGAGTTGGGCGCAGGAAAAATATTCATCAGTACCGGATATGGAGCGACAAAGAAGAGTTTTTCGGTGGAGATAGTAGAGGAAGAGGAAAAGGAAAAGGAAAAGAGAGGAAGGAAGGGAGAGGGAATAGAAGGAAGAGAGGAGAAATGGGAAATGGTGGAGAGAGGGGTTGCAGTATCCCCCGAGAGAATGGCTCTTTTACAACGCTTGGCAGTATCAACGTTGGCAATGGCTTTACTTTTGACTTTTATCTTCGCTGTCATCTTCTTTTCTTTTCATCCTTTCGTTTTTGGTTTAGTCGCCGCTATGATTTTTATTTTTATCGTTGTTTATAATCTATAAAGTAAAGTATTCTAATCTTCAACCCTCAAAATTTGTCTGATTTCTTTTATTCGCTCCTTGTTCAACATCGCATCAACGCCGTGAGAGGTTATATATTCAAGTATTAGTCCTTCTCGTGAGAGCCTTTTCAATGCCCTTTTGGATGTACTCTATTGGTGTATGTTTCTTGCCGATGTAGCCATGCGAAAATAATTTATCCAGAATAGCCTTCTCGATGTCCGTGTAGACCATAGGTTTTATATAGGTATCTCTATAACATAATATCATGTTGACTGAGATATTTGGAGCATCCCCCCAGGTGAAGGTGATAGAGCTCTTACTCACGCATCAGAATATAGAATATACGAAAGAGGAGATAGCGGAATGCGCTGAGATTTCCATGGATATGCTCGATGTCTTCTGGAAGCAATTAGAAAAATATAGAATCATAAAACTAACTCGAAAGGCGGGAAATACACAATTGTACACGGCAAATATGGATTCCGAGGCGATACAGGCACTTAAGAGATTTCAATATGAATTAGCTGAAGTCGAGATAGAGGGACAGATGGGTCTTGAGATTGAGAGAAGTGAGAGTAAGAAAGAAACGGTAATCGCATGAAGAATGCAAAAACCTATTTTGCTTTACGAATTTAAGAAGGGAGTTAAAGACGGAAAAAAGCTATACACAAGAAACAATTGAGATGTGGGTAGATTAAGTGAGGATGAAATATATAGTGGTAACCGGTGGCGTGATGAGCGGGCTTGGAAAAGGTATCACAATGGCTTCCATCGGTAGAATATTGAAAGATCGCGGATACAAAATCGTGCCAATGAAAATTGACCCTTACATAAACATAGATGCCGGGACGATGAATCCGTATCAGCATGGAGAAGTGTATGTTTTGGGGGATGGCACGGAAGTTGACCTCGATTTGGGGCATTACGAAAGATTCATGGATGTAGACCTGGGGAGGGCGCATAATATAACCACCGGAGTCGTTTATTCCGCAGTGATAGAGCGTGAAAGGAGAGGTGAATATCTGGGACAGACGGTGCAAATAATCCCGCACGTGACGAATGAGATAAAGGCACGGATAAGAGAGGTCGCCACGAAAAGTGGTGCAGACATCTGCCTGGTGGAAATAGGAGGCACAGTTGGCGATATAGAAAGCATGCCATTTTTGGAAGCTGTCAGGCAGATGAAATTGGAAGAGCATGAGAACGATTTCCTTCTTGTTCACGTTACTTTGGTGCCTTTCACAGCGCTGAAGGAGCAGAAAACGAAGCCTACGCAGCACTCCGTGAAGGCACTCCGTGAATTGGGGCTTCAACCTGATATAATCGTGTGTAGAGGTGAGGAAACGTTAAAAGAGGATGTGAAAGATAAAATAGCAATGTTCTGTAATGTGAAGAAGGAAGCTGTAATCACCGCACCAGATACAGAGGACATATACGAAGTGCCACTATTGCTGGAAGATGAAGGCATTTCTGATTATATAATGG
>JAGXOS010000112.1 GCA_023659775.1 Methanomicrobia archaeon LH_S14 | reverse complement strand
TGTCTATGGTGTTGTTGCAAGTACAGAGGAAGATTCCCAGTCGCATGAATACTACTTTTTAATGATGTTATAAAAATAACTTGTTATTTTTTGTTTAACCACCATTCAATCTTTGAAATACTTTCGGAGAAACACAAATAGTATAACCGATATGATGCTGACCGAACTGCCAAAGAGGAATGTCAAACTGTGCGTAGGCGTTACAGCCCATAAAAATCCGGCGATTAGACTTGCTGGTAAAGCAATTACACCTATCAAGGTATGAAATGTGCCCAGAGCGGTTGCCCTTAAATCTTCTGTGGACAGGTCGGAAACAAAAGCCCTCTGGTTACCATCTACCATTGCATACACCACGCCATAAAGGGGGAATAAAACTAAAAAGGCGGCGAGTGAATCAGAAAAAGCAAAGCCGAGACAGGTCACTGAAAACAGTAAGTAGCCAAAAATAAGCACTTTCCTCTTCCCTATTCTGTCGGACAGCGTGCCAAAAGGAATGGCAAGCACGGCGTAGAAGGAGTTAAAAAGGACATATAAAAAGATAGCGAGGGCGATTGACTCCTTCACAGGCATTAATGGCATAAAAGCACCCAGTGCCTTTAATATGAAGAACATATAAGTGAAATTGGCTAATGCGAAAACGGTAGCCACCGTAATGAACAACTTAAGTGGTTTGGGCAGTTCTTTCAGGCTTATTTGCAATCTTATCTTTTGCGGTTCTCTTTTCCCTGCCTTTACAAAATAAAGCGGCACTAAGGAGAGAAAGGCAATAATCGCCGCAATAAATATAATATGATTGAAACTAAACTCTAAAAACCAATATAATATAAGAGCAGCTATGCCTCCAGAGATTGCACCAGAAGTATCAAGTGCTCGGTGAATTCCAAATCCCTTACCCCTCGCGTCAGGCATGGAATCCGCGATAATTGCATCTCTTGGTGCAGTTCTCAAGCCCTTCCCCACGCGTTCAAAACTGGTGAAGACTAATATGTGCTGCCAGATCGTGGAGAGGGACAGGAGCAATTTGAAAGCGGCGGAAGTCAGATAGCCAGAAGATACAAATATCTTCCTCCTTCCTATTCTGTCAGACCAGTATCCAGAAAGGACCTTTAATATGCTCGATATACTGTCCTGTAATCCACCAATCAGACCAATAATCAAACCAGCACCGCCTAAAGCGGTAATGAACATCGGTAGAATCGGGATTATCATTTCACTACTTAAGTCGTTCAGGAAACTGACAACGCCCAATAGAAGTACATTTACGCTTATCCCTTTCAGATATTTGTTCTTCATTACACTTTTTCTTTAAAACTTTTATGGTGTATGGTCTTCGAGAAAGATTGACAAGCAGGCTCATGAGAATGTGGTTTAGATAATTTGGATTTGAAATTTGTTTGAATGTTAGGATTTGGGATTTGTTATATTCAAGTCCGGTATCTCAGGATTGAGCCATTTACTCACTTCTCTACGTTCTGTCGGCGGCTCCCCCTGCTTCATCTGATTCACATACTTCTTCAGCGCATTAGTTATACGCTCTGCACTAGCGCTGAGTAACCAGCTCTTGATGCTTCTTGTACTTTTGTATTCCCTCATGAGTTCTGGCACAATTTTTAAATTGTGGTCTATGCATTCACCGAAGAGCTGCCAGTGCTCTGGCGTCATCTTTGCCATGGTAAATGTCTCCTCGTTATCTAAGGCAGAGCCACGCATTGAAACGAAGTTCATCGGCACAATAAGCGACAAAGTCCCTTTCAAATCCTCTACCAGTTCTATGCTATTTATCACATCATCCGTGGTTTCTCCCGGAAGACCGTTTATCATTGTCGCTGCGTTAAACCAGTTATTGTCATCGAGAATCCCGAAAGCCTGTTTGACTATCTCCTGCCACTTCTCTGGAGGCGATGGCAACGCTTTACCTCGCATGTGTTTTGCAATCAGTCTTGCACTTCCGGTCTCTATCCCTGTTTGCGCACCCATCCAATCCTGGTCGAGCATGGAGTAGCACGTTTCGGAAACCGCCTTAAGAAGACCCGGATTATGATAGACAGTAGCGAGAGCTATATGGCTCGCACCAATACTCTCAATTCCTTCAATAGATGCAACACGCCTGAACAGGTTCAGAACTTGCTTTTCATCCGGCGCTATCCGTTTCGCACCGTAACGCAGGACATCCTCGGAATGAAGAGAGATTGCAAGCTGACCTGCTTCTATATTTGTCTTCGCATCCCTTGCAATATGCTCGACTGATTTGAAACGAAGCCTCTGCATGTTCGGCGTGCAGAAGGAGCAGCCTCTTCCGCAGCCCCGGGCTATCTCGACCAGACCGTGAATCGTGGCACCCCGGATGTTGGGTATCTCATCTGTGTTTGGCTCTATTCCATTTATTATCCGCGGCAGTTTCTCACCCTCAAGTATAGATTGAAACATTTCAGGAACGGTAATTTCACCTTCGCCGAGATGGACATAATCAATATTCAGTTTATCCATAGTGGTCTCATCAGCTAACTGCCATGCCGCTTTACCACCTGCCACCACTATCTTCTCCTTCATCACCGGCTTTCTCATCAGTTCAAAGAACTTTACCCGGTTGTAAGGAGGTCCGATATTAAGCATGTCAACGAATTCCGAACTGGGAGGATTGATGCCTAAGAAATCGTGTCCGCTAACGCCTATTATTTCCGTCCTGCTGCCAGCCATGCACTCCAAATCACGTGGGTGAACAACCGCGACTTCATCCGCGCCAAACACTTCTGCTAAAGACGCCTCTATAATCCTGAGTCCAAAATCGGCATACAAAGCTTTACCATCTTTCCTTCGCACGGGCGGTGACCAAACGTTGAAATAAAACCAATCCGGGATAATACCCTGCGGCATGCAGGTAGAGAACCCTACAAATATTCCCCATCTATACTTGCTCATCATTGTCTCATCGGCGGTTAGTATAATTTTAGGGCAGTGATTCGTTTTTGAGGATAAATTTCCGATTATTTTCATCATCTCTCCTTTTCTCATGATGCAACATTCGCTCCCTGCTAATTATTTTATCCCTCCCATCTTTATTCTTCCTCCTTACTCCCCTCTCGCTCTACCCTTCTCAGATAGTCTAATGCACGCTCAACTTTCTCCCTGAGATGCTCAAGGTCTTTTATTCCCTGGAGGTCAGCACCAAGCTGGTTTAGGTAGCCCTTAACCTTCTCCCGTTCTGCTTTTATCCGCTCTACGAAGTTCACGTTTGCCACGTATAGGTTCTTCCTGATGCTCCTGACACGCTCTACCAAGCCCATCCTTATGAGCGTATTAAGATAGTTTATGGTGGAAGAATAGGCGTAGTTAGTTCTTTCCCCTATCTCTTCCGCAGATAGCGGCTCACGGGACGTGATAAGCACGGCATAGATAAAGCTGCAGCCTTCCCC
>JAGXOS010000111.1 GCA_023659775.1 Methanomicrobia archaeon LH_S14 | reverse complement strand
ACATAAAACATCACGATGATAAAAATATATCTTAGCTGCGTTGCAGGTAGTTTGTGAGCAGTTCTCGCACTTATCTGAGCTACTGGAATGCTTGTCATTGCCAGACAAGTCCATACAAGCAGATTGACGTATCCAATGGAAAAAGGAGGTAGATTTGGGACAGAAAGACCATTTATTAAATAGCCGATAGAACCAGCTATGCTCGTAAAAATCATCATTGACAGTGATGTCCCAACTGCGTGGTGCATCTTGAATTTCAAAGCCATTGCGAGCACAGGAACCGTGATAATCCCACCGCCAAGTCCAAGCATCCCGCAGATAATGCCGATAGGAAACCCCCAGCAAGCCCAGAGCAAAGGCTGGGCTTTCGGGTCTTCTTCTATCTTTTGAGGCTTCCATGTCAGCATAGAAGTAATGCTCTGCTCTGGATTGGGACCCCGTGCAATCGGGATGTTCGAGCAATTTGGTATAGAAGTCTATGTTGGTGCTTCGGGAACGGTGAGAGAAGCAGTAAGAGATTTTCAAGCGGGAATGCTTCACGAAGCCACGGATGCGGATGCCTGTAGGGAACATAGACATTAAAATTAAAATTAAAATTAAAATTAAAATTAAAATAAAAGGAAAATAAGGTGATTAGATATGCCTGAGAATAACAAGTATAGTGAGATAAAAGAGAAGTGTATAAAAATTCTCAGAAGTCTTGGATATACGGTAGATACTTCGCACGAGGAAAAAGGGAACGTCCGGATTTATCGTGAGCACAGCGGAGAAAAAATCGCTTTAGCCGATGTTGAACATTGTGGGAATAAAAAAGGGCGCTATACAATTGATTGTGGAGATAGAAGAAGACGATACACCGAAGACGGTACTTGGAGATGTCGCTGTCGTGGACATGGCGAATTTATGTTTAGCTCGGATGGTGGGATTAGACAGAAAAATGGTTCCATTAACCGGAGTTGTTCTCTTTATTGTCACGCCTGCGAGTAAAGAACGAGCTACGATAGAGATGCTACGAGATAGTTATGATTTCATGAGTGGAAGCTTGCGTGATTTTATTGTAACCAATGAAGACGAATTTGAGGATGAGCTAAATGAAATGGAGTTGTATATGGTGTGAAATACCAATATCCTCATCAAATCAAACTAAATGAAGAACAAAGGAAGTGAGTAATAAATGAAGAAAAGCTTAGATACGCTTTTACAAGAATTAAAAGATATACAAGAGGATTTTAAACTTATTCCCGCAGATGAAATCGAAGTAGCCGATTGGGTGCGATGGAAATGCCGGTATGGCTGTAGAGCATACGGTAAGCATCTCACCTGCCCGCCGTATACGCCAACGCCATAAGAGACGAGGAAGCTCTTAAGGGGTTATGAAAAAGCAATAATCGCGAGATTTGAAGATGTGCAACCGAATACAGAAGTCCCTCCTGCGCATATCCATCATTTCCTATGGGATGCGATATTGAAGATGCACGACACGATGTTTGAATTAGAAAGATATGCTTTTCTGTCCGGATATTACAAAGCATTAGCAATGGGTGCACTTCCTTGCTCCTATTGTAGTGATTGCCTGCCCGAGAGAAGGGGTTTTGTTTTAGACTCGGCTTCAAAGAGGTTTTGTGAGCATCAGGATAGAGCAAGACCTTCAATGGAAGCGTGCGGAATTGATGTATATAAGACTGTGAGGAAAGTGGGTTATGAACTTGAAGTGCGCACATCGCCTTATGAAAGGATAACTCTTTTCGGGTTGCTGTTGATTGAATAAATGCCTTCACTTTTTATACTACATGATGCCTTTCCGAAAACTTTCCCATCCTCTCCAAAGCCTCTTTTATCTCATACTGCGACACAGCATAAGCACACCTTATGAATCCCTCTCCACACGCACCAAATACGCTTCCGGGTATTACCACCACTTTCTCATCTAAAAGCAGTTTCTTCGCAAACTCTTCCGAAGTGAGACCTGTATTTTCAATAGACGGAAAAGTATAAAACGCACCTTTTGGCTCAAAGCAGCTCAGCCCTATTTCCCTCAGTCCTTCCACCATTAATCTCCTTCTCCGGTTGTATTCGCTTACCATCCTCTCCGTCTCGTCATCACATCTCAAAGCTTCCATCGCCGCCATCTGTGCTGTAATCGGCGCACAGAGCATTATATACTGATGAATCTTCATCATCGCTTCTATTATCTCTTTATTCCCGGCAGCATATCCCAATCGCCATCCTGTCATCGCATACGCCTTCGAGAAACCATTCAGCAGTATCGTCCTCTCTTTCATCCCGTTGAGCGAGGAAAAGCATGTATGTTTACTGTTGTAAGTCAGCTTGCCGTAGACCTCATCCGATATAACGAGCAAATCATGCTCGTTCACCACATCTGCTATCTCTTCCAGGTCCTTTCTGCTCAGTGTTGCTCCCGTAGGGTTGTTAGGATAGCTCAAAATAATAGCTTTTGTTTTATCAGTTATTTTATCCTTCAGTTTTTCCGCCCTCAGCTTGAATTCATCCCCCACTTCTGTATCCACGCATACTGGAGTTCCGCCAGCAAATGCCGTGCAGGGTTTGTAACTTACATAAGAAGGTTCGTGAAGAACGACTTCATCCCCGGGGTTGACGATAGCACGAAGTGCCAGATCAAACGCTTCACTTACTCCTGCCGTTATGAGTATTTCACCTTCGGGGTCGTAATACGCACCACTTTCTTTGTAAATCGTATCAGAAATCGCCTCTCTTAATTCTAAAAGTCCCCAATTTGATGTATAGGATGTATAGCCTTTTTCCAGTGAGAATATGCATGCTTCTCTTATACTCCAGGGCGTTACGAAATCAGGCTCTCCAACACCTAAGGAAATCGCTCCTTCCATCTGTTGTGCGATATCAAAGAACTCCCTAATGCCTGAGCCCTTTATTCCTTTCACCCTGTCTGCTACTCTATCTGACATCATGCTCTTTTTACAACGTCACTGCTAATCTTTTCCCCTTCTCCTCCTCTTTGTATATTTCACCATTCTCTTTATAAGTCTTTAGTAAAAAATGTGTCACCGTATTACGAACTTGTTCCAGAGGTGCTATCTTCTCTGCAACAAAATACGCAACCTCTCTCATTGTATTCCCCTCCACCCGCACTGAAAGGTCATACTCGCCTGAGACCAATCGCACAGACTTCACTTCGGGAAACTTTGAAATCCGTTCTGCAACGGAATCATAGCCGGTGTTCCTCTCAGGGCTGAGTTTTACGTCTATTACCGCTTGCACTGTTTCTATACCCGCTTTTTCGAGATTTAGTACTGCTTTATATTTTCTTATAATTCCCTTGTTCTCCAACTCTGAGATGATGTTCTTCACCTCGTCCTCCTCCATCCCTACCATCTTAGCTATCTCCTTATCACTTATCCTCGCATTGTCTTCCAATATTTTCAGTACTTCCTCTTTCTGCTTTTCTTCTTTCATATCCAATCACTTCTTATTCTCCACAAT
>JAGXOS010000110.1 GCA_023659775.1 Methanomicrobia archaeon LH_S14 | reverse complement strand
GCGGTAAGGCGGAAATGACTTTTGTCCGATTTTCTTCGATTGCAACAATTGATGATATAAATAGATACAAAGAGAGATAGGTATATTATATGGAGATGAAAGCGAAGGAAATAGTGATAAAGGGGAAGGTTCACGATGTTGGGTACAGATTATTTTTACTGAGCGAAGCGGAAAGGTTGTTTATCGGAAAATTCGATGCAAGAAATGTTTTGATAACTGGAGAGCAGCACTTAATTGTTCTGGTTGGAGGAGCGGAAGAGAGGATTAACAGGTTTGTGGAGTTTGCAGAATCGAATTATCCACCAGAAGCTTCTGTGGAATCAGTGGAGGTTAAGGATTATGGAGAAGAGGTTAGGAGCATTGATTCTTTCAGGCAATCATTCATGGTCTTCCGGCTTACGAAGATAGCGCAGGCAGGCGTGGGCATGCTTGGGAAACAGGATAAAACCATAGAAATTCTTGAGTCGGTAAAAGGTGATACGTCTAAAATGCTGGAGAAGCAAGATTTGATGCTTGAGAAGCAGGACGAGACGATAAAGACGATAAAAGAGGAATCAGAAAAGACGAGAGAGGTTATGAAAGAGAAGATTGTGGAAGATGTTGAATGGGTTAAAGAACACTCGGCAAGGTAAAGGAGAAGGTTGGAGTGGATTGAAGATTTAGCTGTGCGCATGGGAGAACCTTTACTGGGAACAGCATCCCTGGTTTTTGCGAAGCAAAAAGGGTTTCTTTCTTAGTACAAACCTTTTCTTTGAAAGAAAAGCTTTACCAAAAGAACTCTAAAAAAGAAAAAGTGTTAAAGAAACAAAGGTTTTTCTTTTAGCACAGGTTTTCTTTTTTTTCATAAAAAAGAAAAAGTGTTATGAAAACAATCGCCACAATACCAGCTTATAACAAGCAATACCCTGTCTGCGGCGTGATACACGCAGCCGAGGATTACGTAGACGAGATAATCGTAGTGGATGACGGAAGTACAGATGATACGTCAAAACTTGCAAAACGCGCTGGTGCTATTGTGCTAAGACATGAAACGAATAAAGGTAAGACCGCAGCGGTACAAACGCTAATAAACGAGGCGAAAAAGCGAGATGCGGACGTACTGGTGTTATTGGATTCGGACGGACAGCATGACCCTGATGAGATTCCCGTGCTTATAAAACCGATTTCGGAAGATAGCTATGATTTAGCAGCAGGATCAAGGAAACTGAAAGGCTCGAAAAGAAGGGGTAAAAGACCTTTTATTCGTCCTCTGGGTCAGTTCGTGCTGAAGATCGGTTTAGGCACAATAACCAGGAATAGATATGGCGACCCGGAATGTGGATTCAGGGCGCTTTCGAGACGTGCAATGGAGGCAATGGATTTTAAGTTTAGGGGTAAGGGGTTTTCAGTGGAGGCAGAGATGATATATTTAGCGGAGAAGCACGGTTTGAGGACGATAGAAGTGCCAGTAACAGAGATTTACGTTGAGGACGGGTCAACACTGAATCCGTGGCGGCATGGATTCGGTAATTTAGGAACAATCATCGCATGGGTTTCGGAGAAGAGACCTCTGTTATTCTTCGGTATTGCAGGGGCGGTGTTCACGATTATCGGATTGATATTGGGAGCAAATGTGCTGTATGTTGCGAATATGGGAGGAGGTGTTGCAGTTGGGTCTGCGCTTGTATCTGTGTTGTTTATCGTTATCGGTATGTTCAGCGTGTTCACGGGATTGATATTGAATGAGATTGGAAAAGGGAAAGAAGAAAAGAAAAAGAATCAGCAATGATTTATCAAGAGCAATCTCTTTATCCAACCGGTTCCTTCGTATGCGGTTCTCAGAATGATACAAATTACAACTGCGATTATGCCGATAATTAAAACTTCTTCATTCGCAATACCATGGAAATCACGAGTATAATTGAAGATACCAATGCCCAGTCTTTGCGTGGATATAGGCCAGAGGAAAGGATATGTGGGATAGAATACAAGTGCGTCTTCAAACATGTGCGCTGCAAAACCTATACCGGCGAAGAAGAAAGAATCCACGAGTCTAATGCCAATTGGATGTAATAATAGTGCTATTAATGCTGCATATACCAGCAACACTGCTATATTATGGAAATCGCCATGCGAAATTGGGTTTCCATATATCAACACAGTTATACCAATCTTCTTCATCGCGACATCTGCAATCATATCAACATCGGGCGCATAAGCACTTGCGATAATGATCCAGGAGTATTCTCTGCCGGTAAGTTTGTAGTATATCATACATACCAACGATTATTGCAATTGCAGTTGAGTAAATCCAGTGTTCGAAGAGCATAATTATTAAGTGAAATAGAGGATAGGTTTAAATAAATTCGTGGGTAAAGAAAAGAACAAGAATATGATAAAAGAAGCGGAACTGGGTTTAAGCAAAAGCGAATCAGTTAGAAGATATCCTTTGAGCATATTCGAGTTTATCTATCAAACTTTAGGAAAGTTTTATCAAAAATGCTATGCTGTTTCTTTGGTAAAGCTTTCTTTTTTAAAGAAAGGTTTGTGATAAGGAAACGGGATATGGTTGTGATCGATGTGCATCGTTTGAAATGGAACGAGGACAGCGTCCAATTGTGTAAAGAAAGATGCAAAGAATTGCAATAGTTTTAGGTACAAGACCGGAAATAATAAAGATGAGTCCCGTAATCAGGGAATGTAAGCATTTAGGATTGGATTATTTCATTTTACATACTGGTCAGCATTATACTTATAACATGGATAAAGTCTTCTTCGAGCAACTCGAACTTCCAAGTAAGTCATATAGAAGCAGGCTTGAGGAGCTATGATAGAAATATGCCAGAAGAAATCAATCGTGTTTTGACTGACCATTGCAGTAATTATCTTTTTGCACCGACAGAAAAAGCAAAGCAAATCTTGCTCGGTGAAGGCATTCATGACAACAAAATCTTTGTTACTGGCAATACGATTGTGGATGCGCTCTATCAGAATTTAAGTATTAGTGAAGGTATAATTAATCCTTTGAACGATCTTGAGCTTATTTCGAAGGGGTATTTTCTTGTTACCGCGCACAGACAGGAGAATGTTGACGTTAAGGCGAGATTTGAGGGTATTATCAAAGGCTTAGAACTTATTGCCGATGAATTTGGCTCGCCAGTAGTTTATCCGATTCATCCGAGAGCGAGGAAGATGATGAATCATTTTGGATTGAAAACGAATGGCATCGAATTTATTGAACCGCTTGATTATCTTTCTTTTCTTCAGTTAGAAGCAAAGGCTAAATTGGTTTTAACGGATTCAGGTGGTGTGCAGGAGGAGGCTTGCATTCTTAAAGTACCGTGCGTTACGTTACGGGACAACACGGAAAGACCAGAAACGTTAGAGGTGGGATCTAATGTGTTGGCAGGAAGAAATGCAGAAAGTATTTTAGGTGAAACAAAAGCCTTCAAATTTTTACCAAAACATTCTTTTACCACAGAATGTGCATAAGAAATGATGCTTATT
>JAGXOS010000010.1 GCA_023659775.1 Methanomicrobia archaeon LH_S14 | reverse complement strand
AAGCCTCAGGTAGAGGTGGTCTTATGACTATGAAAGACCACTTAAACTGGAACCCTTTAGAGAAGATTTGCGGAAATTTTCTAATATGTATTCCTGCATTTCATATACTCTAATTTTTATTAGTTCTCCTGAAATACAACGGCAATTTTTTAATTGAGACGGACTTAGAATGTCTTTATATTCGAATCCAGCTAACGTGCACTTACCTGATATCTTTCCCGTGCGTATCTGCTCTATTTCAAATCTAACAGGAAAACGTTTATTTGAATCCTTATTGATTAAATGCACTTCTCCTTCTATTTTTATTCCTTTATCACTTTCCACGACGATAGAATCACCTCTTCAAAAAGCCACCACATCCCACCCGTAACTTCCTATTCTTAATCTGCCTTCTTTTCATAAAAAACCTCTCCCTTCTCAACTTCCTTCCACCACCTTCACCTCTTCCTCACTCAGCCAAAAAAACAATTATATAACATCTTACCAATCGAGAGGTTCCTTTAATTTCTTTTAAGAGTTTTTCATTTAACTCTTTTAACTGGTCTAATATATCTTCAATCTTTCTTTTGTGGTTTTGGATTCGAGGCGTGTTTATAAATCTTAATAACTTGTCTTTATACCGATCCCAGAAATCAAAGTAAGGTGTGTTTTGGTTTGGACTTCTATCAAAAATTCCTTTGCTGATAATCCAACCCGCATAAACATCTTCTGATCTATCTCTTCTCTCTTCAGTTAATTGCTTCGTAATCTCACTCTTTTCATTAAATCCGTCTATTAGGACCCTTAGACGTTCTTTGAATTCGGAAACTACAATTTCACTCCTAATTTCACCGCATAGCTCGTTAAGTCTATTATATAACTTATCATGAGAAAGAAGTTAAGTCTTCAGATTCGGGTATTTTGTAGTTATATCAAATATAGCGCTTCCGTAATCAATTTTATCAGGTAAAAGCTTTGGGAGCCCGATAATGTAAGCTTTATCTTTACTATAGATCTCCCAATGAATTTCATTTCCATGGATTGCTTTAATTTCATTTTCTAAACTGTGTATTGTCGGAGTTAAAAAATCCTGAACCTCCTCCAAAATTCTCTTTCTTTTTCTGTCTTTTATCATTAGTTCAGTTTGTTCGTTAACTTTCTTTAGATATCTCCAGTTTATCCAAACCAGAGCAGCTACAAGGATGATACTGCTTATTGTACTAATGGCACCCCAGTTCCATTGTCCATTACTAAGAAAAATATGTGTGACATTTATTGTTTTATCTGCCTCCAATCTCTCACTTAATACTCCCTTCCACCACCTTTATCTCTTCCTCCGTCAGCCCATACAACTCATAAACCAGCCGGTCAATCTTGCGCATCAATAATTTTTATCTGCCGTTCGTAAAGCTCTTTATCGCGTTCCATTATCGTCTCGTGGCATTTCTTCTGTAGTTCGAGCATGTTCTCCATTATCTCCTCCTCAAATACTCGTCAACCGGCAGTTCCACATCCTTCAGAATCTTCTTGATCAATCCTCTTGGCAGCTTTTTCCCAGAATGTAGTGGAATAGTAGTTGTTCTACCATCTTCATGCCTCCAGACCGTATGACTGCCTTTTTGGCGAACCATCTCAAATCCCAATTTAGAGACGATTTTACACATATCCTCTCCAGAAATCAGCGGTAATTTCATATATGCTTCTGTTCAAAATAAGACTTATTAAAGGGCGTTTACATTTTATCCGAAAACGATTCCTTTACACTTCTACCTCTATCTCTTGAACACCTGCGAATCGGGTAACGGGTAGCTTCTTCTCTTCTTCTCCAAAAGCTTCAAGATGTGCTTCAATTGCTTCCTTCAGATTCGCCATGAGTTCGTCAAGCGTCTTTCCATAGGAATAACATCCCTTTAGCGATGGGACGGTGCCAATAAAAACGCCATCCTCATCTTTTTCGATTAATACGACGAAGCTTTGTTTTGTCATTTAGCTTACCTCGAATACATTGTTAGTTTTTTATTAATTTAAAAATATCGGATTTTTTACCTTCACATAAATAGATGGTCTTTTCACCTTGATTTGATTTTGATACTCCAAACACATCTGCCCTGAGGCTGGTTTTTCCTCTCTTCAGAGATGATTCACTTCCTACATATTCTGCAAGGCAATTCTTTTGGGGCTTCAAGAATTTTTCCATCTCTGGATACTGTTCCTTTTCACCTATTCTAATCTCCATTGCGTATTTTTCGATATAAAGCCCTATTTGGGCTTCTTCTTGTTGAGATTTTGAATTGTAAGACAACCCCCTAAATTCGGTGGCATCCGCGAACCGTACACCTTCTCCTTTACCAATGCACCTTTACTGTTCTTACACCTTTTATTTCTCCATATTCTTTATGGGTGTACTTGAGTTCTCCTCTTGTTTTACCATAATAGTAGATTTCTTTGGTAATTTCCAAATCTGTTCGAAGATACTCCCTAACCTCGTCATGCTTCTCGTCACGCCACATCTCAGGAATTTTTAACGCATTTTCAGACTTGTGGATACCCAGATTTAGCTGTCCAAGGTCATCTAATCTAGTCCATATGCCAGTTACCTTTTCTAATTCCTTCAAGGTATCGAAGGTCTTTCCTTGAAATTTTTCTACTACATCCACACCGGAATAATATGGACTCAAGACTATGTAATCAAACCTCAATAGATTGTGTCCAATAATCAAATCAACAGAATTTAATGCATTAAATAGTTCTTCAATATTCTCCTCGGTAAAGAATTTTACATTCCCTTCGTGGTCCATTAAACCAGCAACAGCTAATCTTAGCTTTTTTGACAAAGTATCGCGAATTTCTGTTTTTTCCCTCCAGCTCATCTGTTCCCATCGAGGTTCAATCTCTTGAAACAACCACTGCGTTTCTAAATCAAAGAATCCTATTCTCTGTGAATGATCATACATCACATATATACTAAAAAAGTTCTATATAAAAGATTTTCGATTTTTCCCTTTTTCTCTATGTTTTTATAGTTTTGAAATAGGTTCATAGAGTAATCTCACTGAAATATTCATCAGGAATATGTCCTATAAACCTTGATGGGATAGCATTTTTCACCCAACCAGGCTTAGGCCTATGAGATACGCTTGTTAAATATGCTACCTTACGGGCTCTTGTTAGACCCACATAAAAAATTCGACGTTCTTCAGCAAGTTTACCCTCATCTTCATGAGTACGATAATCTGGAAGTACATCATCTTCCAAACCAACAAAAACTATAATATCGAATTCACTGCCTTTTGACTGATGCCCAGATATAATTTGAATTGCTCCGTGACCCAAGAATCGATCTATTACATGAAGCAGATTAATATCATGCTTTTCCGCCTCCGAAGATATGTCTTTCATCATCTTTTTTAGATTCATTATCCTTTGTCGAGCATCACTGACACCTGCTGATGCATTTTGTATAATCTCTTTCATACCAGTAGCGTCTAAAATTTTATGCACCTTGTTTGGATTAAAATCTAATTTTTCAGATATTTTTAGTTTATCACGAATTCGTAAGGATACATCAAGAGCATCTTCGTCTCCAAGCCGAAATGCTAAACCACCTTCTTCAACTGCTGTTATCACCCTATGTAAAAATATGCTTGAACGAGGATTATGTGCAAGTTTTATAATAGCAAGTCCAAGTGCGGTTTCCCATGAATCCTGAAAATTAAGACGGGAACGATCAAACCATGGAACACCAGTTCCATCCATTTTTTGTATTATCCACTCTGCTAGATAATGAGTGCGGGCAATGATTGCTATATCTCCAGGGTCATCAATCATATTATTCAGTGTTTTGTTGATCCACTTAACAACAGATTTTGCCTCTTCCTCTGGATCGTTAAATTCACGCAGATATAGATGCCCCCTTTCTTTTGAAACGGGTTCTATATCTTTATCCCTCCGGTTTGGATCAGGATCGAAACCAATCACTTTTGCGGCTGCTTCCACGATCACTTCATCAGATCTAAAATTCTGACCGAGTACAATCTCAGTCGAACCAAGCAACTCTTTAATTTTATACACATTCTCTCGTAGGGCACCCCTCCATCCAAATATTGATTGGTCGTCATCACCAACGACCGTACTCCCGATTGCTGGCTCAGCAAGAAGTCTGACCATCTCAAGTTGTTGTTTGTCTGTATCTTGAAATTCATCAACAATCACATAGCGAAAGAATCTTGTATACAATCTTTTAACAAAATTTGACTGCTGAAGCAATTGAACTGCAAGAGCAACCAGATCACCAAAGTCGAGTAAATTTTCTTTTCGAAGGATTTGATTATAGCCTTTATAAGCTTCGCGTATATTAGGTGAAAGATAATCATCACCTTGTTCAGGATATACGCCCTCTCGCTTTAATCTATCAAATAATGAATCAAGATTAGGATAAGAAAAATCAATTGAATGCTTCTTAACAAGTTGTTCCAGGATCAAATTACGTTTATCACGCTCGATAATCTCAAAATCCTCCCGAATACCAATATCACTACCATAACATCCTAAAATATAGCGACCAAAAGAATGGAATGTACCTACCCAAACTCGATCCCACTGCCCAAAGCCTTTGGAACGCAGTCGGGCTCTCATTGTACGTGCAGCAGCATCAGTGAAAGCCACAGCCAGAAGACCATAAGGCTCTGGGATAGTTTCTTTTTCGAAAATATACAGTATTTTCTCTGTTATTGTGTGAGTTTTTCCACAGCCCGGGCCAGCTAACACTACATAATGTCCATTTGTCGCTTCAACTACCTCCCTTTGTTTTGGTGTCAGACTCATACTGTAATTTAACCTCCCGTTGACAATACGACCGCCTGTCTAATAGCTCTATCAAAACAATCGGGTATACGACCTATAATCTCAATTTCATTTGCTACTGCACGCGCTACTGGAACTTTGAGACCTTTTCCACGCTGTGTTCGATTAAGGAACTGTGCGACTCCATGAGCATCTTTTGTGAGGGAGTTTCTAGCAATGAAATTCTCTAAAGATCGCGTAGCTCCTAACTCATCAATGACTTTAAGAATCAAGGTGTATCCAACCCGTGCAATCTCCTCCTCAAAGTTTGGTATTACGGGAATCCAGCCAATTGCTTCGAGTGTTCCCTGACGAGATTCCGCTGATCCATTCTCACCAGCGTTACGAACCTCTTCATTAATTAAGCCTGCTTTATACGCTTCTTTCAATAAGTTATTATTTGATTGTAATGCATCCGTATCAAAAGTAACCACCGTTGGTATTGAAAAATGTTCGTCATTGCAAGAACACAAAATGTATGAAAATGAGTTCCCTTCTGCAGGAACTACCGATATGCCATCACGATCAAGACTACACCCAATCTGCTCAGCAAATGCGGGAAGAGCAATTACCTCGGATGGTCCTTCTACAACAACAATCGCCCTTGCAAAAAAAGCATCTGCACGTCCTGAGCGCATCATCCTGGCTAATAACTTAAGATCATTTTGAACAATTTTCGATGGGTCTAGTTGATGTGCCGTAACTTGATTTTGATCTGTTGAAGTCAGACGGATAAGTCCTAAAGGATCAGAGCACTCTACTATAGCTGGCGAGTGGGTTGTCAAAAGTACCGGTCCGTCAATTTTCTCTAAATCCTTGAATACGCAACGCTGAGCCTGCGGATGCAAATGAGCTTCAGGCTCCTCTATGGCGAGAATCGGTTGAATTACTCTTGCGGTAGCTATTCTATGTCTAAACATTGCTATTAGAACGAGGTTTTGTAAGCCGGTTCCATGCCGAGACATATCATATGCTCTGTAGTCTGATTGACGTTTAAGATTAAGACGAAGTCCCTTAGCTAATTGTGTGGGGTCTTCAGTGGCAACTGCTATTGAAACTTCACTTTGACCGCCTGGAATGTGGGGGGATAAAAGATATGTGATATCTTTAGCCAAATCGTTAATATCTTTATTTTTGCCAAGTGCTATATTCGCACTCCGAATATTTGTAATAACCTCTTCCTTGACATCTTCAAGATCTATGTCTCTAAGTAGCGGTGAGAATGCTCCTCGGCCTGTTGCCCTCATTTCTCTTTCAGCATCCCGAACGGCATCAAGAAAATATAAAGGGATAGAACGGAACATCCGACCTGAAAATAGAATAGATTCAGTGTGCCGCCCCTCTGGAGCTAATACTTGAACTTTCCAAGTATAAATTCCTTCCTCATCCTGTTCATATTTACCTTCTATAATTACATAGGTTTCTTCACCCTCTTGAGCAATACGATCCATAAAAATAGCTTCAAGCTCCTGATGCTTTTGGAGATCCCCGACTTCAATGGCTATGGAAAAACTGTTTTCCCCTTCCGAACGAGCAACATTGTTAATATCCTCTTCAGAAATTTCAGATTCAAGTCTTTTTGCCTCGGGATCTAGCAATAATCGTAGCGCATATAACAGATTTGATTTACCTGCATTATTTTCTCCAATAAATATCGTAGTATGTGCAGGATATACCTCGATATCACGAAGATTGCGAAAATTTCTTATTCTGATTTTCCGAATTTTCATTTTACATCATCAACCTAAGCGAGTTCTAAGTCATACCTTCGCCGTTATTTTCTTCGTTTGCTCCCAAGTCACCTACACCGCGCTTAAGCACGAAGCCTGTGTACACATCCACCATGATCTGCCACACTTCCCTATTATATCTCTTCTGTTCATTTATAAACTTTAGCCTGCTTCCCATTCACCTACCACCACTACTTTCAACCACCTTCACCTCCTCCTCCGTCAGCCCGTACAACTCATAAACCAGCCGGTCAATCTGCTTATCAATAATTTTTATCTGCCGTTCATAAAGCTCTTTATCTCGCTCCATCTTTGCATCGTGGTATTTCTTCTGTAATTCGAGCATCTTCTCCACCAAAGCTACGAGTTTATCGTGCTTTGCTACCTCTTCAGGATTTGAGAAGTCCTACCGATAATATTCAGGGTTTATTTTATATCTATCTTCTAATCACTATCTTATCTGTCATTTTCTTCACACTCTCATTTTTTTCCTCCAGCTAGAAAGAAAAGCCCTAATATTATTAACATAAGGATTGTTTGCTCGTTCTCCTTTGCTTTTTTGAGTCGAAGTTGTTGCTGTAGATAATCATGAAGCTTCAACAAGGCTCCCTGCGGGTTGTAGAAGTCAAAAGGGATATATTCTCTACCCTCTACTAGCATAGCAAGACTTCGTTCCGGTATGCCTGGCTGCACAAGAGGAATAATTCGCATTCCTTTACCTTCTGCAACGCCTATCTCTTGTTGAACGTAAGGAGTAAATTGACTGTTATAGGTAAGCAGAACCACCAGAGCATCAGAGTTTTGGATAGCTTGTTTTACCTTCTCAGCGATGTACTTTCCAGGTTGAGGATCATGTTCGTAAAGATAAGCAACGATACCACTATTTTTTGCAATGACATCTATCTGCTCAACCCACTGTCTATCTGCGCCACTATGACTTATGAAAATTTTATACGCCATTTACATTCCTCCTTTTGCTATGTGCATTTCGCCCAACTTCGGTTATATCCTCCCTTGGTGATCGTAGCCATAGATATATATATTTTCCCCTTTATGGAAGTACTTGCTAAAGATTAAGTTGAAAGGATGGCTCAGCTCATTTCATATCCCCTTCGCTTTTTAGGTGAACGTAACAAATCTAAACAGTGGGTGGTGTTGGAGTAACCAGCGACCGAAAGGAGCGTAGAGATGCTTGCATTCATATCCCTAAAAATCCTTTAAAATACAAATGAAGAGAAAAGAACAAATACTGAGAGCGTTCGACAAAGTAGTGGAATACTACGATGAATACATGGAGCAAACGGCTCATGTGCAAGCTCAGAAAAAAATAGCGAATAAGTTGTTGAAGGAGAAAATTGGCGATGCTTCTATTCTCGATGTTGCCGCTGGGACGGGAGTGATGACCCGGCTTTTTGTGAGAGCTATTGGTGCGGACGCTTCAAAGAAGATGATTGAGAGAGCTAAGAGAAAGCTCCCAGATAAGGATTTCTGTGTTGCAGATGCTGAATATCTACCATTCAAAGACGAAACCTTAGTTTCTGGAAAAACTGGAGGATAAATATTTTTCAATGCGATTGAAGTTACTTTTTCATTTAAGCCCTTTACATAAACTATTCCATCTATTGGTAATTTTGGTTTTCTGTCCTTTTCACCTACGCCCACCAGAATAATGCCACCATGAGTGTTGGCAAAAGCAGAGATTTCTTTTGCTATCTGTTTCTTCTCATCCTTACTAGAAAAAGCCTTTTTATATTCTAATCTCCTATTCTCTTCAATCTGTTCGTCACAAAATACTTCCACATCTTCAAATTCGTTCTCGTTTATTGGTTTAACAAATATACTCATTTTTCTTCCACCACCTTCATCTTCACCTCTTCCGAGAGTACATACAAATTATAAGCAGACCATTCCCTTAAAAAGTTTATGTTTACAATCCATACAATACGACCAAATAGTAACTTCCTCTGGGATTAAGCCGTGTAAAAAAAATCGAAAAGCTTTTATACTCTGAAACTTAGATTTAGAACAGAAAATGGCATATAAGTGTGGTGAAAAACCCGGAAAAGGCAGATACATTTGTACCAACTGTGGAGAGGATTTGCATCTCGATGACGATACGGACACATTACCTCCCTGCGCCAAGTGCAATAGGTGTGTATTCAAGAAGGCATAACATAATGCCATAATGTGGTAGGCGCGGCCATAGAATACCGTATGTTGGCATAATATAGCTTATGCTTTTTCTATTATTCTTACCTCCTCCTCCGTCAGCCCATACAACTCATAAACCAGTCTATCAATCTGTTCGTCAACAATCTTTATCTGCCGTTCATAAAGCTCTTTATCCCTTTCCATTCTCGCATCATGGTATTTCTTCTTTTGTAAACCCCTTCAGTTAAGCATTAAACTACAATTTCTCCAAATATTTCTTGATTTGATTGGAAATCTCTTTAAGATTTTTTGATGTGTCTTTCATGTATTTTTTGATATCTTCAATATGTTCTTTCATAGATGTGTCCAATAACATTATTGATCCAAATAACCCTTCTTCAAATTCTTTTAAATTAATAGACACTGTTTCGTTATGCGTTTCGTTGAAAACATCTTTATAACTAATTTTTACAATAACTTCTTCGTATTTTTCGGTCAATGCAGCGAGTGTATATTTTTTATCGGGATCAGGAAGCAAAAATCTTTTTGATTCACTTGAACTTAATAAACGATATTCCCATGTTGCTTTTGCATTTTCAGATGGTTCGAGAAAAAATTCTGCATTAATATCTATTGCTGCCCCTTTCCCAATATTTTGAATTTTCAAAACGACTGTATCTGAACCTATAAGATCTAAACTTGCTTTAATATAAGGTCTCAATTCAGTTTTTCTTGCTTCACGCATTTCCTTTAGCATCATCCAAGTTAAAGTGGCATAAATTGCAGTAATCGCAATCAAAATTAGATTTGCATATTGACTCAAATAGGGCAATATTTCCATTTATATTTCTCCCTCCACCACCTTTATCTCCTCCTCCGTCAGCCCGTACAACTCATAAACCAACCGGTCAATCTGCGCATCAACAACTTTTATCTGCCGTTCATAAAGCTCTTTATCCCTTTCCATTCTCGCCTCGCGGAGTTTCTTCTGTAGCTCAAGCATGTTATCCACTAAGGAAACGAGTTTATCGCGTTTTGCTACATCCTCAGGATTTGAGAAATCAATCGTGCGGATTGGGAGTTGTGAAATAATTTTTGGTTTCACCTGGGCTAATACTCTTCCAGATTCAAGAGAAATCAACCGATAAAGGAATTTAAAAAGTCGAGAATTTAAAATCCCCATTAAATAACAAGGATTTATTTTCTCTATCGGACTGAATAGGTACAATCCATCAGTTGCATAAAAAGAATTCTCATCGAGAGCAACAATTATCTCATCTTCGGTTATAACACCGAGAATCTTTTTATTTTTAGTGAAAATACGTTCCTTTCTTGGTCGATGAAGGGCATACATAGAATGCTTTTTTTGAATGACTTCTTTACAGGTTATTCTATCCTTAAATTGTTTGATGTAGGCACAAATATTTGGTATTTTGCTAAAATCGTCTTTATTCGTGTTATAAATTAGATAATTCCCCTTGTAGCCTATGTAATATCTTTTTACTTGCTTACCACCGGTCAGGACTTTCTTTAATTTGAAAGGCTCTAATTCATATTTCTTGATGATATTTCCGTCTACGATGAAAGCTTCTTTGAGGTCCGGACTTACACCCCTCTGAATACCGTCACCGTCCACTAAATTAGCAAGAATCTCGTTTGGTTTTGATTTAACCTTCTCTAATATTCTATAATCGTTAACAGAATTGGTTACAAGCAATTTCCCAGGTATATTAAGAATTACAGTTTGATCAATGGATTCAAAGAGCGTTTCATCATTAATGCGGCTTTCGATTATGTCAGGGGAATCTTTTGAACAATTGATTACCCTGATAGCAAGATCATCTCTCTCTTTGTGAAATATGACAATGCAAGAAGGTCTTGTTACTTTTCCAAAAATGCCGTTTCCTAAATTAACAATTCTTGAAATTGAATGATTGGTAAGCAAATATTCCCTCAATTTGATATTGTCATTTTGATATAAAATCACATCCGGTAAAATCATTCCGAAATGCCCTTTATCATTTAATTTGCAAGAGGTTTGATAAACGAAGTACATAAACGAATCAATCATTCTCACAATGATTTGTTTGTTTTTCTCTCTCAAATATTGGAGTTCTTTTTCAGTAAATTCCGCTCCCCAGGGCGGATTCCCAATCACACAATCGAACCCGCCGCGTTTCATAATCCGTCCAAACCCTTTTACATCGTCCTCCCAATCGAAAACATTAACCCGTCTCATCTCCTCCTCGTCAAACAGCCTTTCCTGCTGCCCCGTACCATAAAAATCCGGTCCGATAAGCGAATTTCCGCACTTGATATTATCCTCAAGATTCGGCAGCACACCTTCCAGCCCTAATTTCACCTGCTGGCCTATGCTCTCGCGGCTTTCGTGCTCAAGCACCTTCAACAGCAGACTCAGTTTCGTTACCTCCACCGCCTGCGGGTCAATATCAACGCCAAAAATATTATTCAAAAGAATCCGCTTCTTCTCTTCCGTGGTCAAATACCACTCGTTCTCGCGAACCTGAAAAACCGCCTCCTTGTGTTTTTTCGGCTCGTTACTGGTATACCAGTCCAGATGATACCACAGCAAATACGTGTACGCGCCAATAAGAAAACTTCCAGAACCACATGCAGGGTCCAGAATTTTTATTTCCGCGATCTCTTCCGGCTTCTTCCCCTCAACCACTTTACCCACCGTATTCTTGACAATATAATCAACGATATATTGCGGCGTGTAATACACGCCACCCGCCTTTTTAACCTCCGGCTTTGTCTCCACCTTTGCCTGATGCCCTGCCGTCAGCCTGATGACCTTACCTAAAAACTGCTCGTACACATTTCCCAGGATTTCAACACCGAGCACTGAAAATTCATACGGCGACTTCGGATAATACAGACTCTGAATGACTGTTTTCAAGACGCGGTCATCAATGCTCAACGTGGGCGTTATCTTATCGGCGTAAAAATCGAATATCCCGCTGTTGTATTTGGATTCGGCTAATTTAAAATGGTTCAGCAAGTGCGTGTACACATCCGTGGATTCGGCTTTCGTTTGCAACTGTCCATAAGGTTCGATGCCACGGTCTTCGCAAATTCGCAAGAAGATAATCCGGTCTAACAACTTCTGCACAGCATAGTTCAATTCGTAGATAGACACAGCGGGATTGCGAAGTGCGATGTTCTTAGCCAGCAGTTCACGCCAGCTTTCTATCTCCTTTAAAAATTCGCTATCCACTTCCGCAGTGCCCTTCTTGCCTTTGGTTGATTGTGCATACCTGTCAAAACTGCCTTTGAGCACCGCTTCTTTTGAAAAGACATCGTCTATCTCATCAAACTTATCGAGATAGTTCTCAAACGTATAATATGCGATTCTACCCACGCCGGGTTTGTCCGTTGGATTGGGCTTTATCTGGCAGTCGAAGACCGAGAACTCCTCGAAATCCGTTACTACGGACAACGGCAGTTTCGCACTCCACGCATACCGTCTCAGTTGGTAAGACGGGCTGACGTCCTCTTTTATGTTCACCGCAGGTTTCTTCGCTTCGACAAAGAACTTCCTTTGTCCACCAATCCTGAAACTGTAATCCGGTGCTCTGGTCGAACGCCCCACTTTTATCGCATCTTCGTGCACAACCTCTTTGTATTGCTCTGCAAATCCCTGTTTATTGCTCACGTCCCAGCCCAGCGCTTCAAAGAAGGGGTCAATGAATTCTCGTCTTACCTGTGTTTCGTTATACGTTGATTTTTTATAAACGTCAAGATTATACCTGAATCGGTCAACGAGTTCTTGCAACTTTTGTTTTGCTTGTTCTTTCATTTTTATTGACCCAATATAAAATGGCTAAATTTTATAATAAAATAAAAACTTTTTATTTGTATAGCTAATGTAAAAAAGCACGAGATTTCACAAGAAACCTTTTCTTAGAAAGAAAAGCTTTACCAACAACTTTTTTACCTTCGGTAAAAACCTTGACTAAAAACATTCTCTTAGTTTTTCTTTTAGCACAGGTTTTCTTTTTGTAAAAAAGAAAAAGTGTTGTGTAAACTTGTGGTTATAAAAGGAGGATGACAAAAGCATGAGCGAAGAAATGGAAATGGAGATGATACTGCATCCGAGACCGAGTTCGATTGTAGCTGCTCTTTATACGCTCCGCGATTTAGATGTAGACGTGGCTGTGATGCATGGTCCCGCAGGGTGCAGTTTCAAACACAGCAGGCTGCTTGAAGAAGATGGAATGCATGTTTTAACCTCTGCGCTGAACGAGAGCAATTTTGTGTTCGGCGGGCATGATTCTCTTGTAAGAGTGCTGAGAAAAGCGGAAGAGATGTTTCATCCGGAATTGATGGGTGTGGTAGGCACCTGCTCGAGTATGATAATAGGCGAAGACCTGCATCAGGCGGTAGAGGATAGCGGAGTAAGAGCAAAATGTAAGGTGATAGCAGTAAACGTGCATGCTGGATACAGAGACAACACCGTGGGTGTCATTCTGACTTTGGAATCGGCTTATAAATCGGGTATAATTAGCAGTGAGGAGTTTGAACGGCAGAAGAGGATGCTTGAAGCGGCAACGAGGTTAGAAAAAGAAGTTGGAGCAGCCAGCAAAAGTTATATCCCGCCATCTAAAGGAGATTCGAAAATAGACGTTGCAAACAGGCTGCTTGAGCTTATTGATAAAGGAAAAAAGGGTGTATGCGTTTTAGATGCAAAGAAAGAGACTGTTTTTATGTTTGCAGACATTTTGAGGGCTGTAAATAAAATTGCAGAGCCTTCACAAATCGTTAATATCGCAAATCTTGATACGGAAGTGGGCTTGAAAAAGATTCGTGGATACTCGGAGAAAATTGTGGCTGAATTAGCCACCGATGGTATCAAAATAGACCATATAATTGGCGGGTTGGATGAATATCCGGTTGCAGGGGAGAAAGCTGCAGATTTGATTAAAGAATTTTACCCTGATTACGATTTTGCGGTTTTGTTAGGTATTCCGCACGCAGTGCCTTTAGAGAAGTATGGTATAAAAATGGAGATATTTTCGGTTACTAACGGTCCAAGAACAATCGAGCCGTTAAAATGGCTTGGGCATGACCATGCAGTCCTTGAAATTGACCTCCATCCAAAGACAATGGGTGCTACCGGCATCATCCCTTCGGATTTCGGTGATACGTTGTTGAAGCTGAAAACGACAAAAAACCACGAGATTTCACAAGATTAACACTAAAACTTTTTAGAAAAAAGTTTTATCAAAAACCAGTTTCTTTGGTAAAGCTTTTCTTTCTGAGTTTATCGTAAAGATCTGTGTAATCTGGGGGTTAGAAATAAAGGAGTTAAACAGATACAATTGAGAAAATTATCAACACCCTGCCGGATACCGATGATATTTGATAAGGGGGGTCTGGCTCCTTATTGCACAAACGCTCTGATAATATCTTTCAACTCCTCAAGATCTTTATATGCCCTGCATACCACACCTGTTTTGCCGCGAATGTATGCTGACATAACGTCTTTGTATTCCCTTTTATACACACATAATACCGGAATGTCAAGATTGACCGCATCGGCGATTTCCGCACCGACACCGAGGCTCGGATTGGTTATTTCTGCTATGACAAGGTCCGCCTCTTTCACCCATCGGTAATCCCGATCGTGAATCTCCTTATCGGTGAGTTGCGACTCGTTCTCCATAAAGTTCTCGTTGGTTTGATGCCGGCTGATCACCACCATCCCTAACGCTTCTATTATGTCTGGAATCTTCCGTAACTCTTCCTGAGCGACTCTTTCGTACCCGCCTCGCATCGAGCACGAGAAGAAAACTCTCTTTGGTCTGTTCATAACAAACATAAAATATGCCCTCCCCAATCTAAAATTGATGCTTTTTCCCTTATTCCATTCTCTCTCTTATACCTTCCTACATACATTATTCATACTAATTAATCAACAGAAAACTGGAGACACATGGCAAACAGAGTGGAGATTCTATCACCCGTTGGAGGTCCTCAGTCGCTCACATCAGCAGTTGAAAATGGCGCTGATGCCGTTTATTTTGGCGTGGGCAAGTTCAACGCTCGAAGGCGCGCCGAGAATTTCACCCTGGTGGAGCTGCGAGAGGCGGTCGAATACGCCCATGATAACGGCGTAAAGGTTTACAATACCTTCAATATCCTGATAAAGAATCATGAACTCCGTGAGTTCTTCGATACCATATCAAATGCGTATGCCAGCGGTATAGACGGAATAATGATTCAGCACATCTCATTTGCTCGGCTCCTTAAAGATACATTTCCCGATCTCAGAATCCATATATCCACGCAGGCTGCGGTAACAAATACGTACTATGCTGACTTACTTTCCGGTGCGAACCGGGTCACCCTTCCCCGAGAGTTCTCGCTTGACCAGGTACGTGAGTTTATCGAAAAGGTAGGGACACGGCTGGAGACCGGGGTATTTGTTCACGGTGCGCTCTGCTTCAGCTACAGTGGACAGTGCCTCTTCTCCAGTTTATTGGGTGGACGAAGTGGCAATCGCGGATTATGTGCACAGCCATGCAGGAAAAAATACAACGAGAGTTACCTGTTGAGTACCAGGGACTTATGCCTTGTTCGACGGATCCCTGAACTAATAACCGCAGGTATTGCATCGCTCAAAATAGAGGGCAGGCTCAGGAGCCCACAGTATACCGCGCTCGCTACAAGGGTTTACCGACTCGCCGTGGATTCATATTATGCCGGGCATTTCAGGCTGCCGGAAAACGAACTCAAAGAGCTTGCGTTTGAATTCAACCGTGAATTTACTGAGGGTTATATGTTTGATGAGACTGAGATTACCGCCTGTGAAAGCCCGAAAAACCGCGGCCTCTTTCTCGGCCTACTCGGCCCGGATACAACGCTCACACTGCACGAACCCCTATCGGTTGGCGATGGGATCGGCATCTGGACCAAAGACGGAATTGACGGTGCAGTCATAAAGAAGCTAAAAAAAGACTGGAATTGGGTAGCTTCAGCTCACGCAGGGGAAACCGTAAAGCGGTGCATCACCGTACGTACCGCGGCTGCTGTCCGATTCCGACGCTGCGGACGCAATAACCAAGGTAAATGATGCTGATTCGCGTGCGATCCTCCTCGGAGACTTCGGGCTGATCGCTCACCTATCAAAACCGGGATCACGAACGCTCTATCTCGACTATTCCGCGAACATCTTCAACGATATAGACGTGGCGTTTATGAACAAATACGACGCTGTTCCGATACTATCGCCCGAGCTGAATCGAGCCGAACTTTCCGTGTTTAAAAACAAAAAGTTCGCCGTCCTCGTTCATGGCAGACCGGTTCTCATGAACACCAAATATCCACTCAAAGAACCTTCATTGAAGTTGGATAAAAAATAGGTTACAGTTTTTTCTCAGGTCACGGTGCCAACCTTCTCCTATCACGTGGAAAAAGCACCACCTCTCTTATGTTGTCTATCCCCAGCATGCTCATCAACAGTCTTTCGACACCAAGCCCCCATCCCGCATGCGGCGGCATACCATAACGAAAAGAGTCAAGATAAAACTCAAAACCATCAGCACTCAGCCCCTTTGACTCTATGTTCCGCTTCAGCAACTCGTATGAATGAACACGCTGCGAGCCTGATGCGAGCTCCACTTTGGGATGCATCAGGTCAAACGCATTGCAAATGTCTTTCCTTTTCCCTTCGGCCTCAACATCACCAGGCTGTGCATAAAAAGGCTTTATCGCACACGGCCAATCAGTGATGAAATAAAGTTCGCTTATTATATCGCCCAGGGTATGTTCAGCGGAAGTGCTGAGGTCTTCTCCCCATTCTATCTCCTCTCCTGCTTCAGAAAGTAGTTTTATTGCTTCATCATAATTTATACGTCTGAACGGTGTTTTCGGAACGTCCAACTTCAAATTCAACTTAGCTAAGCCTGGATAATCCATAACCTTTGTATATACAAACGCGATAAGCTCCTCTAATAGCGCCATTACCTCCTTATCAGATACAAATGCGACTTCTATATCCACCGAAGTAGCTTCGTTAAGATGTTTCGTGGTGTCATGCTCCTCAGCGCGGAATATCGGCGCTATTTCATACACCTTATCGAAACCAGAAGCCATAAGCATTTGTTTGTAAAGCTGTGGGCTCTGATTTAAGAACGCTTCTCGCTCAAAATAGGAAATAGGGAATAGGGCAGTGCCGCCTTCCGTCGCCGCACTTACTATTTTCGGCGTGTTTGTTTCTATAAACCCTCGTTCATCGAGGAAATCTCTTATCGCTTTAAGAACACGACTGCGAATAATAAATATGTGCTTTGTTCTCTCGGTTCTCAAGTCCATGAATCTCGCATCTAACCTCGTATCCAACTCCGCACCCACTTTTCCCGTGGTATCCAGTGGTAAAACCTGCGATGCCTCGCTTTGCACTTCCATTCGTTCGGGTATTATTTCATATCCATTCGGCGCCTTTTTTTCGCTTTTTACTTTCCCTTCTATTGCTACCACCGATTCACGAGGCACTTTTTTCACTCGTTCAAACAGTTCCTTTTCAACTTCGCCCTTGTGCAGTGTAACCTGAGCAAAACCACCAAGGTCTCGCACGACGAGGAAGAAGACACCGCCTAAATGCCTCTTCTCATGCACCCAGCCCGCTATCCTCACGTGTTCTCCCTCATTGTCTGCGGTTATTTCAGTTGCGTATTTCCGGTTCCTGATTGGCGATTTCATATTCATTACTTCGCTCTTGTTCTTAATATTAAAGCACTCTCTAAAAACACTTTTGATTAGCAAAGAGAAAAAACGCGGTATAATAAAATTTGAAAGAGTGTAGTGATTTCTTTATCTGAATATGCTATTGCTGCCCAGCCAAAATCATTCAAACAGCAACCTTGCAAGCAGGCTTTTATTTCCCTCCTTTTCCCTTACATTCCACTCTTCCTTCTTCGACACAGCCTCTTTTTTTCCCACTCCCTCCATTTCCGCTGCTCTACCGCCGTGTTCACTTCGCCTCACACGCACATCAACCAGTATAGGCATTTCTATGCTCGGACTCGAAAGTAACGCAACACCCTGTGGTATTCTTTTGATTTCCTCCTCCATCTCACTGCTCATGAACTCCAGACCCCTGCTCAACGCCCTGATGTCATTTGGATTTGTTACACGGAGGATTATCTGTGTATTACACTGAGAAATAACGTTTTTATCCACACGTGCAGGTCTTTGCGAGATGACCAGCAGACCGAGCCCGAATTTCCTGCCCTCCGAAGCGATGGTTCTCAAAATATTGGAGCTGACTGCTTTTTCAAATCCACGCTCAGGGCAAAAGTTGTGTGCCTCCTCGACGACGAGCATAAAAGGAGGGATCTTCCCCATCTTCCGCCCTTCAAATACCTCTTTGCACACACGATAAACAATCAATTGCTGTAATCTCGGCTCTGCTCCTTTCATGTCTATTATTGACGCCTGTCCCACCTTCACGAGTTCCTCTATGCGTGTGGGACTGTCGGATAATATACCAGTCTCTCGAATTCTTTCCAGGAAGTGAATAATTCTCCATTTAGCACTGCTTTTGCTCTCTGCCACCTTCTTGATGATGTCCTCAATTGTATAAAACTCCTTCTCTGCTTTTATTTCGTTTATGCCCCGGTATAATACGCCCAATTGAGCATCAGACAGGGTAAACAGGTCATATAATTCATTCACACTCAAATTTATCCCATCTATGCGGAATAATTTATCGGCGGCGGGATTTATGGAAAAATTCGATGGTGTGTAAACAACAACTTTAGAGGCATACCCTTTGGGAGAGATGCCAAATTTTTCCATTTGTTTTCTCTCTTCTTCATTCCTGTTCTCGTATTTCAATGCGAGATATTCGCCGTGAGGGTCAATTATAAGCAAAGGGACATTCTTCTCAAGCAATTCCTCTATTAGCACGCCAGCAGTGTATGATTTCCCGCTGCCCGTCTTCGCTAATATGCTGCAATGTTTCTGAATAAGTTCCTCTTTCCTCAAATATACCGGTATATTGCGTCCGTCAAGCATACCTAAATGGACGCCCCCTGATTTGAGTCCCAAGGTGTCCATGATGAAAGACTGGTCTGCCTTGAAGACCTTCTCATCTCGTGAGAATGTGTTCTTTGGCTGCATTAAAAATCCTCTTTCGTCTTTATAACCTATAATCTCCGCAGTAGCTGTCTTTTTCTTCACATCCACTATTGATACCACCCTTCCCAGTATCCACCCATCTAATTCGTTCCATACTTTTACATACTCATTCCTTCTTACCTCTCCCGCAACGATAAAATCGAATTCGTGCAGTTCAACTTCACCGGAAATTGTGCCTACTATTTTGTACATCTTACGTTGGATACCCATCCATCATTCAACCTCTTCCCTTTTTAACGTCCTTTACTTCACTTTCAGAAATAACTCTGAATTCTATCTCTGTTCCCCCTGTTGCCTCTCTCGTTTCAACTTCTTTTCGCCGTTCTCGTGCTATTCCGGACATTTTTAACCCCCCCCCCTCAAATTAATCTCGCATTCACAGCCCCATCCTGACCGGGTCTGCTTGTTACTATCGCATCACCAATTTCAGTCTCTATCACTGCGCCTTTTGTTGTTATATTTCGTCTTGCGAAGAAAGGATTTGCAGGATTGTTTTTCACTGCTATTATCTTAGCCTTTTTCGTGGTTCCGCTTCTCGAATCGGCGACATTTGCAAATTCGCATCTGAGCAGCCGCATTTTCTCGCTGCCACCTTTCGTTCTGATTTTTTTTCTTCGTGTCGCTCCAACAGTAGTATCTGCTGCTGGTCTACCAGCTTCATGCTTCCTCCTCTTCCGGTGAAGGTGGAGCCTACCCCCGGTGTATTTTCGTCTTGACCTACCTTGCCATCTCATTTTTTTACGGACCTACAAAACCACATTCCTCACACCGATATAAATTACTTTGCTTTCTGCACTTCGCACATCTACCTATTTCAACTTCCCCGCAGTTAGGGCACGGGAAGACCGTGAAACCCTTTTCCCGCAGCTTTACCCCGCAGGACGTGCAATACTCTGTCATAACATGCTCCTCTTCTTTTTATTTCTATTTTTATCTTCGCCTTTTCTTCATTCGCCGCCTCTCTCGACATATCCACCACGGTGGACGGCATACTATATTTGCACTTACCACCATTTATAATAATATCTGCTTTTATTTCCACTTCTTCTATGCAGGTCGGTGGATTTCTACCTGACACATTCGCACTTGTCGCAGTTATAGGCCCCGTTTCTTTTATTATGTGGTTTGCAATTTCATTATCCGGGAATCTCACGCCAACGACCTCAGATGCAGCGGTTAAGATATCAGGCACAACATCTTTTTTCCTCAACAATACCGTGACAGGTCCGGGTAGCAGCTCGGTTATGATTTCTAAGGATTTGGAATCTATATAGGCGACTTTGTGCAGCATCTCGAAGGAGGAAACTGCAATGGAGATGGGTTGTGAAAAATCTCTCCCTTTTATTTTATATACTTTCCGCACTGCTTCTTCAGAGAATGCATCGGCACCTAATCCATAGACCGTTTCGGTAGGGTAAACTACCGTGCCACCGCTTTTTATTATATCCACCGCTTCTTTTATTTTGTCTTCTATATTGCTTCTCAATGCCAAAGCTGATAAGATTCACCTTGTGCTTCGAAAGTATCCTTTCGAAAAATAAAATTTATGATTGGAAAAATAAATGTTTTAGGGAGCACATGAGTATAGTCGTAACTTCGCCAAGCAGACTCCACTTCTCGCTTATAGACCTGAACGGGGAGCTTGGGAGAGTAGATGGTGGAATAGGAGTGGCGTTAAAAGTGCCTTCTTTAAAGATGGAGGTATCCGCGGTTGATGAAGAGGTTAAGGAGAAAGAGAATCCAAAAGAAGTTGTTCCGGTATTAGAACGGATAAGAAGTAGAATAGAGCCAGGGCTAAGGGGGAATTACCGTGTAAGGATATTGAAGCCCTTGCCACCGCATGTGGGCTTGGGCTCTCAGACACAATTATCGTTAAGTGTGGCAAAAGCACTATCTGTGCTGGAAAACAGAAGCTACAGTGTAGTGGAATTAGCAAAACTGGTGGGTAGAGGAGGCACTTCCGGGATAGGCACGGCTGCTTTCGATAAAGGCGGTTTCATCTTAGACGGTGGCCATGTGTTTCGGAAGGGTGAAGCTGAGAGCAAGATCGAGAAGGGAATGAGGAATAAGGAAACAAAAACGAGTTTCCTTCCTTCTTCGGCATCGAGGGTTCCTCCACCGCCAATTCTCTTTCAGCATGCTCTCCCTGAAAACTGGTTCTTTGTTCTTGCAATACCGGAAGTGAAGAGGGGAGCGCACGGGCCTGAAGAGGTAGAAATTTTCAAGCGGTATTGCCCGATAGAAAGTGAAGAAGTGGAAAAAATATGCAGGATAATGCTTATGCGGACTCTGCCCGCAGTGCTTGAGAAAGACATAGATGCTTTTGCTGCGAGTTTAACCATGTTACAGAAGGTGGGGTTCAAGAAGATAGAGGTAGAGCTTCAGCAGGATATAATAAAGGAGCTTTTCAACTTCTTCAAAGTCCATGCGTTAGGGTATGGGATGTCCTCTTTTGGTCCTGCAACGTATGCAATAATAGAAGGAGAGAAAAGAGCAAAGGAACTCGCTGCGTTGACAACAGAATTCTTAGATGAAAAAGAGATACGAGCTTTGGTAACGTATTCCAATGCGAATAATAGAGGTAGTGAAGTGGTAATTGTGTAGTTGTGGTGAAGATGCAAGTCATGAAGTGCATTATCTTTCTTACTATCTTCCCCACAAAAGGTTTGGATTCGTAAGAAAGTCCAGTTTCTGGGGTTCTCTAAGTAGTTCATACATTTCCGCTTCTTTGCTCAGCCCTATTTCTTTTATCCATGTAGCCGATGGTCTCAAAAATCTAATACTCGGCACCTCTTCATAATTCTCGTTCTTTATAAACTCGCCATTCGTCAACTCGAAGTAAGCTGCACCGCCCTTCCTTCTCATCGGCTCGTATATCGAGGAGAATGCTCTTGCAACCCAGTTTGCCATCTTTAAAGTCGTTTCAGAGGGGTTTATCGTAACGTGCCCATAATTGGGTGGAATTATGACTTTATCTCCTTTCTTCGCCTTTACCACCACTACGTCTGTTATTTTCTCCGTACCTCTTTCCTCCTCCCTGCACTGTAAAAGATAATGCGCTTCGCCTTCTAATACTTCGTATATTTCTGGATACGTTATGTCAGAATCAGGCAGGAAGGGATGATAGTGTCCTGCGGTTTTGACAAATTCCAAGCCAAGCCTCTTCGCTGGCATAATGGTGATGTCATATCTTAATCCCTTCTCCTTTATCCTCTTCTCGTCCTCTCCGTCCTTCGATACATCCCTGAACATGAAATATAGTTCCATATCCATGTTTGCGTGCTTTAAGAAGCTCTTATCGAACACGACTTCCTTCATCTCTTCTAATATTCTTACTGCGGGAAAAAACGTTCTTTCTCCGAACTTTAACTCGTTCCATATCGCCTTCGGTTTCATTGTCTTCTCTATTGAAAGCGATTTTAAAAAACTTACCCATAAATTTTAATTCCATATCTATTGGAAATAGATTTGCTAAGTATTAAAAAGGACGTTTTTAACAAAGTCAAAACAAGTACAGCTTGCTGCGACCCATGTTGATGCTATTCGTGCAACATTAGATTTCCTATCCGAACTGGGCGTGAAGAAGTTTTTAGTTGGAGAGGGGCCAGCGGACGCCCCAGCCGAGGAGGGTTTTAAAAATTTCAAAGACAGCAGTCATGAGCGATTTCAGGGTATCGCTCACCCCACCTAAAACCCATGACACTGTTATAGATAGCTACGCTTTCACTAAAGAACATGGTCATGGGGAGCCTTATCAATCATGATAAGAGTAGAATGCATCAGGGATACCAGGCAATAAACTTAAGCCTCTTTAAGCTGGCTAAGCTGGCTAAGCTGGTCCCACCGCATTTAAGTGCGGGGTGGCAATATCCAGTACTGATTTTTTAGCTGCGGATACAATTGCTGCAGAGGTAATGGGATTTGAAATCTCTCAGATAGGCTATCTGAACTACTGTAATCAAGCGAAAGTTGGGATCGGGAACATCTCCGATATACATGTCGTTGGGGATAGCATTGAAGGATGTAAAAAGAAATTCAAACCCCATTCCTCCTTTGAACAACAACTAATGTGGAACATATCCACAAACTATTCTTGTGCTGACATAGGAGAATATGAGACTGGACTCTGGGTACGAGCCCACACACCAGAGAGAGAGAGCTGTATTCCTAACCTGGTGCTCCATTCACGCACCGGTGAGCATGATTGGCGGAAGACTGAGTGTGCTTGGTTACGTAAATTGGGCTTACGGACATGGATTCGATATTTGGGAGCGTGCTGAGGATATAGAACGTGCGTATAAAGGGAATGTCTCGGAAACACTTAACGTGCTGCAGAAATATGATGCGAGCTACGTGTATGTTGGAAAAGAAGAACAGAAAAACGCTCCTGAGTGTCTCAAGAAGTTTGAAGACTGCAAGCAGCTTGAAAAGGTTTACGAAGACCCTTCGGGAGAAAACCATATTTTTAAACCTTCCTTTAAAAAAGAAAGATATGGACAGCAATAAAATAACCGTAGAATTCGGGAGAATATCCAGGCAATTTGAGGTTATAAAATCTCCGATACCACATATATTAATCGAGTCAAACAAAGAGCTACACGGGTGGTGGAATGGGATAGAACCGGATGGAAACAGAGAATGCACCTCAGAAAAGCTTTTAATAAACCCTTATAACGGCTGCAGCCATAATTGCCTGTTTTGTTATTCACATGCGTTAGGCGGCTATTTCAGGATTTTCCGAGAGGAAGGGGTGGTTGCGGTATTCAAGGATTTTGATAAGAAAGTGGCAAGGCAACTGGATGGGATAAGAGTTGCGAGTTGCGGGTATCTTTCACCAGTTACCGACCCTTTCCAGCCGATAAATGAGAAATATGGATTGAGCGAGAGGATAATAAAAGAGTTTGTTGACCGCAATATCCCGGTGCAGTTCACCACAAAAGGAAGAATAAGCGATGTTGCGCTGAAATTGATTAAAAAGCAAGAGCATTCGTTTGGCGAAGTTTCTATTCTTACTGTGGACGAAGATAAGCGACAGCGACTAATGGCTGGCGGTGCGTCAACAGATGAACTGGTGAGGAATATAGAAAGGATTGCGAATGAAGGCAAGTTCGCAGTATGCAGAATTGACCCGATAATTCCTTATGTGACTGACGGGAAGGAAGAATTGGAAGAATTGGTGAGGAGAGTGGTTGAGGCTGGTGCAGGGCATATAATAACGAGTTGTATGGATATTCCGAAAGCGTTGAAGTATGAAATTTATGAAGAGCTGGAGAAAAGGTTTGGAATTCCAAAAGGGAAGTTGGAGAAGTTATATACAGAAGCGATAAGCGGGCGGTTTCATGTGAATATAGAATACCGGAGAAAGTTGTTTGGGATGACGCGTGAGATTTGCGATAGAAATAAGGTGACGATGAGTCTGTGTATGGAGTTTGAGTCGCTTGGCGGTAAGAAGGTTGAAGGGTTGAATAAGGAGTTTATGAGTTCGAACAATTGCGAGGGTGTTAATATACCGATTTATGTGAGAAGAGGAGATGGGAAGAGGTTTGAGCCAGTTCGGGGCTGTAACGGTAATTGTTTGAAATGCCATTTCTCGGATAAAGAGCCGGTATGTGGTATTTCAAACTTGAAGAAGGCGGGTGCATGGAAGTTGCGGGATTACAGGCGGTGGAGCAAGGTCATAGAAGAAAGAAGAGCAAAACAAAAGATTTTGGATGCATGCTCAGGATAGAAATGGAGGTAATTGCTCAATATCTTGTGGTATAAATTCTAAGCACTAAACTCTAAATCCTAAACAAACTCTAATATCTAAGCTCAAAAATCAAAACAAACCGTTCTTTTGGGATTTTGGATTTTGGTATTGTTTAGGATTTGGTGCTTAGGATTTAGGATTTCCCACTCCTTATTGAGCATATGCAAATGGAGGCATAAAATAATTATTTAAAACCTAAGTTTCAGACTTTATATACTCCACCCCCAGCACATCCATAATTTGCCTTTGTTCCCGTGAGGGAATGGATAATTTCGACGTTGTGATGTCCCCTTTGGAATTAGTGACTACGACATACTTCACCTTACTCAATT
>JAGXOS010000109.1 GCA_023659775.1 Methanomicrobia archaeon LH_S14 | reverse complement strand
GCATAGCGGTTGTTTCCGTCGGATTTCGCACCTTTTGTAGGCAAATTAGTGTAAATTATCGCCTGTACAATTACGTCTTGAAATATTTACTCATTAAAATCAATTGATCGGCCGAATCCATTCTCCTTCAGCGGCTTCAGATGCCCACAAACTATTACCCGAAGAAGCATACGGCGCATACCGTGAGGATATGCTAACAACCCGTCCGATTGAAGAATTGACAACTGCGGGTATTACTCCGATTGATTTCAATCATGAACTCGCGGGAAAAACATTAATTTTTGATGTAACACTCGTTTCTATCGGCAAGGCAGGAATGATACCCGAGTAACTAAAAATAGACACATTTAAATAAAACACAAATAATCTTCTTTAAGGTGATGACCCTATGCGTTCAGACATATTAAAGAAAAATATTGAAACCTTACCGCACCGCGCATTATTAATGTCCGCGGGACTAAAAGAAGAAGATTTTGACCTGGACAAACCATTTATCGGTGTTGCGAACAGCTATAACAACATTATTCCAGGGCATATTCACCTGAATGAACTAACGCAAGAAGTAAAAAGAGGGATTAGAGATGCAGGCGGAGTTCCTTTAGAATGGGGCGTTCCCGGTGTTTGTGACGGTGTTGCGATGTTTGTAGAAATGAGGCTATCACTTCCAAGCAGAGAACACATTGCAGATAACATCGAGATAATGACATTATCGCATTCTTTAGACGGCTGGGTTGGCGTGACAAATTGTGATAAAATTACTCCGGGGATGCTAATGGCTGCGGGGCGTCTCGATTTACCGGCAATTATGCTTACCGGAGGGCCGATGAAAGCAAACGTCATAGAAGGAAAGAAGCACCATCCCATTGAAGGGTTTGGTGTCGTTGGTCAGGTAAAAGGGGGTGTAATGAGCGAGGAAGAAGCGAATAAAATGCTTCCTCTGCTCGCTTGTGGTGCAGGCTCCTGTGTCGGGCTTTTTACTGCAAATACAATGGCTGTTGCTACTGAGGTCTTGGGCATGTCGCTGACAAAATGCGCAACCACTCTGGCGATAAACCAGGAGAAGAAGAAACAGGCGTATGAAACCGGTAAAAGAATCGTTGCACTGGTCAGAGAGGACATAAAGCCCGGAGGTATAATGACAAAAAATGCATTTGAGAATGCAATAAGGGTGGATATGGCGATGGGCGGCTCAACAAATGCTGTTTTACATATCCCTGCGATAGCCAAAGAAGCAGGCGTTGATATTAATGTGGATATGTTCGATGAAATAGCGCGGGAAACGCCGAATTTATGTAAGATAATCCCTGCGGGAACCGATGAGATGGCTGATGTTGACCGCGCAGGAGGCGTTCCAGCAGTTCTTAACCGCTTGAAAGATACGATAAAAGATTCTCTCACGGTAAACGGAAAATCAATACGGGAGATAGCAGAAGAAGGTAAAGTGCTGGATAAAGATGTTATCAGACCCCTCAATAATGCATACTTTTCTGAAGGCGGAATAGCGGTATTAAAAGGGAACATTGCACACAGTACAGTAATAAAGCAAACCGCGGTTGGCAAAGAGATGATGGTTCATTCTGGACCTGCTAAGGTGTTCTATACTGAAAAGGATTTGCTGGATGCGATAACCCCTTACGGTGCTTGCGGGGTCGTGGGGCAGAGCCTCACAGAAGCAAAAAGGATTGCAGAGGGTGATGTTGTCGTGTTGCCGTTCCAGGGACCTGCAGGCGCACCGGGAATGCCGGAAATGTTGACTCCAACGGATGCGATAATGGGTGCAGGGTATAAAAAGGTGGCTCTAATCACAGATGGTAGGTTTTCAGGTGGCACCACCGGTCCTTGCATCGGGCATGTCGAGATGGAGGCATATAACGGCGGTGCAATCGGTGCGATAAGAAACGGGGATATTGTAGAGATAGACATTCCGAGCAGGAAGTTGAACGTTAGGTT
This sequence comes from Methanomicrobia archaeon LH_S14, assembly GCA_023659775.1. Lineage (GTDB taxonomy): Archaea > Halobacteriota > Syntropharchaeia > Alkanophagales > Methanospirareceae > JAGXOS01. The sequence continues at coordinate 1,673 of JAGXOS010000109.1, read as the reverse complement.
GAGCGATGCGGAGATTAAAGATAGGCTAAAGGGAGTTGAAATACCGGAACGAAAACTGACGCCTTTGTTAGAATCATACAGGGAGAAGTTTACAGGGGTTAATTGTTATGGTAAGTAATTAAAAGGCAGGAGCGATAGTGATTGATCATATTCGCTTTGGTTTTCAGCTTTATCCAGGCTGGCTTTCGTCTACTAAAATTATCCTGCATGCTCTACGCTAAAGTCTTGTATGGATTCTCATTTCACACTTTGAATATCAACCATCTTGCCGGTGAATCCGGCAAACTCCATTTGACGATGAGTAAATACTATCACCTGGAGTTCATACTCTTGTATTGCATCATTTATTAGCTCAATCATTTTATTTGAACGATCTAAGCTAACATGCACGAAGGGGTCGTCAAGGACAAGACACTGGGAGTCTCTTCCACTTAAGTGCTTTGCAACAGCTAATCTAATACAGAGAGCCAGTACCTCTTTTAATCCTGACGAGCCGTCATTAAATTCTAATGATATATCCTCAAAACCTCGCTCACCAAGTCTGGTTGGAAATAGATATTCATTCAGTTCCACATCTTCATGCAAAAATCCTGTAACATAGCTCAACGAACGCTTTACTCCTTCCTGTATTGGACCGACCACTGCCGATAAAGCTGAACGATACTGCTGTTCCAATGTTTCATTCTTGATTTTCAACTGAGCCGTATTGACGAATAATTTCACGCTCATGGGTTATTGAGTTTTCTAAATCATCAGAAATATGCTTTTGCTCTGCTCGAATCCCCGCCAGTTTTTCTTTTTCCTTCTTTTATTCACAAGTTCCCCAAGGTCAACGTCAGTTGAGTTTTTTTAATTCGAGTGTTATGTCATTAGTTGAGCGTTCGTCAACTCCCCTTCTTTCTGCAACTAATACCTTTATACTGTTTGAAATATCGTTTTGGGTACGACTTAGCTCTTTTAGTTCGTCTATCGAATTTAAAGCATATTTTGTTAGCGCCCTCTGAATACTTCCTTCCAAGCTCAGAATGTCAACCTTAGCATCGTGCGCCTGCACTAGTGTCATGCCAATTTAATTAAGTTACATAATACTTAGATAACTTTTCATCAGCATCTTGTTTTGTAAATTTCCATTCAATTTCCCTCTTTCGCCGATTCCTTTCCTTTTCCCAAGCTGCCAGTTCTTTTGTCAAGAACTCCCTATTTTTCATTCTTCTTCCGGTGCATTCAGTGTCCATGACGTTAATTTCGATTTCAGCGATATTGAGCCAACTTCCATGTTTCGGCGTATAGTGAAATTCGATTTCTTGGAGAACTCTTTCAGCCTCTTTTTCATCGAAAGTTTCGTAAAGTGATTTCTTGGAGTGAGTGTTCAGGTTGTCCAGGACAATCCTCAACATTTCTGCATCACAATATTCGAAGTCTACTAAATCTCTAATGTAATGTGCAAAATCCTCTTTTGTCCTCCTTTCCGTTACTTTCACCACTCTTTTCCCAGCCTTTGGTTCAACGGCAATAAAAATATTGGCTTTACCGTTTCTCTTATCTTCGTAGTCATATTTTTCAGAGTTACCTGGTTTCATGGGAATTGACTCTCTAAGATCCTCAAGCAATTGCTTTGGTTTTTCATCCATTCCGATAACCGGGCGCTTTGGATCATAGGGCTCCGCATACAA
>JAGXOS010000108.1 GCA_023659775.1 Methanomicrobia archaeon LH_S14 | reverse complement strand
CATTATGAGGATGTGCTGGAAGACCCGGGGGGAATGGGCGAAGAAGAACGTGCGTGAATTTGGAGCTGATATGGTTACAATTCATCTGATAAGCACGGACCCAACGATAAAGGATACACCAGCGAAAGAAGCGGCAAAGACCGTAGAGGAAGTGCTGCAAGCAGTAAAAGTCCCTATTATCATCGGTGGGTCTGGCAATCCGGATAAAGACCCGGAGGTGCTGGAGGCTGCGGCTGAGGTTGCAGAAGGAGAGAGATGTTTAATTGCATCCGCAAACCTGAACATGGACTACGAGCGAATAGCAAAAGCAGCACTGAAACACGGGCATGTTATTCTCTCGTGGACTCAACTCGACATAAACGCACAAAAGACTTTGAACCGGTATTTGTTCAAATTAGGCGTGCCGAGGGAAGATATAGTTATAGACCCAACAACTGCTGCGCTTGGCTATGGCCTGGATTATGCATTCACGAACATAGAAAGGATGAGAATATCGGCATTAAAAGGCGATATGGATTTGGCTTTTCCAATTTCATGTGGTATAACCAATGCGTGGGGTGCGAGAGAAGCGTGGATGAAGGATTCACCTATCAAGGAGGATTCTGATTGGGGGCCTGCAAAGTATAGAGGTCCCTTGTATGAGATTATGACTGGATTGACATTAGGAATTGCTGGAGGTGACATGTTTATGATGATGCATCCGAAGGCAGCAGTAGCAGTAAAGCGCGTGACGCAAATGCTGTTTGGGGCGAAGGGAGCTGAAGATAAAGGTAAAAAAGTGGAAATAGAAGATTGGGTGACGTGGAAGGGAGCATGAGGAAATGAAACTAAGCAGCCCGATGGAGATATGGAAATATCTTCCGGGGACAAATTGTGGAGAATGCGGTGAAAAAACGTGTTTGGCTTTCGCATCTTTACTGATAGAGAGGAAGAAGAGATTGGAGGACTGCTCACCACTTTTTGAGCCGAAATACGCAGAGAAAGGTAAGGAGTTAGCGGAATTGTTAGCACCCGCGGTGAGAGAAGTGGAGATAGGAATAAGTGAGAGAGCGAGGAAAATAGGTGGAGAAGATGTTATGCACAGACACGAGCGTACCTTCTTTAACCGAACAGCGCTTGCTTATGACGTATGGGATACAATGAATGAAGAGGAATTGAGAGAGCGGGTGAAAGAGATAACAAATTGGAAGAAATTTTATGTTGGTGAATTTCTAAAGGTGGATGCGGTTGCTGTTCGTTCGGTGTCAGGCGATGCAAAAACTTTTGCAGAATGTGTGAAGCGAGTAGCAGAAGAAACGGATTTTCCTCTCGTGCTTTGTTCATTCGATGCGAAAGTGATGGAAGAAGGTTTAAAGGAGGTTTCAGATAGAAATCCGTTGATATACGCTGCGGACAAAAATAACTGGAAAGAGGTTCTGAGAATTGCTAAGAGGTATAAAGTTCCAGTTACGTTGTTTTCACCAGACCTCGATATGCTAATCAGTCTTGCCGTGACTTTCTCCTCTGCTGGCGTAGAGGACATCGTATTGGACCCTGGGACGTATCCAACGGGGGAAGGACTTGAGGAGACTTTTTCCAGGTTTGTAAGGATAAGGCGTGCGGGGATAGTGGATGGGAATAAAGGAATTGCATATCCTTTGATTGCTGTGCCTATGAGTGCGTGGATGGTTCACGGAGATGGAGCCAAATCTGAAGATGCTTTGGAAGCTTCTTACTGGGAAGCGATTATCGCAGACTTATTCATCATAAAATATGCGGATATAATGATTTTACACTCGATAGAGCCGCATTCATTGATACCGGAGCGCACGCTTGTTGCAAATATATATACGGACCCGAGGCGCCCGGTAAGTGTAGAGCCGGGATTGAGAGAGGTAGGGAATCCAACGGAGAAATCACCTCTTTTTGTCACTACTAATTTCGCTTTGACTTATTACACGGTGGAGAGCGACATCACTTCTAACAAGATTGATTCCTATTTGATGGTGGTGGATAGTGAAGGGATAGGAGTAGAATCAGCAGTTGCTGGCGGGCAGCTCAATGCAGAGAACTTTAAAGATGCTCTGGAATCGTTTAATGTAGCGAGTAAGGTAAAGCATAAGACGATGGTGATACCAGGGCTTGCAGCGAGGCTTTCTGGTGAGACTGAGGATGTTACTGGATGGACGGTGCTTGTGGGACCGAGAGACAGTGGAAGGATTCCAGGGTGGATGGAGAAGAATTGGCCGCCGGAAACTGTTTCTTAAAAAGAAAAGCTTTACCAAAAGAATTACAAGAGTGCGAGATTGGTAGTATTGGGACTTGTCACGGAAGTTCTTCTTTTAGCATTTCTGCCGTGATAATCCCATGTTTCTCATGATTGTCTTTTGTACGTTCATAATCCAAATCATGTAGCAAGCCGACCAGTGTCCACTTCTCTTTCTCTTCTTCTGCGATTTCCATTTTATCTGCAAGAGCTTCCATTATTTTTGACACTGCGAACATGTGCTTCCTTAGATTATCAGTATCTATTTCTCTTTCCACCAGTTCCAGCGCTTTTTCTATCAAGATCATGTCAATTTTTTAATGGATTAATTCTTTGGTTCTCACGCATACTATCTATTGCACTTATCAATTTGTTCTTAATGCTATCTACTCCTTCATTAATGAAATTATCTTCTACAAAAGGGACAATCTCTTTTGCTACATCTCTCGGACCATCTTTGTAATTTGCCACCACAGAATAAATATCGTAAGCATCCTTCTCCTTATCTCTCTCACCTAATGCGATTCCTTTTGTAGTTATACATCCAACTATGTCCGCAATTTTCATCTTAATTGATGTTTCACCATTATCTGGAAGTATCCCCATAATCTCATGTTCAAAAGAATGTTCAAATACCACAACCACACTACATCCTCGCATGGTTCTTGCACGTAGATCTGGCTGCACTCGTCTATGTCTATGTCAAAGCTATAGTTTACCACATTTCCGTTTCTATCCCTTCTTTCTGGGTACGTATTCTCTTTCCTCGATTATTTCAACAATCGTTGCGTATACTTCGCTATCAATTATAGCAGGATTAACTGCAATGTCCAGATCAGATCAATAGAGCCTACATGCTCGAAGGGATTGCTTTTTCTTTTATATTTCTACAGCAAAAAATATGGAACCCACCCACCTACGAGGACAAGAGCCTCTCGATAAGTCCTCAATGCTGTCATTAACTCTATGAGAACCGATTTTGATGCTTCTATAATTCCGAATGTATAATCTGCAAAAGTTCTCGTCATTTTTAATAAAGCCTATTGAATCCTTGATCAAAGTTTCTTTTGAAAGAAAGTTTGATGGGGCAGCCCAGATTTGAACTGGGGTCCATGGCTCCCAAAGCCACGAGGATAACCTGGCTACCCTACTGCCCCCTTCTCTTTTTTATATCTTAGAATATCAATGATAAGAGATATTAAATAAGATAACCCTGAGATCTTTTAATGTATAAAATTTAAAGGGAAATGACATCCAAAAACGAGTTGGCGATTAAAATTGAGAAACAAATCGAAACGCCCATGATTCTTCTTGCTCTTCTAATAATCCCCGTTGTAGTAATCGAACTCGAAATAGTGCAAACAAACGCGTATTAGTTTCTTGTGCAACTTAGGGGGCATCACAGAATAAGTGTGCCAAGTTCATGACGATGGATGGATAGATAGTATAGTTCC
>JAGXOS010000107.1 GCA_023659775.1 Methanomicrobia archaeon LH_S14 | reverse complement strand
GAGCCCCCACACTGTACTAAGAAATGGTTCGTGCTAAAACTTTTTTGCAAGCAAAAACCTTTACTAAACTAAAAATATAGAAGATGAGTGAAATAATCGAACTTCAGTTTCAAGGTAGAGTATTAAACTGGCTAAAAGAAATTATTGCAGAGGAAAAGCTCCCTTTTGAGGTAGATCAAGAAGTGCCCATAAGAACAGATGGGGAGCTGTTACGTGCAGACCTCGTTATTTGGGAAGATAAAAACAGAACAAAAACAGCATGCATTATTGAATTGAAAAGACCGGAATATAACGGCTATTCAAGCAGCGGTTGAATGTTTGGTTTAGGGAACAGAAATGGGTTTTTGAAGGGAAGGAGGAAGATTTTGACCGCGTTGCGAGATTGAGCGTTCTCCTACTCATTGCGAAGATATTATTCTACAATTTCCTTAAAATGCGTGCTTCCGGCTTTGAGCTTCCACCGATAAACATCCCAACAGAAGATGCAAATAGGTTCAAGACCATACTTTACGAATATTTCGAGCGGTGTTTTGGGTATGCTGATCTTTTCAAGCGAGAGTTTATAGATGACCTCCCTTTTCCGGATGACGTAGGCGTGATAAGGCAATTGAAGGGATTTATAAAGGAAATGGAACTTTATGACTTCTCAAAAATAGGCTATGAGGTTCTGGGTTCCATTTTTGAGAATTTGATTCCTGATGATGAGCGACACAGGTTCGGGCAACATTTCACGAGGTCGGATGTCGTAGACCTAATAACAGGATTTTGTGTGAAGACCGGTGATGAAAGAGTTTTAGATCCTGCATGTGGCGCAGGGACATTTCTAACGAGAGCTTATATGCGGAAGAAGATGAAAAAGAGCGGTAAGAGGCATGATGAGATATTGAGCGAATTAAAAGGTGTGGACATAGCGGAGTTCGGGTGCTATCTTACGAGAATGAACCTTGCCATAAAAGACATCTTCGGTGGGTTCCGTTCGAATGTGGAAAATACGGATTTCTTTGATTTGATTCCAAGCGAGAATGAAAAATTCGATGCCATTGTTACAAATCCTCCTTACACGAGACAGGAAGAGCTTGAACAGACCTTTTCGAAAGATTATAAGGCAAAATTGAAAAGGATAGCGAAGGAAGAAGGTGGGATAGAAGTAGGGAAGAGGATGAGCATTTACGGCTATTTCTTCTTTCACGCAGCCAGATTTCTGAACGAAAAAGGGAAAGTAGGATTTATCACTTCCAATTCTTGGCTTGATGTTGATTACGGCAAATATCTGCAGGAGTTCTTTCTGAAAAACTTCAAAATCGTTGCCATTATCGAAAGCAAAGTTGAGAGATGGTTTGAATATGCCGATGTCAATACCTGCATTATTATTCTTGAAAAATGCAAGGATGAGAGCGGGAGGAAAAAGAACCTGGTTAAATTCGTTCAATTGAATAAGCCGTTAAAGGATCTTATAGACCTGCAAAATGAATCAGAAAGGTGGAAAAGCATTAATAAGCTCATCAGGCTCATTGAGAGCAAAAAGAAATATTTTGAGGACGAAAGAATCAGGATTTATCCGGTAGAGCAATGTAAATTATGGGAAGAAGGGTTTGATGAAGATACTGGGAAATACGAAGGTTCAAAATGGGGAAAATATTTGAGGGCGCCTGAAATTTTCTTCAAGATTTTAGAGAAAGGAAAAGACCTGCTTGTTCCTTTAAAAGAAGTTGCAGATGTTAGATTTGGAATAAAAACAGGAGCAAATGAGTTCTTTTATCTTACGGAAGAGGATATAAAGAGGTGGGGAATTGAGAAAGAATTTTTGCAGCCAATCATCTTCACGTTAAAAGAGGTGGAGGGATATTCTGTTGATAAAAAAAACTTAAAATTCAAAGTTCTGATTTGCTACAAACAGAAAGAGGAGCTGAAGGGAACGAACGTTTTGAAATATATTGAATATGGGGAAGAGCGAGGGCGAGAGTTCCAAAAGAGACCTACCTGTGGTTCACGCTCTCCGTGGTATGCACTTGGTAAAGGTTGGAATTACGCACCTCTAATTTTTCCTGCAAAAGTAGGAGAAAGAATGCCGGTCTTTCTTAATAATGATGTGTTTGAGGATAAGAAACTCTATGGGGTTACACCAAAGAATAAAGGGGATACGGTACTTCTTGGAGCGTTCCTGAACTCCACCGTGTCAAGATTGATTATTGAACATACTTGAAGGCAATTAACTGGGGCTCAAGCAATTGCTGATATTGATGTGGTGGTTATGGAACATTTAGGTATTCCAAATCCATCGGAGTTATCCAAAAAGATAAGGGCAAAACTTGAAAATTCTTTTCATAAATTATCTAAAACCTGTTGTGATTCTATTTTTGAAGAAGTCGGCACAAAAACCCCAGAAGAAGTCTCTTTAGACAAAGTAAAACCCGAAAGAAGAGAACTCGACAAAATAGTGATGGGTGAGATTTTGGGCTTAACCGAAGAAGAGCAGTTAGAAGTTTATAAAGCGGTTGTTGATTTGGTTAAGTCCAGACTTGAGAAAGCAGAAAGCGTTCCGAGACAGGCGAAGAGAAAAGGAGCAAATATAGATGCGCTATCAGAAGGTATTCTGCGTGAATTTGATATAAGCGAACTGAAGAAGTTCCCTGATGATTATATCGGAAATGAAGAGTGCATAGAGCTCGAAGTTCCTAAAGGTAAGCTCGAAGTTGGCTCGGATTTACGCGGCTTCTTCGTGAAGATTGGCGATGCGAGATTTGATTGCGGTTCACAAGAGGAGGCGAAATATATTGAGTATGCGGTAATGAATGGGAATGCGAAGGTAAGGATTCCTAAAGATGAAAGAAAGATTAAAAAGGCGGTTGAGAGTTATGGTTCGGTTTATAATAAGCTCAAAAAGGATGTTTCCGCATACACGAGGAGAACAATCCAAAATAATAAATTAAGAGAAAAGGTGGAGTCGTTGGTTTGGGAGAAGATGAAAATTTTAGTGCATTAGGGGGTAATAAGAGATGAAACAAGCCTCTTTTCCACTTTCATTCGCTGTTATTCTGAAAGTGGCTTTGAGACTGAAGTAAAGCTGATGTTGTCAATGTGTATTAGTGGATTAATGTATATGTTAGTAGTGTATAGTAACTATTAGTAACAAAGCGGCGGATATGATAAGGGGGTGAAAGGGTGAGATATGAAAATAAAAGAAGAAAAACTTAGAAATCTGACGGCATTTGTAAATATATTAGAAAAAAGCGGTATCCATAAATTCAACCGCGATGATTTTATAAGCAGGCTTAGGATGCAAAAGTATGTTTATTTAGCAAGATTTTTTGGCTTTGATCCTGGATATGTGTATAACCTTTACTTGAGGGGACCTTACTCTCCGGGTTTAGCTGAAGACTACTACCGACTAAAAGAGAGAAGTGAATGGGCGGATTTATCAATCCCTGTAATTAACTTTGACAAATTTGCAAAACTGGTAAGAGGGAAGGATCACAGATGGCTTGAAATTGCCTCCACCATTCATTTTATATGGGAAAGCAACAGGAGTTTGCGAGAAAGATATGGATTGTCACGGGAAGAACTTAAAACATTTGCTATAATGAGAACGGGCGATGTCAAATCACATGTAGGAAAGCGTTTTATCGAAGGTGTTTTTGAAGAAGTTGAAAAAGCAGGTCTCCTGAAAAATTAAATTTATAAAAGACTTTATTAACATACTCTTTTGCATCCCTATTACCCCAGAGATAATCATC
>JAGXOS010000106.1 GCA_023659775.1 Methanomicrobia archaeon LH_S14 | reverse complement strand
CGCTTAACCCCGCTCTGGACCGGACGTTGTGGGTCGAGAAGATCCAGCCTGATGACGCTAACCGGATTGAAAGAGAGCAAAGGTACGCAGGCGGTAAAGGGACAGATGTATCCAGGGTTTTGACAACCTTAGGGGTTAACAATAAAGCACTTGGATTTGTCGGTGAGTTCGCAGGAGAAGAACTGGAAGGACGGTTGCTCAACGAAGGTATTTCGTGTGATTTTATCAGGATTTCCGGCGAAACTCGTACCAACATCATCGTCAATGTCATAAGCACAGGAAGCCAGACCGTGCTCAGTGCCAGGGGCCCGGAAATCAAACCGTATGAACTGGTGCAAATGATTCATAAGGTCGAAAAGCTTGAAACGCCTGAAATAGTGGTTATTAGTGGAAGCCTTCCTCCCGGAGTTCATCCCGTAATATACCGGAAAATTATTGAAATTGCTAAAACCCGAGGAGCCTGGGTTATACTGGATACTGATGGAGACGCCATGAAAGTGGGTATTCAGGGCATTCCTGATGCCATTAAACCCAATATCCATGAATTGAGTCGATTGGTGGACGAGGAATTGAAAGGGATAGATGAAATCATTAGTGCTGCTCGGGGTGTCCGCGAACAGGGAACAGGAATTGTACTCGTTTCTATGGGTGCCAGAGGAATTATTCTGGTCGGAGAAAAAGAGCAATATTGGGCTTATCCGCCTGAGGTGGAGGTGGGAAATACGATTGGCGCTGGAGATTCCGCCGTTGCGGGCTTCGTCTATGGGTTGGTCGAGGGCAAGAGTCACAAAGAAGCCCTGACCTATGCCGTGGCTGCCGGTACCGCAACGACATTGAGGCCAGGAACAGCACTGTGCAAAAAAGATGATTTTCTAAAACTGGTTCCAGAGATAAAGTTGCACGTAACGGAGGGTGAGTATGACAATCAAAGCAAATGATGTAATTATGCCCTTGGATGTTCCCAAGGCAGTGCGGGAAAAGTATACCGATAATTATTTAGAGATTACCAGGAGAACCGGGCGATTGATGCTTTTTGCAGGCGATCAAAAAGTAGAGCATCTGAATGACGATTTTTATGGTGAAGGAATCCACCCGGATGATAGCTCTCCAGAGCATCTATTCAGGATTGCCAGTCATGCAAAAATCGGTGTTTTTGCTACTCAGCTTGGTTTGATTGCCAGATACGGTATGCACTATCCTGATGTTCCTTATCTGGTAAAGCTGAATTCCAAGACAAATCTTGTCAAGACTTCTCAGTCCGACCCATTCAGTCAGCAGTGGCTGGATGTTCAACAGGTGGAGAATTTTCGTGATAACAGCGGACTAAATATACTGGCAGTGGGCTATACTGTCTATCCCGGAAGTGAGTATGAGGCGGAGATGTTACGCCAGGCAGCGCAGATTGTCTACAATGCGCACCAATATGGGTTGATAACAGTATTATGGATGTATCCACGCGGCAAGGCGGTGGCAGATGAGAAAGACCCCCATCTGATTGCTGGTGCCACGGGTGTGGCCGCATGCCTTGGCAGCGATTTTGTCAAGGTGAACTACCCCAAAAAGGAAGGCTATGAATCTGGAGAGATATTTAAAGAAGCCATCCAGGCAGCAGGTCGCACAAAGGTAATTTGTGCTGGTGGGTCCAGTGATGATGTCGAGTCGTTCCTCAAAAGACTTCATGACCAGATCCATGTCAGTGGCGCTGCCGGGAATGCTACGGGTAGAAACATCCATCAAAAGTCGCTCGAAGATGCAATCAGGATGTGCAATGCCATTTATGCCATCACCGTGGAAGATGCGAGTGTGGCGGAAGCTCTAAAGATATATAAACTTGAAGTGCAGAATATAGGATAGAAGGAGGCAAATATGATGAAACAAGATGCGAAGTACATTCGGTGGTTTGAAGAGATCAGGAGTGAAGATGTCCCTCTGGTTGGCGGTAAGAACGCCTCTTTAGGCGGGATGTACAGTGAACTTAGCACAGAAGGGGTAAAAATACCAGATGGTTTCGCAATCACTGCCGATGCATACGGGTATGTGTTAAGCGCAGCAGGCATTCTTGATGACCTCAAGACGGCTATGGCAGGTCTGGACAAGACGAACATAAAAGACCTTGACAGGCGTGGTAAGAAAGCGCGTGATTTGATTGTAGGCGCGGGCATTCCGGACGAGCTCTGGGCGGAAATAAAGGCTGCCTATGACCGGCTCTGTGAGGAGTACGGCACTGATACCGATGTCGCAGTACGGAGTTCAGCCACGGCAGAAGATTTACCCACCGCTTCTTTTGCAGGGCAGCAGGAGACGTATCTCAATATTCGCGGATACCACGAATTGAAACAGGCATGTAGCAAGTGCTTTGCATCTCTTTTTACCGACCGGGCAATATCATATCGTATTGACAATGCCTTTGACCACTTCAAGGTCGCCCTCTCAATCGGTGTCATGAAGATGGTACGCTCTGACTTAGCCACAAGCGGCGTGATATTTACGCTTGACACAGAGACAGGTTTCCGTGATGTGGTTTTTATTACCGCTTCATATGGACTTGGAGAGAACATAGTCCAGGGAGCTGTTAACCCTGATGAGTACTATGTCTTCAAGCCGACATTCAGAAAGGGGCACAGGGCTATCGTCAGGAAAAATATTGGGGATAAAAGGATTAAAATGATCTACGGTCGTGGTGGCTCAAAGGTGTTAACGCGAAACGTGGAAGTTCCAGAGGCGGATCGCAGACGGTTCTGTCTTTCGGACGATGATGTCCTGACATTGGCGCGTTATGCGATTACAATAGAAGACCATTACACAAAGAAAGCAGGTGAAACGCGGCCAATGGATATTGAATGGGCAAAAGAGGGCAATACCGGGGACTTGTTCATTGTGCAGGCAAGGCCTGAAACGGTCCAGTCACAGAAAGCCCTGGATGTCCTTCTGACATATCACATAGATAAAAAAGGCCCCGTACTGGCGAGGGGCAAGAGCGTAGGTGAGAAGGTTGCAAACGGCAAGGCACGCATAGTCCCTGATGTAGCACATCTTCCTTCTTTTCAGCCCGGTGAGATCCTTATTGCAGACACTACCACGCCAGATTGGGAGCCAGTGATGAAAACCGCGTCGGCTATCGTAACAAACCGGGGAGGAAGGACCTGCCATGCAGCCATCGTCAGCCGTGAGCTTGGCATTCCTGCCGTAGTCGGCTCGGGAGATGCTACTGAAAGAATCAGCACCGGACAGGAAGTGACAGTAAGTTGCGCAGAGGGAGATGAGGGGATAGTTTATGATGGAATACAGCCTTTTCACGTTGAGAAGCTCAGCCTCACTGATTTGAAGCGGCCGAGAACAAAGATTATGATGAACCTCGGCAATCCTGAGGAGGCTTTTTCTCTCTCGATGATTCCTAATGATGGTATCGGTCTGGCACGCATGGAGTTTATTATCAACAGTTACATAAAAATTCATCCCATGGCTCTTGTCCATCCTGAAAGGGTAACGGATGAGACGGTGAGGAACACGATAGATGAACTTACATCTGGCTATGGAAACAAAGAGGACTATTTTGTGGAGAAATTGTCCCAGGGTGTAGGCACGATAGCAGCAGCTTTTTATCCCAAACCGGTTGTTGTACGCCTGAGTTACTTTAAGAGCAATGAATATGCAAGTCTCATAGGTGGTATATATTTTGAACCGGAAGAAGACAATCCCATGATAGGCTTTCGCGGAGCTTCTCGTTACTACGACGAGCGATACAGAGAGGGCTTTGCGCCTGAGTGTAAGGCGATGAAGCGTGTTCGGGAAGAGAT
>JAGXOS010000105.1 GCA_023659775.1 Methanomicrobia archaeon LH_S14 | reverse complement strand
CCCTTAGGGCGTACCAATCGATTAAGTTCCTCCTCTATCGTTGGGAGCTTTTTTGCATGGGTAAACCAGTCATCTATTTCTTGCCATCCATCTGGTGTAGATAACAGTCCTTTTCCGAACTGCTCCTGGAATATATAGCCATCTGTGTCCATTCTACATCTGTCCTTGAGCCGGAATGGACAATCAACTACCCAGTTCATACCTACGAATTCGTAACCTCCAACTTCAAATTTGCGTTGTGCGAGGCAGACCACGAAGGAATACTTATTGCAAGTTTCCTCAAACAGTTTATCGAAGATTCTAAGGTCATCGTTTCCCGGGTAGCAGAGATAATAGATCCCAGCAGAGTCAAATAGTGCAAAGTGATTGTCATGGTAGTTAGTAATGAATTCGCCTTGTCTAAATGGTTCATTATTCTCGGGTAGCATATCACCACCATTGATGACTACATTTGCCCGGAAGTCTTTTGCTACTTCGAATAACCGCTCATATTTCCACTTGCTTCCATACAAGTCCGTTACAAATAGCACTCTCATACATACAATTAATTGCGGCTTCAAGTATATTACTTACACCATAATTGCTCAATATCTTGTGGTATAAATTCTAAGCACTAAACTCTAAATAAGCCCCTACTGGGCTTGCGGGGTTATCGGGGCAGAGCTCCGGTCTAAACAAATCCCAATATCTAAACTCAAAAATCAAAACAAACCTTCCTTTTGGGATTTTGAATTTTGATATTGTTTGGGATTTGGTGCTTAGGATTTAGGATTTAGGATTTTCCACACCTTATTGAGCAAATACTTACACGCGCAAAAGGGCTACATAGATAAAACGCTGTTAACGCAAAAATAACGGCTGCGGGATAAACGAAGGGCAAAGAGAAGAATTTATAAAAAAAGAACAGCATGAAAAAAATAATCCCTACTGGTATCACTATCCTCTTATCCTTTATATTTCTATACCTTATTCTGCTGGTCATCAAGAAGCATAAAATACCCATTGAAGCAATCAGAAGGAAAGAATACGGGTAAAATGGGAGCTGTAATTCGATAAATACAAGCATAAAAGAAGCTAAAAAAATCGCACTCCCGGTAATCGGAAATCCCTCAAAATACACTTTTTCTTTGGTAAAGCTTTCTTTTTGAAAGAAAGGTTTTGCGTCGAACCTCGCAAGCCTTAGCATCCCGCTTATCATATACGCACCGCAAAGAGCCAACGTAACATAAGCGTAATCGTAAACATGTAAATAGTTCCTAAGAAGCACATAAACAACAATTGCAGGTGCAACACCAAAGGACACCATATCAGCAAGAGAATCAAGATATTTGCCTAAAGGCGAGTGCTCTATATTTCTCGCCACCATGCCGTCTAATCCATCAACCACCGCAGCCACTAAAATTAATACAAGCGCATTTTCGATTGCCCTTTCTGTTACACTGGCAAGCACAAATAGTATAGCAGAGAAGCCGAATAATGCATTACAGATGGAAAGTAAATCAGGCAGTTTTATTAGCTTTAAAATACTCTCTGCATTTATATTGCTATCGTTGCGTGTTTCCATACTTCACCCTCGATTCTTTCTCTTCTCGTAAAGGTAAACCTTTTTTCGCATAAACAGGTGGATGTTAAAAAGTCCAAACTTTTATAAGATAAAGGAATATATAAAGAATAGGGGTTTTATACCTGCGTGGGGTTAAAAATGGAGGTTTAAAAATGCTTGAACAACGGTTGAGAGAAATAATCCCAACGCTTAATTCTACTTTTCCTAAGTTGGAAAGCGGTGACTCATACTATTTTGACCATTGGCGTGCAGATTCAAAAGGGGAGATGTGCCTATATCTGTTACTGGTTTTGGAATAAAAATCGGACTAAGAAGAATAAAAAGCGAGTTGTGATCTCAGAAGTAGAAGAATTAATTACCTAAGTTTCAGACTTTATATACTCCACCCCCAGCACATCCATAATTTGCCTTTGTTCCCGTGAGGGAATGGATAATTTCGACGTTGTGATGTCCCCTTTGGAATTAGTGACTACGACATACTTCACCTTACTCAATTGTTTCAGTGCATTCTCAGCGTTCATCGTCAATCCCCTTTTTTTTGAGCATGTGTTCAAGTGTTTTCATCAATAGATATGAAAGATAGCATATAAATATGTGCGCTTTAACTCTTCAGCCCTGTTGCGCTTCTTAGACGCCGCCTTCTTCGTATCGTAGCAAATAACAACCCTCTTCGAGGTCTTTGACAAAATTATCTTCTGACACCATGCCGCGGTCAAATATGAGCAGGCAATCGGAGATGGAAAACTCATTTTTCAGGCGGGATATTGCTCTTCCAACGGTCGCTATATCCGTTTCGTTTCCCTCGAAGTACGTTGAAGTAATATCATAAAACAAACAATCCATTTTGATCCCGAAGAGTTCTTTCAGCTTCTCAGTATTTATACCGGTTATTTTCTCCAGAACGGTGTATTTCTGGGAACGGTAGTTGTTCACAAAGGGTGCTTTTATTTCCGTGGTGCCACATATCTATTATTGACTACATATGCAAATAGCTAATCAAATGCCTCCGTTTAGTGGAAATAGTGGCAAAGTTTGTTGATAGATAGTCTATGATTATTTATACTCTGAAACTTAGGTGATTATTATTGAAAACCTTGATTTAAGAAACGTCGAACCCGGCGAATATTTTCTTGTTGCGTTGCCATTAAACCTTAAACAGTGCGATGGTACGCCTGCACGAGTGGTTTTAATCAAAGTTTAAGTGGAATTAAAAACATTCGTTATGATAAGGCAGATAGAAGAAGGTGATACAAAGGGGGGGGGGATTATTATTCCGAACGATAAATTTAAAGTGGTTGCGGTGTTTCAAAGGAGGGGGAGAATAAATCCTTTCGTTATGGGGGTGATATGATGAAGGATAAGTACGATAAAAAACTAAATTTTTTTTTAGTGGATAACGACCATATTACACATCGTGTTCTTCATGTCCAACTGGTTTCGAAGATTGTGATTTAACGCTTCAAGTACTTGATGGAATTTTGTGTCATAATGGTGAAATCCACAATAAATCATTAAAGCCCAATACAGATAAGAACTGGGAAAAATTTGATAAAGAAATAAGGGATATTAAAAAGGGAAAAAAAGATTATGTTCCTATGACTTTAGAAGGATGTGTTGTAAGATTCGCCGATACAATAGCATATTTAGGTAGAGATCTTCAAGATGCGATAGAAATAGGCCTCTTAAATGACGATTCGGAAGTCCCACAGCGTTGTATAGAAAATATTGGAACAAAAAATGACGAAATAATAAACTCCCTCATTATAGATATAGTCGAAAATAGTTATGGCAAAAATCACATTTCGTATTCGACAGAAAATTCAAAAAGCGTAGAGGAATATAAAGATTTTAACAAAAAGAATATCTACAATAATAAGAAGAGATTAGTAGAACGCGGAAAAATTGAAGAAATGTACAATGTACAATGTACTTTATCAAAAATTTTTAGCGGACCTTGAAAACGAAAATAAAAGTTCTAAAATATATGAAGATTTTGTTGATATAGTGTGGATTAGTAAAGAATACCTTGATAATTCTACCCCCGAAGAAAAAGTGAGGGATTATATAGCGGGTATGACGGATAGATATTTTGAAAGTATGTTCAAAGAATTTAGGGTTTAGGATTTTAGGGAAAAGCGGAAATCTTTTTTTGTCCACTGGATAAGGGGATGCAACAATTGATGAGATGTATGATCAAAAGAAGTTTATCACTCCCTATTTTGTCGTTTTTTTTTTTT
>JAGXOS010000104.1 GCA_023659775.1 Methanomicrobia archaeon LH_S14 | reverse complement strand
AATGAAAATATGCCCTGTTGCCATTCTCTTTGAGTCCGGAAAACTTCTTCCACAAGATATTCTATTTTATTCCCTTCTTCATCGGGCATTTTTTTACGAACGAGTTCAAAGTTAAGCACCGCACATACAAAATGTGCTTCCTCTTTCCTGTCTAGTGGGATAAAATAAATCGTTCCGTCTGGAATAGGCAACTTATCACCAACCATCCGGTCTCTAATGGTGCTTAGCACCACAAATTCCGGTTTGAATCCCAAACCACACCAACAAACTTTATACGGCTTCCATGCTATCGTTCTCTCCGCTAACCAATAAGGAGTGGAGTATTCCCCGGGGTCATGCCTGATTTATTTGTGATTAACATTTAAATCCTTAACTTCAGTAATACCAAGTTTCTCCTCTAACCGCCCGATGATTGCATCCACACCGATCTCCTTCTGCAAATATTTATCACGCAATTCTCTTGCAAGCCTTGTTGTGCTATAATCCCCTGTTAATTCTTTAGGGACATAGCAACAACGAAGAATTTCCAGCCGATAGCCTTCTTTGTCCTCTTTTCGGTAAATAAATAGTAGAAACATTATAGGGTAAACCAAAAATTTTCTCATCAAGACTTCGATAAGGACTTGAGGATTGTGGCTGCACTGCTGATGTAGTTTTAATATCTATATTGAACAACGGCAAATCCTTACCCAACGCAGCAGAGCCTTCCATAGTTAGACCAGTCCGTTGTTCGAGGTAACTCTTGCACTCACGCTCGATGTATGTTCCTATTTTCTTCCCATCGGTCACCTGAAAAAGTTCTGCAATTTTACGCTGGGTAACATCGGCACAGAAATCTCGAATGATGTCAACATATTGAAGAAAATCGCTTTCTTCTCCACCAGTTTGATTTACCATGTCAATCGCTCCTCAGATTACATTATTGCTTACAAAAATAAAAACTTGCCATGGGTTCACGGAGTTACACGGATCTTCAACAGCAAAATATAGTTCGCCTAAACCGTTATGCATCAAGGATGCCCAACGCCCACCTATGTCAACAACCTTACCAAAAACTGCACATAATCCTTCAAATCCTGTATCCTGACGTTTTCATCCGCACCATGTGCATTACTCTCTATCCAATTGCCAACGCCAAAAGCACAAACCGGCTGTTCCGTTTTCTGGACTGCATAAGCAACATCCAAACCACCCTGCACACCTATTATCTCTTTAGAAACGCAAAAAGCGTAAGATGCTGCATCCTTTACCCTTCTCACCCATTCTTCATCCGGGCTGGTGGACATGGGCGGATACCCGGGTTTACAATGCAGCTCTAATTCTATTCCATGCTTTGTTTTTATGTCTTGTAAAAAATCTTCGAACTCTTTTATCACTTCCTCAACCGCTTCCTCTGGAATATACCTCCGGTCACCACGCAAGGTGCAGCTCGGGGGTATAATATTCTCCTTTACACCCCCGTTTATCATCGTAACGTTAAAAACAGGCGTTATGTGCTTTTGACCTGTTACTTCAGTCATATAAGAACTACAAGGTGCTTTCGATTCCCTATTCTCTACTTTTCTTTTCAACTCACCCAACTCTTCTATTACCAACATAGCCTTCTCTATCGCATTCACACCTAAAAAAGGAATGGAGCTATGGCACGATTTCCCATATACCTTTATCTCCCAGTTCATCACTCCATCCGTTGCTACGCATATACCCTCGTTATCGCCATCCATACAGAGTAAATAATCGCTACGAAGGAGACCTTCATCCGCAAAGAAGCACAAACCCGAATAAAGTCCTATCTCTTCATCCGTGGTTAACGCAACCCGGAGATTATATTTGCTCTCCAATCCCTGCTCCTTCATCACGCTTAACGCAGTTAAAAGCGATGCAACGCTTCCCTTTGAATCCGCTACGCCACGCCCATATATCCTGCCATCTCTAATCACTGGCTCAAAGGGAGACGTGCTCCAGCCTTCTCCTGCTGGAACCACGTCTAAATGCGTGTATATATCAACGCTTTCCTTCGCACCAAAATCTTTAGTGGCAAGTAGGTTCACTCTTTCTCCGCTTAACTCCGCACTCTTTTGCCTTGCTTCATACACATCTTCCGGCATCTCTACCCTTTCGCATTCGAATCCCAAACCTTCAAACACCGGAATAAGCCAATCTACTATCCTGGGGAATGAAAGGTAATTAGCGGTTTAGCGGTTTAGCGGTTTAGCGGATAAATAATTCTTATATTATATGAGATATTTGAAAATAGAAAAGATGAAAAAACTTTTTATCTGGTAGTGAGTGAATGTATATTGAAGTAAATCTTCGGAGGTGCTGTGCAATGAAAGCGTATGAATTTTTAATCGGTGAACCAACAGATGCTCATTACGAAGAAGAAGCATGGGCACGCTTGACAGCCGAGCAGTTCCTTGCAGGATACAATGATACCGATGCTATTTATGACACACTTTTTCTTTGACACAAGAGGAGTGCAGAAGATTTAATTAAAATAATAAGAATGAGCTCAGATAAAATATACTATTCCAGGATTGAAGGGGAAAGGAGAAGGGAGATTTTGGAAATATAGATATAGATATAGCAGTTTATTCAAATCCGGCTTTAACTTTCGATTCACTTTTAGATTTAAATGCAAGAATAGAGCTTATATTACGCATACCCGTTGATTTGGTTCAGCTTCAGGATGTTAGCCCCTTGCTGAAAGTCATCTTCTGATGTTATGCCAACTCTCATCGATGCTGCGTATCTATAAATGAATTTGAACAGGGATTCTGTTGGTTTCCAACGCTTTCAGCGTGTTTTTATAATCCGGCTCAATTATTGCATACCCAACAGGATTTACAGGGGCAAGATTTGGTATTCGTGCCTGCATCTTTAAAATTTAACCCGGGTTTTATATACGCTACTATTTATACATCTTATTGATGACCACTGAAAAAGTCATGGGTATTCCAAATCTCAAGCACCAAATTAAGCCCTTACAGGGCTTGCGGGGGCACGGGCGGAGCCCGTGATGGGCAGAGCCCACGAAAACAAATTCAAATATCTAAACTCAAAAGCTCCAACCATTCCACCCCGCAATAAATCCGGGGGCATCCCATCTACTTATTCTCATTTTTTCGTTTTTCTTCTTGGACGGCTAATATTACCGAATAAATAAGTCCGAATCCCGGGACTGTCTTCCGAACTTCGTGTCTTATCTCAGCCAAACAGCACTCCACCGTAATCAAGGGCTCATTTTGGTCATCAATTATTATCGCTGCTTTTTCACCCTTTTCCGAGCCTATAAAATATCCTATCCCTTCACAGTTAAGTGCGTCATTTTATTTCCCTGCCCTACTCCTTCCAAGCAAACCCAGCGGCTTTTCTTCTCTCATTTTCCCCTCGCTCTGCTTGCAAATATTTTAAAAACTTCTCCAGGACAGGTATCGGGAGAGCGACATAGACTGCTTTTTTTCCCGTGCTCCCACTGTAATCCGGCAACCTATCACCAGAAGTACCAGTACCTTCTTCCCATTCCACCTTCAGGTTTTTTTTACCGTACTTTCGAGTTAATGCTTTAAATTCCTCAAATACCTTCTCCCCCATAGGGCATAATTGCAGGGTGGGAACAGGACGAATAACGACGAAGGGGAACATCCTGCAAGACATGGGTCTGTTTTCGTAGATTGTGCATGTGTTCCCTTTTAAATATGAGCATGGCGTTTTCAGGTAGTTATCCACCTCGTTCTCGTCCATCTTATCAAACAGAGCAGCACCGTCAAGCCGGTAAAGTCGCTCTACGTCTTCATCGTTCAGATGAATCGGCATCTCCCGGCAGCACTTGCAGCACCGCTCGCACTCGAAATATTCCTGGATTTCTAATGCCAACTGCTCAAATCTACGCCTGTCTTTTTCTATCGCCATGACGTTTTGTGACATGGTAAACCAGAAAAGTTCGTCACCAGCCAATTCTCTGAACTGTAATGCT
>JAGXOS010000103.1:429-4002 GCA_023659775.1 Methanomicrobia archaeon LH_S14 | reverse complement strand
TATCAGGAGTGAGTCCTGTTGCCGTATAGAACGGATTTGACGTGTTCTTCTGCCATGTTCCATTTAAGTACACCATCGTATAATTGAAGTCCGGGTCTGGCGGGTTAGTCCACGTCCAGTTTATCCATGTCGTTCCATTAGTATATGATAAATCAGTAATACTTGCAGGTGGAGTTGTGTCTATGCGTACAACAAGGAACGCATTATGCACGTACTCGAGGTCATTGCGGTCCTGGAATGCAACCACGTTCTGAGTTGAGCTGAGTAACGAAGTCACGTCGAAGAGGTTCACGCCGTAGTGACAGGTGCCGTCAGCAGTCGCAGGTCCTATTTCAACGCCGTTGAAGTACATCATGTTCGTCGGCGGGTCCAGAAGTCCACCATCACTGCAAGTCGTAACTGCTGTCAGGTTTGCAATCAAGACTTTGCTGAGGTCTATGCTGCCCACAAACGTTGTGCTGCTGGTTGCGTTCTCAGGCGTTTCAAAAGTCCTTGCCATCAGTATGTCGCATCCCTCGGCAATCCAGTACTCGATTTTTGGGCTGCTGGACTTCTCGTACACCACAAGGAGACCAAAACCGAACGTAACGAAACGTTCGTCCGGAGTTGGAGTTGAATCATCATTCATGATTGTTGCCGTGTAGGTGCCGCTGCCTGTGACCAGGTCTGTCACGTTCCATGCGAATTCTCCGGATGGGAAGTCCCACTTTTTGCCGGTATAGTTCTGACCCTTGGTGTCCCAGTAGTGAATAACGCCATTATTGTAATCTATCGGATTTGCAAGTGAATTGCGGTTAGCGATTCCATCGTCTAAGCCGTGTTGGCAAACCTTCTTCACTCCCTTGAACGTCAAGTCTGCTTCTGCTGGCATTCCAATCCCATCGCTTTCGCCAAAATCCGGCTTGCTCCAGCAGTAGGTGTTGTACAGCCTTGCCATTTTTACCGTTGCGCCTTCTGGTATGCTGATTGTTATATCCTGCGAATAAGTATCAGACTCAGTCGCAGTCAGGCTCGTGTATCCACTTCCATCTGTTATCGTTTCAAATACCAGTCCGCCATTGATCGTATCGTGGTCGCAAATCGTCAGCGGGTGATTACCGGCGTAACCACCGATTCCCGCTTCCTCCACCGTCCACCACCACGTCTGCATCGCAGTGCCATTGTCATTCGTTACAACTGCCGACACGTTCCAATACCCTATTGCTGCACTTGTATTGGTGTAGTTTGCTTCGGGTACACTGTTGTTAGAACCTACCTGAGTTCCATTTATCTGCCAGCTTACGTTAACGGTTTGACTAACGGAGATGTTGAAAGTCCTGGATTCGCCTTCTATATTGCTTATAGTTTCTTCTACGGGATTCCATGAAGTTATATTTGGCGGTGCTACCGATATACTGTTTATTTTGCCTGGAGTTCCACCGTCTATTTTGCTTTCGTACCAGCCTGTTTCGTTTCGTTCGAGTGTTTTATTGTTTCCATCAGCACCCCATGATTTATAGTAAGTCACACTATCTATTATTACAGTGCCATTTTTTAGCGTTATTGTATCTCCAGGATTGTTTGTCAGAATAAAATTCCCATCCACAACTATTTCTTCTGATACCCCGGTATAATAATTCTTGAATGCCGTATCATTCCTTGCAACTATGAGATAGTGCCCCGGTTGAATGGTCTTTTCTGGTGTCATCGGATTACCATCCAACGCCCAGCCACTGAGATTTATCGCCACTGAATTATTATTGTATAACTCAAGCCATTCCATATCAGTATCAGAACCTTGAGATGTGGAAGGATTATACATAATCTCATTTATTATTATCTTATCATAAGACACGAAATCAACGGTTTCCGTATCATTGATCCAGGCAGGTGAGAAAGTTGTATTGGTGGCATTTATTCTTACGGGTTCAACAACGGTATTGTTTAGCAGAAGCGAATATCCACCGGTGTTGTTCAGTTTTATGAAGGTCGTATTTGTCCCGGATGTATTAAATAGTGCAGTAGAGCTGTTCACCGAGATATTTATCCATGAGTTGTTTGAGACAGGATTGGAACCAGAGACCGCTTGAAGCGTTATCGTTGCGTAATTAAATCCGTTTGCGGGGACAGAAGTTGGGCTGACAGAGACGCTGATGTTTGATGCGGGTGCAGAGGTGAACGTAACGATTGCTGTATTGTTTATCCAATTATAGGTCGTATTCGTTGCATTGACCAAAACCGGTTCAATGACGGTATCATTCAGTAAAATAGAATATCCACCTGTGCTGTTCAGCAATATATCCGTCATGTTCGTACCGGACGTATTGAACTTTGCCGTGCTGCTGTTCACGGTGATATTCACCCATGAGCTGTTTGAAACGGGATTCCAACTGTTATCAACTGCTTGTAATGTAATCATCGTGACATTGCTACCATCTGCAAATACATTTGTTGTGTTAAGAATAACGCTGATGTTTTTTGCGGTGGAGACGGTTACCGTGCTGTTATCTGTGGACTGGTTGTTGTAATATGTTAGATTGTAGAACCGGATGGAGAAGTTGAACGTGCCTGCTGAGGATTCGTTGGTGCTGAAGTTCGCATTACCTGCTGAGACCGCAGTGGTATTTACGATGCTTCCTTCTCTTATCAAAACCGCATCTCCGATGAATGTCTCATCGTATTCTCCTTCTGCACTCCCGTTTATCCAGAATTGTACACCTGTTCCAGTGCTCAGGCTTTCTGGATTCTGTGTTATTTTGATGTCTCTCTTCGTTATGTTAATGAAAAAAGTCTCGCTATCGTTGGTTGCAGATGCATTTGTTGTCGTTGCATTTACTTCCACGGTGACGTTCTGCACCGTGTAGTTTGACACGGTCTGGTTGCACCACTGTGAAGAATCCTTCGTTATGGTTCCTAAGGTGCAGCCGGTGAGCCATGAAACGTTATAAGTGACGTTGACATTCTCGGCTGTCGCATTCGATACCGAAACGGAATGATTCAGGTTGAAGTCCCTGCCCCAGTCTTCCGTTATGCCGGTGACGTTTCCAAGTTCCAGTGTCGGTCCGCTAACGGTTACCGTAGAGTTGGATGGAGTTGCATTGTTGTAATGCGTGAGGTTATAGAACCGGATGCTGAAGTTGAACGTCCCGGCTAAGGATTCGTTGGTGCTGAAGTTCGCATTACCACTCGCTATATCATTCGTAGCAACAATAACCCCTTCTCTTAGCAAATCCGCTTTTCCTATTAGTGTATCTTCGTATTCGTCTTTCGCTGACCCGTTAACCCAGAAAATCACAGCTGGATCAACGGTCTGAGTCTCAGCTGGATGAGCAGTGACGTTGATGTCTCTCCTCGTGATGTTTATCCAGAAAGTCGCAGTATCGTTGGTTGCAGATGCGTTTGTTGTCGTTGCATTCACTCGAACGGTGACGTTCTGCACCGTGAAGTTAGACACGGTTTGATTCGCCCATTTCTTCTCGCTCTTGTTCACCGTTCCCAGAGGTTGAGTTTCAATCCAGGAGACGTTATAAGTGACGTTGACATTCTCGGCTGTCGCATTCGATACCGAAACGGAATGGTTCAGGTTGAAGTCCC
>JAGXOS010000103.1:0-329 GCA_023659775.1 Methanomicrobia archaeon LH_S14 | reverse complement strand
TGCCCCAGTCTTCCGTTATGCCGGTGACGTTTCCAAGTTCCAGTGTCGGTCCGCTAACGGTTACCGTTGAGTTATCCGTGGACTGGTTGTTGTAATACGTGAGGTTATAGAACCGGATGCTGAAATTGAACGTTCCCGGTGACGGTTCGGAAGTGCTGAAGTTCGCATTACCGTCTGTCACATCATGTGTATCCACGATGCTTCCTTCTCTTATCAAATCCGCATTTCCTATGAACGTCTCACTATATTCTCCTTTTGCACTACCGTTTATCCCGAATTGTACACCTGTTCCAGTGCTCTGGCTTTCTGGATTCTGTGTTATTTTGATG
>JAGXOS010000102.1 GCA_023659775.1 Methanomicrobia archaeon LH_S14 | reverse complement strand
TATAGTGGAGAATTATTACCGGAAGCTTGCTGCAAAGAACCCTGAAAAATACAAAAGAAGAACGGACTCGCAGGGTAACGATATAGACGGCGTGAAGATAGAGTTCGTGAAGGAGAACGGCTGGGCGCTTGTGCGCCGCTCGAATACTTCACCGGTGATAATCGTGAGGATGGAGGCAAGAACCGAAGAAGGACTTAGAAAGATTGAAGAACACGTAATAAAAAAGTTCCAAGAATTCGAAACCGTAGACTTGAAGGATGATGAGTATGTAAGAAAAATAGTGCAAAGAATAAAGCTTTTTAAACACTCATGACTGAATTATAATGGGAGGGGAAAAGAAAAAAGGTGTCGTGGCTTATTGCGAAACTTTTACTCCTATTTGTGCTGTTACTTTTATCCGGATTCTTCTCAGGCTCTGAGACCGCTCTGATTGGAATAGGTAAAATAAGAGCGAGAGCTTTGTTGAAGCGTGGCGTGAAAGGATTTCTATTCTCATTTCCAAATTTTGGCTTCGGTCTTCCAGCCACTCATAAGTCTGGAAGTCAATCAAACCGTGGATTCCGCAGTGGAATTAATAAAAAGGAGTAGATACTCAAGAATTCCCATTTTTAAAAGCACAATGGATAATATTGTGGGCATCTTATATGCTAAGGATTTGTTGATAAAAGCGAACACGAATGAAGGCACCGTTTCGCTGAAAGTAGGGAAAAAAATAAAAAAGGGAAAGCTATAGCCTAGCCTTCATGGAGATGTAGTATATATTAGAAGCGTAAGGAACTTTCATTCCGTAACTACTTCTGCAAATCCAACTCTCCTCGATATCTTCGTTACCCTTATCTTCACACTATCCCCTTTTTTTGTGTTGGGCACAAAGACCACAAATCCTTCTACTCGTGCTATTCCATCGCCTTCTCTTCCTACGTCCTCTATCTTTACATCGTAGGTATCTCCAACATTTAAGGGAGAACTTGGCCCCCTTCTTTCTCCATATTGCATACCTTACACAACCTCCTGTTCTTTCTTTTTTTCTTTTATAAAACTTTCACTCCGAGAAAGTTTTAGTTTAGTAATGCAAAGAAAAGTCGCTTTGCTTTCTTTCTTCACATTACTATTTTTATATTTCTCTCTCCTTATATAAAAAGGTTGATGGTGGTAACTTTGGAAAAAAAACTTTTTCGAATTTTTGAGGAGTTATCTATTCACCTCGCCGCCCTTGCCATCCTTTCCTTTTCTTCCCTCTTGCTTATTGAATAACACTTCGCGTTTTTCGCCGCGCTTATTATCTCATCTGCAAGGCACCGCTCTATACTCCTCTTGCTCTTGAATGCGCATTTCTGTGCTCCATGCGCAATGAATAGCAGTGCCTGGTCCACTTTTCTTTGCGAGGTTACATCCACGGGTTTGGGAACTAATATGCCGCCAAATCTCAACCTGATTGTTTCTTCTCTCGGACCCGCGTTTTGGATGGCATCCACAAGCAACTGAACTGGGTTCTTCTTTGTATCATCATAAATCAAATCAAAAGCGTTTTCGACGATTTTGTATGCTTTTAGTTTCTTCCCCGCGTTCCTCTCTGTCCGCATTAATCTGTTGATGAGCCGCTCCACCAGGCAAACTTTTGATTGCTCAAACTGTTGTTTCGCATGCCTCCCTCCGCTATGCAGCGCTGACATCGGCTGGAGACTGCTGTGCTTTTCTACACCTACGTCTTCTATCTTCACCCCCGTGATGTCCCATTTATCAAATATCTTATCAAACATTTTTACCTGCGTTTATTTGCGGTTACCTGATGACCTTCTCCTTCCTACCCTTTATCAATTCATTTAAAGAAATGTCAGTTACCGCCACTACCTTAAATCTTACACCCGGAAGGTCCCCATACGACCTTCCCTTTCTCCCTCCTACTCCTACTATCAATACCTCGTCATGTTCGTCTATAAACTTTATAGCACCATCGCCGGGGCAAAAAGCAGTCACCTGTTTACCATTTTTGATCAACTGAACACGAACACATTTCCTTATTGCGGAGTTCGGCTGTTTCGCCTCTACTCCCACCTTCTCAAGGACAATAGCCCTTACCATATGTGCTCCTTCCAGAGGGTCTGCTTTTTTAGCCGAGTTCAGTGCCCTTCGAGCAAAGTCCATGCTCTTCCACCTGAACTTCTTTCTATTCTTCTTCGCCTTCCTCGCCGCGTATATCCCTCTTCCCATAGTTATTTTATTATCACGTTGTCTATATTTTGATTTCTTTTCATCAATAATTTCACCTTCTTTATCTTCTCCCCGCTCTTTCCTATTGCAATACCTTTGTCTTTATCGAAAACCCCCACGTATGCACTGATTTTGTCATTCTTGCTCAACAGCTCCACACTCTTCACGTAAGCAGGACGAAGCAGATTCACTATGAATTCCTTTACATCCGCGGAGTGCTCCACAACCTCTATATCCATTCTCAACTGCTTTTTTACCTTATTTATATTCGATCCCCCTTTACCGATAGCTAAGCCCATGTCCCCTTTTTTTACCACCATTATCACCTTATTCGCTTCGTTATCCACCACGCAATCCTTGACTCCCGCACCCGTAAGACTCTCGAATACCCCTATGCACCTTATTCCCTCAGTGTCCAGCTTCACGGTCAATTTCGGTCACCTGCGTTTTTTGGATTGAAAGTTATGAGATAAAAGTCGCGAAATCTCTGACTCACCTGCATCCATAATACATAAAGAAGCAATAGAATAAGGTTTCCCACATGCAAGTCCAAGTTCGAGGCTATTCGAGGGATATTCATAAACGGTGTTTTTTTCATCCCCCTCTTTACCTATCTCTTTTAATTCCTCTTTTATCTCTTCAGGGCAGTTAGAGGCATGAATGACAATTTTTGCTCCTTTTTCCCTTCCCCTGAGCGCTTTTATCGCCTCCTTTGACCCTATCAGCACTTTACCGCTACTTATCATCTTTTGTAATTCCCTGTTCACGTCCGAGAGTTCAACCGACTTTATTTTCATTTTGCCTCTACCTCCTTGCCACCAATTTTATTGCTCCTGTTCCCAATCTTATTGGCTGCCCCACAATCACGTTCTCGGTAACGCCTTTCAGCTCATCCGTTTCCCCATGTATAGCAGCCTCCAGTAGATTGTCTACCGTGACCTCAAAAGCGGCTCTTGAGAGAACTGATGCTTTCTCTCCCGCTAATCCATGCCTTCCTATCTGCTTCACTTCTCCATCCATTGTCATCGCATCTGCAATTAACGTTACATGGCGGGCATCCACATCCAACCCCTGCTCCTCTAACGTGCTCATCATCTCCTCGATTATCGCATTGCGAGCTGCTTCTATGCCCAATACCTCCGCTATTTCTGCTATGTTATTCGTTGTGCTTCTGCTGAAATCTATACCTTCAATCTTCATTACCTTTTTCAATGCCGAGCCCTCTGTATACAGCATATACTCCCCGTCTGACCCTCTTCTCACTATTACCCGCCTTATTCCTTCTATTCCCTTCACCAGCGTGCTCGACACCTTCTCCTCAAGCCTTAGCAACTCATGATACAAGTTATTCTTCACGTGTATTCGTAATTTGCCGTCTTCCATCACTTCCACGAGCGAAGCCATACCTGTACCCTTTATTTTTTCTTCTACTTCCTCTCTTTCGATATGCCTTCTCTCCAATTCCTTCTCCTTTAGCGAAACCCACACACACATATCCTCTGTGGATGCTTCTATTTTGCCTATATTTCTTATATAAGTCTCTTCTATTTCCATTGCTAACCCCTCTGCCTTGCGTCTATCTGATGCATACTCTTCTGCTAACTTTATTTTCATCGCTGGCGTAGAAGGTTTTTTTCTCGCATCCACTATTTCTATTATCCGTGGTAAACCAAGCGTTATATATATCGCACCTACACCCGCATAATGAAAAGTCCGCAGCGTCATCTGTGTTCCGGGCTCGCCGATGGACTGTGCTGCAACTATCCCAACAGCTTCCCGCGGCTTCACCTTCGCTTTTTCATACTTCTCCACAACTTCATTTAAAATTTCATTCGATTTCTCCCTGCTTAGCTTTAATCTTACAGCTCTCAACTTCGTCTTCAATTCTTCTTTTATCTTCTCCGGTATC
>JAGXOS010000101.1 GCA_023659775.1 Methanomicrobia archaeon LH_S14 | reverse complement strand
TCCTAATGGTGGGTATGTATGGACTGATTTTCGGATTCATGTCGCCAGGGACATACGTGCCGGAGATGATAGGTGCGATATGCCTGATTTTATCGCTGTATGGGATGGGGCTTTTTGAAGTGAATATGTTTGGTGTGCTTTTAATAATTATCGCAGTTATATTATTCATTGCCGAAGCGCTTACGCCTACCTTTGGAATACTCACTGTGGGTGGAGCAGTATGCTTGATAATAGGCGCTTTAATCTTACCAAAGGAGCCTTTACTTTTAAACCCGGAGTGGTTCAGAAGTTTCTTGCTAACGGCAATCGGAATTGCAGTGGCATCCGCAGCTTTTTTCTTCTTTGCCGTAGGAGCGGTGTTGAAAGTGAGAAAGAGAAGAGCAAAAGTAGGTGCTGAAGAGCTTATCGGGAAAGTAACGAAAGCGGAGACGGAAATAAACGAAGAGGGTGGCACGATAAAAATACGAGGTGAAATCTGGAATGCTCGCACCGTTGAGGGGGAAAGTATAAAAGAAGGCGAAAAAGTAGAAATAGAGGACCGAGAGGGGTTAACGTTGATAGTTAAGAGGAAGAGTTTGGATGAAGAATTAGACCCTGAAGAGCTTGTGGAACATTATCAAGTTCTGAGCGAGGAATATCTAACAGAAGCAAAAGAACTGCTGAAGAAGGAGGATTTGGTTCAGGCATCGGAAAAGTTCTGGGGCGCTGCCGCTTTGACGATTAAAATGGTGGCGGCGAAGCGAGGGCTAACGTTAGAAGAGCATGGAAGTTTGTGGAACTTTATTAACACACTGGCAAAGGTGAGTGGAGACAAAGATATCGTTAGATTTTTCGGTGAAGCAAATGCTTTACATAGAAATTTCTACGAGAATGAAATGGCTCGAGAAAGTGTGGAAATTTCAGCCGAAGACGTTGAGAAGCTTGTAGATAAATTAAGGAAGATCTCATGAAAGGAATGAAACTAATCTGGAACATGATGGTGATTTCGCTGCTGGCAGCGATGCTTGTTGCGGATACGCCCTGGCCCATGTTCCATCACGACTTTAACCATACCGGGAGAAGCCCTTATCTTGGTGCGCAGACGGGAGTGGAGAAGTGGAATTTTGCTACTGGTAAGTGGATTTTCTGGTCTTCTCCAGCCATCGATTCCGACGGAACGATTTATGTGGGGTCAAGAGATCACAAACTTTATGCGATAAATCCAAATGGAACAGAAAAATGGAGTTTTAACACTGATCACGATATCTACTCTTCCCCAGCAATTTGCTCAGATGGGACAATTTATATGGGGTCGAGGATTGGTAATCTCTATGTGATAAATCCTGATGGAACAGGAAAATGGAGTTTCGAGGTTGGTGAGACCTTCTCCTCCCCCACTATTGATTTAGATGGGACGATTTATATTGGGTCTGCTGATAACAAACTCTATGCTATAAATCCAGATGGAACAGAAAAATGGAATTTTACTACTGGTAGTGATGTCCCCTCTTCTCCATCCATCGGGGCAGATGGGACGATTTATGTTGGGTCACAGGATAACAAACTCTACGCTGTAAATCCCGATGGAACAGAGAAATGGAGTTTTGCGACTGGTAACACGGTTTTCTCTTCTCCAGCAATTGGCTCTGATGGTACAATTTATGTAGGGTCGCATGGTGGCAACCTCTACGCTATAAACCCAGATGGAATAGAGAAATGGAGTTTCACTACAGGCGACATCATTCTTTCTTCCCCCGCCATCTCCCCTGATGGAACAATCTATGTCGGCTCAAAGGACCACAACCTCTACGCCATCGGCGGCATCTCCAAAATCGTCTTCACCACGCCCGCTCGAACGATCAAGGCTGGCAGACCATCGGAAATAATCACCATTCAGACGCAAGACTCGGCAGGCAATCCGCATCCCTGCGGTATAGACTTCACTGTCAACTTGAGTTCTTCTTCCACCACGGGGAGTTTCTCTTTAACTGAAGACCCCTGGGTAGAAGTAACCTCGGTAACGATTCCCGCAGGCAGCAACTCGGTGAGCCTCTATTACAAGGACACAACGCTCGGAAACCCAACAATTACGGCGTCTGAATATCCCGATAGGGCTTGGGCGGATGGAACGCAACAGGAAACGGTTACATCGAGTGCATTCTGGTATCTAAGTATGACAGCCAGAACAAAGACAGCAGGCTTATCTCACCTTCGAATAGTCCTGCATGGCCAGTCCCAGAACTGCCGACTATTGTTCATTTGCGATTGGGTTGGTGCTATTGGCGGGGTACGTAAAAGTTAAAAACCAAAGAAAGAGATAAAGCAATGGAAAAAGAGAACGAAAAGGAAGAGCGAAAAGGCAAAGTAGGAAAGATAGTTTCCGCGGAAATATTGAGAACCCGAGGCAAAGTAGGGAAAATAGTTTCTGCCGGAGTTTTAAAGGAGAGATGCGAGAAATGGGAGTGAGAGTTAAAATCAGGTTAAAACCGCTTAAGCGTAAGGGCGGAGGCAAAGACGAAGAAAGAGAAATTGAAGGAGTAGCACTACTTAACGCAGGTTTTGAGTCAGAAGGTCCAGAAGCGATAATCCCGACAGGTCTTGCGGAAAAACTTGGTCTGTGGCCAAGGCTCCCTGAAGGAACGGAGGTAGGAACTTATGAGGTAGCAGGGGGAGATAAAGCCCGGACTTATTATATCCCTGATTGCTTGCAGACCCAGGTGGTCACGGAAGACACAACTTCCAGCACCGTTAAAA
This sequence comes from Methanomicrobia archaeon LH_S14, assembly GCA_023659775.1. Taxonomy (GTDB): domain Archaea; phylum Halobacteriota; class Syntropharchaeia; order Alkanophagales; family Methanospirareceae; genus JAGXOS01. The sequence goes on along the minus strand of JAGXOS010000101.1, from coordinate 1,403 downwards.
TTGCAGCAGTAATAATGGAAGGAGAGAAAGAAATTTTAGTGAGTGACAAATTGATACATGCCTACAAAATCGTTTTAGAGGATGCAGGAGAAGGCATTTGGAGATTTAGAGATGAAGATAAAAAGAGGAAAAGTGAGAAACCTGCGTATTGGTGAGAAACACGTTGCTGAATTCTGAGAGGAAAAGAGGAGATAAATCGAAATGGTAAAATCGTTATTAAATTTCACCGCAGAGCACACAGAGGCACCAGAAAACCTGAGCAAAGATTGAAACAGTCTTAAAACTCTGCGTACTTGGCGCTCTCCGCGGTGATAAATCACTCTATTTTTATTTAGATAGTGCCATCGTTAAACGGTGTAATTTCTTTCTTAGCGCAGGTTCTTTCTCGTAGAAAGAAAGTTTGTTACATGAAATCCGTCAACGCCTTCTGCTCCTCTTCCGTGGCAAAAAGCGCATTCACATCCTTCTCCAGGAGTTCCAACCTTTGCCTTGTGTAATCCGATATGTGATACTCCTCCGCTATTCGCAACGAGACGTCAAGATATTTTTTTATACTTGCCACGTGCACAGTGGGAACTATCTTACTGCCGCACTTCTTGCATTTCCCATTCAGCGGTATCCTTCTATATTTCGCATTGCATTTACTACACCTCATCTTCTGTGAGCCGAAAGCACGTAGATTTCCCTTTATATCGCGGAGGAAATGGTTTTTTATCACTGTTTCCGCTACTTCGCGCTCATCCACCGCTCTTATCATCCTCGCCAATCTTAGCTGCGCTTCCATTTTCTCTACCATTGTATTCAGCGTCTTATACAACGAATTTAAAGGACCTGCGGCGATATCCGCTGTCTCATGCGTGTAACCAAACCCATAAACATCCTTCGGCTCTCCTATCCTGCTCGATGCCGTCTCGATTGCCACCTCTTTTGGATGTTTCCCCAAGCAAGTTGCCTCGTAAAATTCCAGTGGATATTCACTTGCTGTGGAAACGTTATGCGCCTCCTTGTCCACCTCCTTTGGATTGATGAATGGAATAAGAACCAGAGGAGCATCCATTCTGCCACCCCTTTTCTCAGGCAGGAAGAACACGGAGAAATTGAGCAGTGCGTCCAGCAGAAGGATGATTGAGTCTTCGTCACCGTCGCAGTTTGCGCTTAACACGAAATTATTGACCAAAAAGTTATGATGCCCCTCAACTTCTATATCGTATAAGAACTCAAATTTCGACTTAACCGGTTCTATCTCTTTTACTTCGTCAAGGATAACATCACCGAATTTGGTGACACGCGGTGTTCGCTCTTTTGCAAAGACGGATACCAATGCATCCTGTTTTCGCTTCACTAAAAAACCTATTTCTTCACCGAATTTTCTTGCATACCTTGACCTTATAGATATATAATGA
>JAGXOS010000100.1 GCA_023659775.1 Methanomicrobia archaeon LH_S14 | reverse complement strand
GGGCGATGCATCGGCAATAGAAATTGGAATCTCGTCTACCCCTGGATTCCAGACCATTACGAATTGACCAGGGATGCTTTCTTTGGTAATTTCAGCCGAGAAAAACTTGAAGGTTTTTACTTCTTCGTTTTCCGCTTTTAGTTCTTCTATTTTATGCAGTGTGGGGATATTAAGAGACATTTATCTGAGTTTATCTGTTTCTCCTGCCACCTTAAATATATTTCATCAATTTTACGAAATTTGCATGGTCTCAGGCGGTTATGGAGCGGCGCCGTTGAGGTTTGCAGCGAAAGGAGCGAAAGAATTAGATAAGCACGTAGTGGTCTTAGAAGGTGCAAGAAGTAGTGCAGAACTTTTATACGTGAGGGAATTTCTCGATTTAGGCTGTAATGTCAGGGTTGCTACTGAAGATAGCTCTGAAGGTTATAAAGGGTTAGTTACAGAGTTATTGGAAGAGATACTGGCATCAGGTGAAAAGTTTGAGCAGGTATTAACATGCGGTCCGGAACTGATGATGGAGCGTGTTTGCGAGATTACGAGAAGGGAAAGAATCCCAACGCAGGTTTCCGTAGAACGAATAGTAAAATGCGGATGCGGTGCTTGTGGCTCATGTGAGCTTGGCGGGTATCGAGTGTGTAAAGACGGACCGGTTTTCGATGCAAAAGAGCTCGAAAGGACGGAGTTTGGTAAATGGAAGCGAGAAAAGAGTGGTAAAAGAATCGCAATTAAGCCAAATGTAATTGCTGGTGAGCTATTATCAATCCCTCCTTCTCGTTTCACGCCCGAATACGAGCCATTATTAGCAACAGAATTCTGTGGAATCAGTTTTTCCAATCCAATTGCGAATGCCGCAGGCTTCGGCGTCTCCGGGAAGGTACTTTATAGATATGCAGTAGCAGGTGCTGGTGCAATAGTGACAAAATCAGTTGGGCGAGATGAGCGCGATGGCTATCCCAATCCTACATTTTTTGAAATATCACCGCATAGCTATGTGAATGCGATGGGGCTTCCAAATCCGGGAATAAAGAACTATGGGCTGGAGATAGAAGATGCAAAGTATGCGAATGTGCCATTGGTGCTGAGCATTTTTGGTAAAAGCGTTGAGGAATGCAGAGAAGTGGCGAAGATAGCTATAAAATATCCAATAGACATGCTCGAATTTAATGCCTCATGTCCACATACGGAGTTCGCAGCGGTTGAGCACAATCCTAAACTGCTGAGGAGCATAATAAAGGAGATGCGAGACATTGCGCATCCAAAAAGTATCCCTGTTGCAGTGAAAATATCGCCTAATGTGGGCGACCCTGCGGGATTGGCGCTTACGGCGGAAAAGGCGGGTGCTGATGCCATCACTGCTATTAATACTGTAATATCAAGACCTATTGACCCCACGCTTGATATTCCGCTTTTAGGCAATCCCACGGGCTATGGCGGTAAATCGGGTAAAGAACTTGCGTTCGGCGGTAAGAAAGTTGTTTTCGCACTGTATGAGGAGTTGAGAATACCCATAATTGCAGTTGGTGGTATCTTTTCTGCTAAGGACGTAATAGAATATGCAAAAAACGGTGCAAGCCTGTTTCAAGTGGGTAGTGCACTGGTAAGTGAAGGCTTTGAAATTTTTCCGAGGATAAAGAAAGGTTTGAAGGAGTACCTTGCTGCGAATAAATATGAAAATATTGGTGAAATGGTGGGCGAGTCGCACAGGAAATAATGCCCCAGCCGGGAATCGAACCCGGATCTTGGGCTCCGCAAGCCCAAGGGATTTCCACTACCACACTGGGGCAATTTCACAACCACAGATTATCACAAGAAAAAATAGTAGTTTCTTTGGTAAAGCTTTCTTTACACTTTTTCTTTTTAGAAAAAAGAAAACCTGTGGAATCGTGTGGTTACAAAAAGAGCGGACTATCTTACCGGCAATTCATATTTCTCCGCTATTTCTATGAATGCTTCGCTTAGGTATTTTATCCTGCTCCAGTTCAAGCCATAAGTGTTAAGTTCCCACACTCTTGTCGAGCCTGCGAATTCACCTATAATTCCTTTTCTCTTCAATTCATCACTGAGAAAGAACCCTCTCTTCTTATGCGTTCGCGCAATCCTGTCAAAACTATCACGAGTATCAACCCTTGAAAGCGTATGCTTACGAGGATATTCACTTGAAACTTTATTACCTTCTATTCGCAAAAACTCACGGATGAAATAATTTGACTTCTTCACTTCCTCAACCCATCTCTTCACTCGCTCCTTTACGTGCGGAAAAGAAGCCATCATGGAAAGCAAAGTCCCACCCATCAATGTGCAGCCCAGCATCTCCGGCTCTTTGTGCTCGAATTCCCTACCTGTGACATCTCCAATGATATGGCTGGTTCTAAATACTTTTGGTGCCCATTCATCAGTAGTGGCAAGGATGCCAGAAGGTGCGACGGCCGCCATCCCTTTGTGTCCAGAGCCCACCACGAAATCAGCTCCTATCTTTTTACCGTTCACCGGCACCATCCCAACGGGAATAAGCGCCATTGTAAAGAAAAGGGATGCCATATTCCTTTGCAACCTTTCCCACGCCATATACGTCATGCTCGTTCCCGAAGTGGTAATCAAAATGTTCGATGATGATAAGTTTGGGTAGTTTTCCAGTTGCATCCTTCACACTCTCTATTTTACCCGCCACCGCATCACCGGTAATTATATTTTTTTCGCCTGAAGAGACTTCTTTAATTACGCCGCCTGCAATTTCCACCGCTAAAAACTCCGTATAATGTGCTAAATCCGAAACTATCACGACATCGCCTTTTTCAAGCAGGGAGGAAGCAACAGCCTGAAAACCTCTTCTCGCACCTGGCACTACTCTTACTTCGTCCATGCCCACGAAATCCGCTAACTCAGCATGAAATTCATCCACAGGTGGTTTTCTAATCTTGTCAAGTCTGAAGTCCAGACACTTATCGCAGACCGAATATCCATCACCGTATGCAATAAGTGCTTTTCTCGCTTCCGGCGTTAATCTTCCTCCTGATTGAATAGCATTAATGTTTATGTATTCTTCCTCTCTCGTCCTCAGTTCAATCCTGTCCTCAATGTACTTGAGTGGGCTGCCCTTACCCTCTTTTAATTCTTTTATGATAGACTCTACATAGGCTATGCCGTCCAGGAACTGCTCTTCTTCGTTTTCGTCAAGTCCTGTAGGTAACGCCTGTCTGAATATTTCCCGCAGGTCTTCAAGTGCAAACAACGCCTCGTATATTTTTCGTGCTCTTATGTCCATTTTTTGTTCCTTAATTGTAATGGGATAAGTTCTTTATATCAACTGTTTAAATGCAGAAAAGACTTAGTCCTATTTAGTTAGAACCATGAAAAAGTGGGATATTCTCTCTGATTTTTCTGTCCTTGTCAACATTGAGCTTGAACCAGTCAATGCCAAAACTTAAGAGCCTCAGCGGGAAAGAAGTCGTAAAAATGATCAACTCATATGCCTTCGGTAGGATTGTCGTGGATGGAAAAGCATATACAAGCGATGTGATTATCTTCCCTGACAGAGTTAAAGAAAACTGGTGGAGGAAAGAAGGGCATGCTCTCCACATAGAGGATATTGAATCGGTGATTAAAGAGAAGCCGGAGGTGCTAATTGTAGGCACGGGAAAATATGGGCTCTTGAAAGTCTTGCCAGAAACGAAAGAATATACTGAATCAAAAGGAATAGAGTTGATCATTGAGCAGACGGATAAAGCTTGCGAGATGTATAATGAAATCTCAAAGAATAAGAAAGCCGTAGCTGCTTTACACTTGACTTGTTGATACACTTTCTTTCTACGAGAAAGAACCTGTGCTAAGAAAAATCGGTTTACCGATAGCGAATGGAAAAACCTTTAAAATCTCATGTATATTCTTCCCATGTAACCTTTACCGAAGACACCTTCGCCGCAGGAGAGCCATAATGACAAAAATCTATCATTCCATCCACTTTTCTCTTTGCTCCTTCAAATACTGCTTCTACTCTTCCATCTTCCAGGTTTCGCACCCATCCCTTTACACCTCTCAGATTCGCTTCGTCTTTTGTTACATATCGAAAGAGCACACCCTGCACTCTTCCCTTGACAAGCACATGTGCTCTTACTTTTGAGTCCATTTTTGCTTATTCTCTTGTCTTATTGTCTTAGAGTTATTGTATTTGTATTTAAATGCCTATGAAT